>JBCCHW010000072.1:0-15544 GCA_039028555.1 Pseudomonadota bacterium | reverse complement strand
GGCGGGGGTGGGGTTGCCCCGCGCGGGGCCTGTTGTGGCGCGCCCCGCGCGGGGGCTTGTTGCTGGGGCCCGGGCGCGGCGTGGTCAGGCGATCGGGCCGCAGCGGATCTCCCCGTCATGCAGGAAGCAGGCGCGCGTAAAGGCCGAGAGATCAGCGGGGTTGGGCAGGCGGATATCGGCAAGGCCCGGCAGCTCTGCCGCGCGCAAGTCGAATTGCCGGTCGATCTGCGAGATCGCGGCGACGATCGCCCCGGTGGCCCTCACATGGGCCTTGAGCGCCTGGATCTGGGTGGCGAGATCCGGGTTTGCCCGTTTCTGGTCGAGCAGTTGCAGATAGTCGATCAGGGCAAAGGCAGCACCGGGGGCCGCTGACAGCCGCTCGATGATGTAGTCAGCGCAGATCTCGTCGGACGTGTCGATGGTGAGCAGCCCGGCCTCGGCCGCCGGGATGCCCAGATCCGCCAGCCGGGCCAGCACGTCGCGCCTGGTGTAATCGAGCGTGAAGACGAAACCGGGTCTGCCCGCCCGCGCGGCCGCGATGGCAAGCTCGAGCCCCAGCAGGGTCTTGCCATGGCCGGGCCGGGCGGCGAGCAGCACCATGTCGCCGCCGGTCAGCCCGCCCATGATCCGCGCCGCCGGGCGCTCGGTGCTGGCGGCGGCAAGGTGGCTCCAGCTCTGGAACCCTTCGGCCGCCGCGATCTGGTCCAGCGCCTGGTGGTGAGGGATGCCACGGTCGCGCGAAAGGCGCTTTGCTTGGCGTTTCAAATGATAGATAGGGGCCTGTAGCCGCATCTTGGAACCTCCTCTGTCGAGCGGAATGCGCAGCCCCTCCTTTTGCGTCGGCTCGAACCGGGTGCGTTCGGATGACATGCGCCCTGCAGGATGCTGCTGCCCCGGATGGAGGGAGGAGGCCCGGGCCGGGCCGGCCCCAACGCTACGCCCGCACGGCGCGGGTTTCAAGTGCCCCGCAGGCGGTGGCTCACTTCAGCGCGTCCCAGTTCTGGAAACCGTCGGCGAAATCCATCTTGGCAATGCTGGCATTGACCAGGCTCAACAGCTCGGCCGCCGGGACGCCATCGGCGGTCTGTTCGGCCATCCAGGCCTGGGCCGTGGCGTCCTTGACCTCGTTGCGAAAGGCATAGATGTCGCGCGGGGAATAGTAGTATTCCTCGATCCCCATTTCCTCGAGCAGGTCGTACCAGCCCGCCATGGTCTTGGACTGGTAGGTGTCGATATAGTGTTGCAGCGCCTGCGTGATCGAGCTGGTCAGCGCCGCGCGCTGGTCGGGCGTCAGCGCGTTCAGCGCATCGGTGTTGACGACGACCGGGCAATGCACGGTGCCGACATTCAGATTGGCGGTCCACCATTTCGCCGTCTCGGTCACGCCAAAGGCAACATGGGCATGCGGGGCAAAGGCGACCGCGCTGACCTGACCGGCGGCGATGGCGTCGCTGACCTCGGTCGCCGAGAGCGAGACCGGCTCGGCCCCCAGTTTCGCCAGCGCCCGCCCGATGCCGCCGGTCGCGCGCACCGGGATGCCGGCGTAATCGCCGAGGCTTTCGGGCACGGGGCCCGAGCCCATCAGGTTGTACTCGGGCAGCGGCGAGGGCATGACCAGCGTCGCGTTCCAGCGCGCGAGGTCGTCCACCACCGCGGGGTGCTGATAGACCCGCCGCGCGAGTTCGACCTGTTCGCGCAGCTCGGCGACGCCCAGAAAGGGCAGCTCCAGCACCGTCAGCGTCGGTGTCTTGTCCGGGTGATAGCCTACGCAGAACTGCGCCATCTCGAACTTGCCTTGCGAGATCCCGTCGAGGTTCTCGCGGTTTTTCGAGAGCCCGCCATACGAGAGGTTCAGCGTGAAGTCGCCATTGGTCCGCTCGGCCAGCAACTCGGCCAGCTTTTCGACATGCTCGGTAAAGGCGCGCCGTTTGCCCCACAGCGAGACATTCCATTCCAGCGCGGCGGCTTCGCCGGCGCAAAAGGCCACGAGGCCCGCAGCAAGGATCGCTCGTTTAAACGATGTCACGGCACATTCCCCTCAGTTCCCGCAGATGCAGCATCCTAGAAAATGAAGCTAAGTCATGGATCGTGCCATATGCATCTATGCGCGAAATGACGCACCGTGGCGCAATCGGGCGCTGTCAGGGGGCTGGTTTCGTCACGTGGAACAGAAAACGCAGCATCGAGAAAAAGAATTCGCCCGCCTGATCCAGCGCCTGCTGTTCGGCCACCCAGGCATCCACTTCCTCCTGAGCGATGCCATTGCGGACGACATAGGCGCCGACAACACGCGAGAAGCCCACCGAAAAGCTGTTGGGGTGAAAGCCCAGATTGAGGAACGGCACCACCTCGCACCGCGAAAGCACCAGACCCGCCGCCTGCAGACGTGCGGGCAGGATGCGCGGCAGGTCGGGCCAGACGACATGGCTGTCATAGGCATCGAGGATGCGGCGCATCCGCGCGCGGTCGCGCGCCTGCCAGACGACTCCGTCGAAATCGGTGTCCAGGATCACCGCCCGCCCGCCGGGGCGCAGCACGCGGGCGATCTCGCCCAGCGCGGCGTCGAGATCGGGCACATAGGCGAGGGTCTGCAGCGCCGTGACCGCGTCAAAGCGCGCATCGTCAAAGGGCAGCGCGGTGATGTCTGCGTGATGCAGATCGAGGGTGTCGATCCCGGTGGCTTTTTCGCCGGCCAGCCGGATCATCGTGGCGCTGAGATCGACGCCTGTGCAGCTGCCCGCCGGGCCGGCGGAGCGCGCGAGATCGACCGCGAGATATCCCGGGCCTGACCCGAGGTCGAGGAAATGCTCGCCCGCGCGCGGGGCGATCGCGCGATAGACGGCCTGCCGCGTCGCCGCCACATCGGGCGAGGCATAGATCTGGTCGACCATCCGCGAGGTGGCGTCGTCGAAATCCATGGTGGATGACATTGGCGTTCTCCGCTGTTGTCTTGTTGCGGGGAGTATACCGCGCCGGCCCGCACCTGTCGTGCGGGGGCGCTGATCGGCTGGATCAGGGGGGCGTTTGAGGGCCTTGCGCCGCGATCAGCCGGGGCAGCCTGAGGATCACGGGCAGCGAGAGCAGCGTCGCGACGATCACATAATAGACCGGGGCGTAATCGTCGCCCGTGCGGCTGACCAGATAGGTCGCCACCATCGGCGTCGTGCCGCCAAACAGCGCCATGCAGATGTTGTAGCCCATGGCGACCGTGGTACAGCGCAGGCCCTTTGGCGCGATCTCGACCAGCACCGTGATCGACAAGGCCCAGCCGACGGCGTTGACCAGCGAAAACCCGAGCTGACCCCGAAAAACCAGCGTCAGGCTCGGCTGATGCATCAGCCACCAGAACGGCCCGGCCAGCACCAGGGTCGCCAGAGCGCCCGCCAGAAACACCGCGCGCCGCCCGACCCGGTCAGACAGGCTGCCCAGCCCGACCGAGAGCAGCGCGATGATCAGCAGGTTGATCGTTGTGATGTCGAGGGCCTGGGCGCTGGAAAAGTGCATCTGGTCGGTCAGATAGGTCGCCGCGTAGACGAAGATCACGAAATAGATCACGGCGGCGGGGATCAGCAACAGCACCATCTGCCCGATCAGCCGCCAATGGTCGCGAAACGCGCTCACGATCGGGGCCGAGATGCTGGTCGCCCGGTCGAGCAGGGATTCCGTCAGCTGGGCCCGGATGATCATGCTGTAGGCCGCGACCACGCTGCCCAGCAGAAACGGGATCCGCCAGCCCCAGGCCTCGATCTGCGCCTGGCTGAGAAAGGCGCCCAGTAGGGCGGGCACGCCCGATCCCGCCACACATCCCAGCATCATGGCAAAGGCGATCCAGCCCCCGACAAAGCCGCGCCGCCCGGGCGCGGTCTGTTCGATCAGCAGAACACCGGCGGTGGTGTACTCACCCGCCACGGCCATGCCCTGGACCATGCGGATGAGCACCAGCAGGATCGGGGCGGTCGCGCCAATCGCGGCATGGCCGGGCAACAGCGCGATGGCGACCGAGCCCGCCCCCATCAGTGCGACGGCCGTGATCATCGCGGGCTTGCGCCCGATCCGGTCGCCCACATGGCCAAAGATCGCGCCCCCGATCGGGCGCGCGAGATAGCCCACCGCCAGCACCGCAAAGGCCGAGAGCAGCGAGGCCACGGGATCGTCGGAGGGGAAGAACACCTTTGCGATCACCGGCGCCAGAAAGCCATAGGCGGTGAAGTCGTACCATTCGAGCACATTCCCGCTGGTGGCGGCGAAAATGGTGCGTGGGCTCGTCCTTGAGGTGGCGTCTGCCATGGATGTCGGTGCCTTGTTGCGAAGCCGGCGCGGCGAGCGCCGGCTCGGGGGCGTCTATCTATCAGGTCGGTCTGTCGTGTATCGGGCGAAGCGACCGGGCAGGAACCCGGTCTCTGCCCGCCCTGCTGATACCTGCCTCAGCTGAGATTGACCACCGTGATTTCCGGCGGCATGCCCAGGCGCACGGGCAGGATCGAGCAACCCAGCCCGCCGGAGATCACCAGCGTGTGGCCCCGCTCCTCGACCGGGCCATAGGCGTAAGCGTTGCCATAGACCGAGGGCACGATGGGCGACCAGCCGAACAGGCGGACCTGCCCGCCATGGGTATGCCCGGCGAGACCCAGAGCAAAGCGCTCGCCCCAGTGGGGCCAGAAATCGGGCTCGTGCAGCAACAGGATGGCGGGCGCGTCATCGGTGATCTGGGCGCGCATCGCGGCATAATCGTCGACCCCGCGGCGCGGGCCGGGGCGCGGGCTGTGGGTAAAGGCGATCGGGTCGCCCATACCCGCGAGCCAGAAGGGCTGGCCCCGATGGGTCAGGCGCCGCGCCGAGTTCTCCATCAGCGTGATGCCGGAGCGGGCGAAGGCGCCGTGAAACGCGGTGGGCCCGGCCCGGCGGGCCTGGGCCTCGGCATCCTCCCACCAGTCGTGATTGCCCAGAATCGCATGCACGCCCAGCGGGGCCGACAGCCGGTCGAGCACCGGCACGATTTCATCCGCATGCGGCACGCGGGTCAGGAACCGGTGACCGGCCACGTAATCGCCCGCCAGCACGATGAGATCGCCGCCCAGGCTGTTGGCCCGCGCGACAATCCGCGCGAGCCGGCCCAGCGGCATGTGCGGCTCGGCGCAATGGGGGTCGGCGATGATCACGATGCGCAGCCGCCTGCCCCGGGGCCAGTGGCGCGGCTGCAGATGCCATTCCTGTACCCGCAGCCTCAGCCCCGGCTCGACCGCCCCGGCATAGCCCGCGGCGGCCGCCGCCGCGCCGGCCATCCACGCCAGAAAGGCGCGCCGCGAAATCATGGCGCGCGCGCCGCGCGGGTTTGGCGGATCGCGGGGTGCGGCAGGGCGCGCCGCGTTCGGTGCTTTCGGCAATTGAGTTCCAATGGTACGATTCAATCAAAGAGAGCTTTCGGGGGAAGCGCGACAATGGGAATGCAGCGATGATGCCGGTCTTGATCGAGTGGCTCGTGTCGGCACGCGATGTGCTTTTGACGGTCATGGAACATTGGGTGTTGTTCCTTTTCTATCTGATCCTGCTCAGCAGCCTCGCCGGGGTTCCGAATTCGGGCCTGGGCTTGCACAATATGTTCCATGACGATCCGGCCCTGTCCACGCAATATGCGCAAAAGGGGCGCTGGGGTGCGTTTCTGAACAGCCCGGCGATCTTTGTGCAGGCCTGGATCGTGGTTTATGTGACGCTGGTCTGGGGCACGGTTTACACGCTGGGCTATGTCCGGGCGGACGATGTCGACCCGGATTTCATGAATCGCATGATCCCCGAGGTGATGCCCTATGTGATCGTGACCTCGTTGCTGAACTTTCTGTTGGGCGTCGTCTCGGTCAGCAAACAGGTGGGGCCGTTTCTGCCCTATGAGCGGGTGCGCTGTGCGATCGGGCTGGCGCTGGGGCTGGGGCTGGGCTGGGCGATGCTGCATATTGCGGTCGCGGTGATGCCCTGGGTACCCGAACGTCCCGGTGTCTACCAGTGGTACAGCCTGCGCCCGACGATTGCGCTGGCGATTCCGGCGGGCGTGATCATGGGCGGCGCGCTGGTCTACAGGCGGCTGATCCCGGGTGTCGCGATCGTGACGCTGTTTTCGCTGCTCCTGTTTCTCTATGCGACGATCAGCCTGTTCGAGATCGGGTGGCGGCCATTGGTGTTCTTTGGGCTGTTGCTGCTGATCGTTCTGTTCAGCACGCTGTTCAAGACGGATGCGCCGCTGAAATTCGAGATCCCCGGCATCGTCGCGCGCAACGAAAATGGCGAACTGGTCAATCACTATCAGACCGGGCTGATGCTCGATATTCACAAGTTCTACGGCACGAAGGACGAAGACGCGGCGCCCACATCCTCGGCCACCGCCGGCGCGCCCAAACAGGCCGACCCGGCCAGGATGCTGGCGCTGAACGACGAAGCCGCCGAGATGATCGAGACGCTGATGGGCGAGACCGAGACGGTCGCCGAGGCCGAGGCGCGGGCGGACTCGGCCGGGCAGAGCGCTCCGGCGCTCGATACCAGCGCCGGCGGGCTTCACACCCCCAAAGGCGCGCGCGACATCGACCCGATCCAGGCGCTGGAGAGCTGGCGCCGGCGGGTCGCGCCCGATGGCTCGAAGCCCAAGATGGTGGTGATCGCGACCTCCGGCGGCGCCTATCGCGCCTCGTTCTGGACCGCGATGGTGCTCGACGAACTGGCGCGGCTGGAAGGCGATGGCGAGTTGCCGGGCTTTTGCGGCAATATCCGGCTGATCACCGGCGCCTCGGGCGGCATGGTGGGGGGCGCCTATTTCACCGCCATGATGAACGAGACCGGCCTGCCCGAACGCTCGATCCTGGCGCAGATGGAGCAGGACATCCTCGATGCCCAGACACTGGGCAAGGTGACGCCGGGACCGGGCGAGAAACCCTATCCCTATCAGAGGAAATACCCGCTGCCGCGCGACTCGCTCTCGGCGGTGGCGCAGCAACTGGTGCAGCGCGACATCCCGCGGCTGTTCATGGCCGGTGTGCAGCGCACCGACCGGGGCACGGTGCTGGAGGATCAGTGGCGCACGCTCAACGTCTCGTTTGGCGATATCTGGGACCAGGAGGCGATCGGGGTCAAACCCTCGATCATCTTCTCGCCCATGCTGGTCGAGACGGGGCAGCCCCTGTTGATCGGCAATCTCGACATGGACAAGGTGCGCAGCGGCGACCGCAGCGAGCGGGCGGTCTTTTTCGACTGGTTCCGCGACAGCCGCGACAGTTTCAAGCTGAAGACCGCGGTGCGCCTGAACGCGGCGTTTCCCTATATCGCGCCCTCATCGGCCCTGCCGACCAGCCCCTATCGGCGCGTGGTCGATGCAGGGTATTACGACAATTACGGGGTCGACATGGCGGTCTCGTATCTCAGCCAGCCGATGATCCGCGACTGGGTGATCACCAACACATCGGGTGTGATGATCCTGCAGATCCGCGCCTTTCCCTTTACCGAGCCGGGCGCGGAGCAACCCGGGGCCTTTGCGCGCGGCATGCAATGGCTGACCACCCCGCTCGAGGGTATTCTCTCGGCCCGGGGCGCCACCATGAAGTTCCGCAACAGCCAAAGCCTGCGGCGCCTGGAGAGCGTCTATCTGGTCCGCGCGCGCGATCTGGCGGCGCCCAGCGACTTTTTGCAAACCACGGTGTTCGACGTGAAAAGCGATACCTCGCTCAGCTGGTACATGCCGAAAAAGGAGCTCGACGAGATGCGGGGCGCCAACGGGATGGCCCGCGACACCAATCAGCAGTCGCTAAGGGCGCTGAAAGCGTTTTGGGCGGGAACCGAGAACGGGGCGGGGGCCGGCAAGGGGCCCGGAAAGGGGACCGGCAACGGGCCCGGCGACATCGTCGCCTGAGGCCGGCGGTTGGCCGAGTGGTTACTTGGTCAGTTTCGAGAGCTGGTCCTGCATCTCGCTCAGCTGTTTTTGCAGCGACTCGATATCATCGCTCACATCCGGGGCGGCTTCCTTTGGGGCGGGCTCGGGCGCTTTGGTCTGGGTGGCGGCAAAGGGGCTGAACATGCGCATGGCCTGATCGAACCATTCCATGTTCTGCCGGGTCATCGCCTCGAACCCCTGCATCGGATTGCCCGAGGCAAAGGCGCTGCGGATCTGGTCCTGGTTCTTCGAGAAGGCCTGCATCGAGGCGTCGAGATAGCTCGGCACCACGCCCTGCAGCGGATCGCCGTAAAGCTTGATCAACTCACGCAGGAAGTTCGCGGGCAGCATGTTCTGATCCTTGCCCTCTTCCTCGACGATGATCTGGGTAAGGACCGAGCGGGTGATGTCATCCCCGGTCTTGGCGTCGAATACCGCGAAATCCTTGCCCGCGCGCACCATCTGGCTGAGATCGTCGAGCGTCACATAGCTAGACTTGGCGGTGTTATAGAGCCTGCGGTTGGCGTATTTCTTTATGATGATCGGCCCGTCCGCTGCCTTGTCAGTCCCTTTTTGCTCAGCCAAACTCATTCTCCCCGGCATCTATTACAGTTCTTTCGTTTCAATCTGGCACTGCAACAGCGCAGCCGCAATACTTATGTTGCACGCGCAAAATGCGCCTGCTCCCCGTCGCCGGTCCCGAACCGGGTGCGGCAGGTGCCCGCATGCCGTTGCGTCAACTATGCCCGCGGCAAGCATTGCTGTAGTGAGTTCGGCGATTCGTTGGGTCATAATAATCTCTCGCTGGGTGACCAGGAATCGCCCGAAACGAAATGGAAAGGACATTTAAGCCATGACTGATGTCGTAATCGCGTCGGCGGCCCGTACCCCGGTGGGCAGCTTTAACGGAGCCTTCAGCTCGGTCCCCGCCCACGATCTGGGAACCACGGCGATCAAGGCCGCGCTGGAGCGCGCCGGTGTCGATGCTGCCGAGGTGTCCGAGACGATCCTGGGCCAGGTCCTGACCGCCGGTCAGGGGCAGAACCCGGCCCGCCAGGCCGCGCTGAATGCGGGCCTCGCCGTCGAGGCGCCGGCCTGGGGCATGAACCAGGTTTGCGGCTCGGGTCTGCGCGCGGTCTCGTTGGGCGCACAGCATATCAAGCTGGGCGATGCCAAGATCGTTGTTGCGGGCGGGCAGGAGAGCATGTCGCTCTGCCCCCATGTCAGCCATCTGCGCGCCGGTCACAAGATGGGCGATGTCAAATTCATCGACGCGATGATCAAGGACGGGTTGTGGGACGCGTTCCACGGCTATCACATGGGCAACACGGCCGAGAATGTGGCCAAGCGCTGGCAGCTGACGCGTGAGGAACAGGACACCTTTGCGGTTGCCTCGCAGAACAAGGCCGAGGCCGCGCAAAAGGCCGGCAGGTTCGCCGACGAGATCACCCCCTTTACCGTCAAGGGCCGCAAGGGCGACACGATCGTGGATCAGGACGAATACATCCGCCACGGCGCCACGATCGATCAGATGGCCAAGCTGCGCCCGGTCTTTGACCGCGAGGGCACGGTGACCGCGGCCAATGCCTCGGGCATCAATGACGGGGCTGCGGTGACCCTGCTGATGAGCGCGGCGGAGGCCGAAAAGCGCGGGATCGAGCCGCTTGCGCGCATCGTTTCCTTTGCCACCACCGGCGTGGACCCCGAAATCATGGGCACCGGGCCGATCCCCGCCAGCCGCATGGCGCTGGAGAAAGCCGGCTGGAAGGTCGAGGATCTCGATCTGGTCGAGGCCAACGAGGCCTTTGCCGCCCAGGCCTGTGCGGTGAACAAGGATATGGGCTGGGATCCCGGAATCGTGAACGTGAACGGCGGCGCCATCGCCATCGGCCACCCGATCGGGGCCTCGGGCTGCCGGATCTTCAACACGCTCCTGTTCGAGATGAAGCGCCGCGACGCCAAAAAGGGCCTCGCCACGCTGTGCATCGGCGGCGGCATGGGTGTCGCCATGTGCGTCGCGCGCGACTGATCCAGAACAAATCAGCAAAAAGGGGCCGGAGCTGGAACCGGCCCGCATTCATCAACACCAGATAAGGAAGAGGAGATACCATGGGACGGGTTGCATTGGTTACCGGCGGCACACGCGGCATTGGCGCGGCGATTTCGGTGGCGCTGAAGGAGGCGGGCTATTCGGTTGCCGCGAATTACGCAGGCAATGACGAGGCGGCGGCAAAGTTCAAGGCCGAGACCGGGATCGGGGTCTATAAATGGTCGGTCGCTGATTATGATGCCTGTGTCGCGGGCGCCAAACAGATCGAGGCCGATCTGGGCCCCATCGACATTGCGGTGGCCAATGCGGGCATCACCCGCGATGTCCCCTTTCACCGCATGACGCCGGAACAGTGGCATCAGGTGGTCGACACCAACCTGACCGGCGTGTTCAACACGCTGCACCCGATCTGGCCCGGCATGCGCGAGCGCAAGTTCGGCCGCATCGTGGTGATCAGCTCGATCAACGGGCAAAAGGGGCAGTTCGCCCAGGTCAACTATGCGGCGACCAAGGCGGGCGATCTGGGCATCGTCAAATCGCTGGCCCAAGAGGGCGCGCGCAACAACATCACGGCCAACGCGATCTGCCCGGGCTATATCGCGACCGAGATGGTGATGGCGGTGCCCGAAAAGGTGCGCGACGCGATCATTGCGCAGATCCCGACCGGGCGGCTGGGTGAGCCTGCCGAGATCGCGCGCGCGGTCGTCTTCCTCGCCTCGGACGAGTCGGGCTTTTTCAACGGCTCGACGCTCAGCGCGAACGGTGGTCAGTTCTTTGTCTGACCGGCGCCCTTTGGGGGACCGCTGAACAGAAAAAGGGCCGGCGCCATCAGGTGCCGGCCCTTTCCCTTGGGAGGAGGGGGGGTCGCCCGGGCGGGTCAACAGCCCTTTGTCGTGGGTTTTGCGACCGGCGTGCTAAAAAGCTCACGCACCGAGTGATAGAGGCCGCCAAAGATCCGGCGTGTTTCCTTTGACCGCTCGGCCATGCCGCGCTGTTTTGCGATGCGCAAGGCCGTTTCGAAATCAAGCTGGCTGAAGTCGATATCATCCATGATCGTCAAGCTCCGTTTAACATGGAAGCATATGCTCCCTTTCCTGAAAGCGAATATGGGGGTATTATTGCGATGCAACAAACGAGTCTTTCTGACGATCGGATTAAATGACCTTAACTGAAAAATCGCGCATGCCGCCGCTCACGGCCCTGCGTGCCTTTGATGCCGCGTGCCGGCATATGAGTTTTGCCAAGGCGGCGGAGGAGTTGTTCGTCACGCCGGCCGCCCTCAGTTATCAGATCAAATCGCTCGAAGAGCATCTGGGCGTTCAGCTGTTTCACCGGCTGAACCGGGCGATCGAGCTGACCGAGGCGGGCGAGGTGCTGCGCCCGGGCGTGGCGCAGGGTTTTTCCGCGCTGCAGGACGCGGTGCAGGCGCTGGCGCGGTTGAACGACCAGACGACGCTGACGTTGACGGCGGGCCCGGCCTTTACCGCGAAATGGCTGGCGCCGCGCATGTTCCGCTTTGCCGAGCATCACCCGGATATCGAGCTGCGCTTTGTCGCCTCGCTCAAGATGCTGGACTTCGTGCGCGACGGTGTCGATGCGGCGATCCGCTTTGGCACGCATGGCTATCAGGGCTGTTATCACGAGGTGCTGATCGAGGATTGGGTCATGCCCTATTGCGCGCCCGAGATTGCGTCGGGGCTTGGCACGCCGGAGGATGTTCGCAACTTTCCGTTGATTCACGACGACAGCATCTCGTTGGTCATCTCCGAGGCGCCCAGCTGGGATGTGTGGTTCGCGCGCATGGGAATCCTGCCCAAGGTGGGCACCGGCCCGCACTTCTCGAACGCCGATCACGCGATTGATGCGGCGATCGAGGGGGCGGGGATCGTGCTCGGCCGCTCGTCGCTGGTCGAGCGTGATCTCGACCGCGGGCGGCTGGTCGCGCCCTTTGATGCGGGCATCGATGTGGGCGGTCAGTTCCGCTTTGTCTGCCCGCTGGGGCGCGAGAAGGAGGCCCGCACCGCGGCGTTCCTCGACTGGGTTCGGACCGAGACCGAGTCGCTCCGGCAAAGGCGGCGCGAGGCAACCCTGTTGTCTTGAGCGCGAAAGCGCCTATCTTGCCCGTCTCGCCTGTTGGAGGACGCATGAGAATCGGTTTGTTGCATGTGGGCAGAATGCCCGAGGAACTCGCCGACAGGCACGGGGTCTATCCCCCGGTTTTCCCCGACCTGCTGTTGCCCGCGGGGCCCGAGATCGTGTTTGACGATCACTTCGTGCTCGAGGGCGCGCTGCCCGGCGCGGTCGATACCTGTGACGCCTGGCTGGTCACCGGCTCGGCCGCCGGGGTCTATGACAGCGATCCCTGGATCGCGCCGATCCGCGATTTCCTGGTGCGGTGCCGCGCGGGCGGGCGCCCGGTGGTCGGCATCTGTTTCGGCCACCAGCTGATGGCCGAGGCGCTGGGCGGGCGGGCCGAGCTGTCGCATCGGGGCTGGGGCTGCGGCGTGCATCGCTATGACGTGCTGCACCGCCCGGCCTGGATGGCGGATGCGCCCGAGGCGCTGTCGCTGCATGCCATGCATCGCGATCAGGTGGTGGCGATCCCCGGGGATGCGACCGTGCTGGCCGCCAGCGCGTTCTGCCCCTATGCCATGCTCGCCTATGGCGACCCGGAGGCGCCGGATGCGATCTCGATCCAGCCGCATCCCGAATTTGTGCGTGGGGTGGCCGAGGATCTGACCGCGCTCAGAACCGGTGACGGCAAGATCCCGGCCGAGGTGGGCGCACCGGCGCTCGCCACCTATGGCGATCCGGTGCATAACGCGCAGGTTGCCCGCTGGATCGTGGCCTATCTGCGCGCTGTGGTATCCGCGCGCGCCGACGCTGCCTGAGGGCACCCCCCTGACGGGGGATGCCCCTTCAGGGAGCCTCTGCCAATCGGCTTATTTCTTCCTTGAGGTGGAGTTTCTGGCGTTTCATGGCGGTGATGCTGAGGTCGTCCGCCCCGGGGCTTCGCAATTCGTGCTCGATCTGTTTGTCAAGTTCCTGGTGCTTCTGGCGCAGGGATGCGAGATGCGAAGAGACGCTCATTAAAGACCTCCATCTGACAATTTTATAAATCCAGTAGATCAGGCTTCGGCCGATCTGTCATCAAAACGTTGTTTTGCCGTTTTGTCAGAGAGTTATCCCACTGATTAACAACTTCTCCACAGAATCAGTCATCAATCTGTCGCATTCTGCAACGCCGCCCCGCGCCGGGGCCGCGCTTTCGTAACCCTATTCTCCCTGTGATTTAACAGGCAGCGAGGACTCGACCAGCCGTACCCAATAGGCCACCATATGCGGGGTCGCGGCGTCGTTGTAATCGTATTGCGGGTGGTGGAGCATCTTGCTCTGCTGCCCGTTGCCAAAGATGACGAAACAGCCGGGCACGGCGGGTTTGTCCTCGGCGCGTTTGAGCAGGTAATAGGCGAAATCCTCGCTGCCCATCGCGCGCGGCATCTCGGTCAGGCACAGGCCCTCCGGGCAGAGCTCCTGGCCGATCCTGGCGGCGATGCGAAAGTTTTGCCGCGTGTTGATCAGGGCAGGGTAGGGGTTGGCGGTAAAGCGCACGCGGGCCTCGAACCCGTCGCGCTGGCTGATCTCGTGGCATTTCTGCTCGATCGCGGCGACCATCTGGGCCATCACCTCGTTCGAGAAGCTGCGCAGCGTGCCGGCCAGACGCGCGCTGCCGGGGATGACATTGGTGGTCGTGCCCGACTCGAACTGGGTGACCGACAAGACGGCGGTCTCGACCGGGTCGATCATGCGGCTGACGACCGTTTGCAGCTCCAGCACCATCTGCGCGCCGGCGACCAGCGGGTCGTGCGACTGGTGCGGGCGCGCACCGTGGCCACCCTGGCCGGTGATCTCGATCCAGAACTCGTTGGAGGCGGCGAGCATCTGCCCGTCCTTGAAGCCCATGAAGCCGATCGGCGTGCCCGGCCAGTTATGGGCGCCATAGATGGCACTGGTGCGGAACTTGTCGAACAGGCCGCTCTCGATCATGGCGCGCGCGCCGGCATCGCCCTCCTCGGCGGGTTGGAAGCAGAAATAGACCGTGCCTTCGAAATTGCGCGTCTCCGCCAGCCGCCGGGCCGCCCCCAGCAGGCAGGTGGTGTGCCCGTCATGGCCACAGCCGTGGAACTTGCCCGGGGTGAGCGATTGATGCGCGAGCCCGGTCTCCTCTGCCATCGGCAGGGCGTCCATATCGGCGCGCAGCATGATCGCCTTGCCCTTTTTGCCATCGCCCTGGCGGCCTTTCAGCACGCCCACGACGCCGCCGACCGAGACGCCCGCCGGGGTCACGTTGCGCTGCCACAGCGTGTCGGGGTCGGGCGCATCGCCGGGCGCATCGCCGGGCTCAAAGGCGCGGCGGCGCGTGCGGGTGCGCCCCTCGATCGTGGTCTCGACGATCTGGTGGGTTTCCGACTTGGTGGCGCGCACAACCTTGTCGAGGCCAAAGCCGATCAGCTTCTCGGCCACGAATTTGGTGGTGCGCGGCAGGTCGAACCCGGTTTCGGGATGCTTGTGCAGCTCCTGGCGCCAGGCGGTCAGGTCGCCCTGCATGGCCTCGATCGGGTTTGGAAGGCTCATCGATATCCCCTTGATTAAAAAGCTATCGCTGCTGTTCCGCGCAGAATGGCGCGGGTTTCGTCGGTAAAATCGTCTTCGTCCGCCAGATGCGCGGCGCCCTTGTGCAGCACCAGCGGCGCGCACAGGCGCAGCGGGCTCTTGACCCCCTTGCGGGCGCGGATCAGCACCCGCTTGGCGTCGCGCCCGTCGCGTGCGGCCAGCGGCTTGATCGCAATGTCCCCGGCACCGCCCAGTGCGGCCAGGATCCGCGCCAGTTTATCAGCCCGGTGGATGATCGTCAGCCATCCCTTTGGCCGGACCCGGGCGAGCGCGGCGGCGACCCAGTCGTCGAGCGCGATGCCGGCGCGATGCGCCCGGTCGCGCCCCGGCACGGGCGAGGGCAGGTCGTGCGTGTCGTGAAACGGCGGATTGGTGATGACATGGTCGAACACGATCTGGCGCAGGTCGCGGGGCGGGGCCGCGACATCGCCCTGATAGAGCGTGATCGGCGTCTGGTTCAGCGCGCCGTTACGGCGGGCGAGCGCCAGATAGTCGGGCTGGATCTCCAGCCCGCTCAGCACCACCGGCACCCGTGCGGCCAGGCAGAGCCCCGCCGCGCCCACGCCACAGCCGAGGTCGAGCACCGTCTCGCCGGGCTTTGCCGGCACGGCTGCCGCCAGCAGAACCGGGTCGGTCGCCGCGCGATAACCCGCGAGCGGCTGCAACAGGCGCACCCTGCCCCCCAGAAACCGGTCTTCGCTCAGCCCGTCCTCGGTCGCCTCGGCGCTCATGGCCAGTCTTCGCCCATGAACGGATCGACGCCGTTCTGGCGCAGGATCATGCGGGCGCGGTTCAGATCCTCGGCCCGGACCATGATGCGGCGTGGAAACGCACCGATGCCCCCTTCGAGGATGCTCATGTTTACGTCGAACACGAAGCACTCTATATCCTCGGACGAGAGCAGGGCCCTG
>JBCCHW010000071.1:0-15596 GCA_039028555.1 Pseudomonadota bacterium | reverse complement strand
GGCTGAATCGATCAAGGTGGCATAGACCCACATTAACAAATGTGAATCGGTTGCATCATAGAAACTCGTATCAGGGAGATTGGCAACAGAAACGCCTTGATTGTCAGAATAGGTGTCGGCATGAATATCCACATATTCATCTTGGGCCTGTGGTGATACCGCCTTTGGCCCTTTGATTTGTTGATGAATGGCATAAAGCCGGTCTGCGGCGTAGATGGCCTGCTGCTGTGTACCAAAGACCATCGCGTGGACGGTGGCAAAGGTGCGCTTGAAGCGTCCTACCGGATCGATGTAGAAATTGCTGTGTTCTACGCCTGCACGCGCAATATGCTGGGTGTCGCCATTCAGGACGTGACCTATCAGATGGCGGATGCCGTCGGCCTTGACGAGCCCTATGGCGCGATTGTCGCCGATGTGGTCAGCGATGGCCCCTCGGCCGAGATCTTGAAACAGGGTGATATCATCCTGACATTCAATGGCGAGAAGGTGGACCATAGCGGCGAGTTGCCGATGCTGGTCGGCGCCACCGATCATGACGAGACGGTGGATGTCGAGATCTGGCGTGACGGGGCCAAAAAGACGGTCGATGTGACGCTGGGCATGCTCGACACCGATCGTCAGGCATCGCTGGACACCGCACCTGCCGCCGAGCCTGAGGGCGAAGCCTATGCGGATCTCGGTTTCGAGGTTGGCCCGATGCAGGCCAGCATCGAGGGTGACGAGGCCGCCGATCAGGCCGGTGCGGTCGTCACCGGGGTCGAGCCGGGCAGCGCGGCAGCGCGTGCAGGCTTGCGCGCGGGTGACGTTATCCGCAACGTTGGCAACGAGGCCGTGACCTCGCCTGCGGAGCTGACCAAGGCGATTGCGGCAACCGACGGCGACGCCGTTCTGCTGCGGATCGACCGCAACGGCAACAGCCTGTACCTGGGTATCGCCCGGGCATGATCAGACGCTGGGCCGGCCCATGGATGCCGGCCCAGCTTCACTGAAGGGAGCAAAGAATGTCACGTCGGATATTGATCGTCGAAGACGATACGGAAACACAATCCTATCTGGTCAAGGCACTGGGCGAGGCAGGCTATGTGGTCGAGCGCACGGCATCGGGGCGCGAGGGGTTGTTCCTGGCCACCGGCAGCGGGTTTGACGCCATCATCCTCGACCGCATGCTGCCGGATCTGGATGGCCTCTCGCTGTTGAAATCACTGCGCGCGGCAAAGATCGCGACGCCGGTGATCATGCTGACCGCGATGAGCGCGATCGACGAGCGGGTGCGCGGGTTGCGCTCGGGCGCTGATGACTACCTCATCAAGCCGTTCTCGTTTGCCGAGCTCGAGGCGCGGCTGGACGCGGTGCTGCGCCGGCCCAGCGATGCGCATGAGGAGACCCAGATCTCGTGCGGGGATCTCGAGATCGACCTGATCTCGCGCTCGGCCCGGCGCGGTGGCCGCACGATCGAGCTGCAACAGCGCGAATTCCAGATGCTGGAGTATCTGGTGCGGCGCAAGGGGCGGGTGGTGACCCGGACCATGCTGCTCGAAGGGGTCTGGGATTATCACTTTGACCCCAAGACCAATGTTATCGACGTGCATATCAGCCGGATTCGTCGCAAGGTCGATGGCGAGGGGGAAACCCCCCTGATCAAGACCATTCGCGGGGCCGGTTACATGATCACGAACGGAGCATGACGCGGGGCCCCGGCTTCGTCGCTTTCAACAATGCAACGTCGCGGCTGATCGTGGCGCATCTCGCCCTCGTGGCGGTGTCGACAGCGATGATTCTGGGGTTCATCTACTGGTCCGTCGGGGGCACGGTGGACGCCGAGACGAAAAGCGTCGTCGAGGCGGAACTCCGGGGCCTTGAAGACGGGTATCGTGCCCGGGGCCCCAGCGGCCTGGCCAAGGTGATAGATCGCCGTATCGCTACGAACAGGGATGGCGACGCGGTCTATCTGCTAAGCGATCCGAACGGGCACCCGATCGCTGGCAACCTCAGGTCATGGCCGCTGGGGATCTCGCCCGATGACGGGTGGGTGACGTTGCAGCTGTTTCGCACGGATACGGGGGCCGAGAAGTGGATCTCGGCCATTGCCCTTCGCCTCGTATCCGGTGACAGATTGCTTGTGGGGCGCGATGTTGGCGCACGTGTTGCGTTTGACAATACCTTGTGGCGCGCGTTGCTTTGGGCGCTTTTCGCGATGACGACGCTGACGCTGGTGACCGGGTGGATGCTGTCGCGACTGGTTCTGTCGCGCATCGACGAGGTGGGCAATACCGCGCGCGAGATCATGACCGGCGCGCTCGACCGGCGGGTCACGCTGCGCGGCACGGGCGATGAATTCGACCGGCTGGCCGACACGCTCAACGCCATGCTCGACCGCAACGAAGAGCTGGTCACCGACCTGCGCATGGTCACCGATTCCCTCAGCCACGATTTGCGCACGCCGCTGGGGCGGCTGCTTGCGGCGCTCGAACGCGCGGAATCGGCCGAAATGGCGTCCGCCGAACGCAATGCCGAGATCGCCCGGGCCCGGACCGAGGTTCGGGGCCTGCTGACCCTGTTGGCCCAGCTGATGGATATCTCGCGGGCCGAGGCGGGGATCGGCGCCGATCAGTTCGCCCCGGTCGACCTGAGCGCCATGGCGGGCGATCTCGTCTCGCTCTACGAAGCGGTGGCCGAGGATGCGGGCATCGCCATCCGGGCCGAGATCGCCCCCGATGTCACCGTCAACGGGCACGCACAGATTCTGGCAGGCGCCGTCACCAACCTGATCGAGAACGCGCTGCGCCATGGTGAGGGCGGCAGGGAGATCGTGATCTCGGTCGCGCGGGAAGAGCGCAGCTCACGGCTCTCGATCGGCGATCACGGGCCCGGCATTCCCGCCGAACAGCGCGCCAAGGTGGTGCAGCGTTTTTACCAGGTCGATGGCAGCCGGCAAAACGGCGGCGCGGGTCTGGGTCTGGCGCTGGTCGCGGCGGTGGCCCGGATGCATGGCGGGGAGCTGGTGCTGTCGGACAACAAGCCCGGGCTGCTGGCGACCCTGACCTTTCGCGACCAGGGGGCAGAGAACGGGCGCTAGAGCAAAAACGGATCCGACTGACCCGGTCAGATCCCGGGATTTTGCTCAAATCCCTGACTCTGGACCAGAATTCTTTTTCAACCTGATTCAGGTTGAAACGATTCCGGTCCGGGCGACATCTCCCGCGGCGGCAAAGTCCATGAAGGCGCGGATCACCTTGACCTCGCGGCGCTGGGTCATGTGGATCAGGGTCTCGGACATCTCGATCTCGGCGCCGGTCAGCGGGATCTCGACCAGGCGGTTGTCATTGCCGAGCTCGGCGCGCGAGACAAAGCCGATCCCCGCGCCCGAGGCCACGACCTCGCGCATCGCCTCGCGCCCCTCGACCACCATGGCGGGGCTGAGACGCAGGCCCGCCCTGGCAATCGCTGCCTCGAGCTTTTGGCGGGTCTCCGAGCCGGTTTCGCGAAACACCAGCGGGTAGGCGGCCAGATCGCCGAGCGTCCGGGGCCCGGGCGCGTCCACCACGCCGCGTGCGGCAAAGGCGATGATGGGCGAGGCGCCGATCTCCATCGAGGTCATTTCGCTGCCGGGCGTCAGCGTGCCGACCACGCCGATCTCGGCATCATAGGCGCGCAGTGCCGCGATCACCTCTTCGGAGTTGCCCGAGCGCAGCGTGACGAAAACCCGGGGGTATCGCGCCCGGAACCGGCTGAGAAACCCGGTCACGTGATGGGCGGAATCGGCGATGATGCGCAGCGTGCCGTCGACCGCCGTGCCCGATTCCGACATGAAGGCCTCGATCTGGTCCTCGACGTCGAAATAGCGCTTGGTCAGCGCGAAAAGCTCGGCGCCCGCCGGGGTCAGCCGCACCTGCCGCCGCTCGCGGTGAAAGAGCAGCACATCGTGGTCCTGCTCGAGCTTTCGCACCTGTTCCGAGATGGCCGGCTGGGTCAGCAACAACGCCTCGGCCGCGCGGGAGAACCCGCCATGCAGGGCGACATGGTGAAAGGCGCGCAGCTGGCTTTGACGCATCGGGGCCTCGCGGGGTGGCAATCTATAGGTTCAGCTTATGCATTCATTCCTATTAACAATTTTACATATGGCATGAAAGTGGCGAAATTCCCGCGCAACAGGAAACGCCCCGGAGGTCCGCCATGACCCGTCCCACGCCAAAGATCGCGCCGCCCCGGATGGGCGAACCCTATCTGCTCACGCCCGGCCCGCTGACGACCTCGTTCGAGGTCAAGGAGGCGATGCTGAAGGACTGGGGCAGCTGGGACGGCGATTTCCGCGCCATGACCCGCGAGCTGCGCGACCGGCTGATCGCGCTGGTGGGTGTCGAGGGGATCGACTGTGTGCCGATGCAGGGCAGCGGATCGTTTGGCGTCGAGTCGATGCTCGGCACCTTTGTGCCGCCGGGCGGCAAGGTGCTGGTGCTCTCGAACGGGGCCTATGGGCGCCGCTCGGCCCGCTCGCTCGATTACATCGGGCGCGAATATGTGCTGCTCGACAAGGGCGATTACCTGCCCCCGCGCGGCGACGAGGTGGCGCGCATTCTGGCCCGCGATCCGTCGATCACCCATGTGATGGCGATCCATTGCGAGACGAGCTCCGGCATCCTCAACCCGATCGAGGAAATCTCGGAGGCGGCTCATGCGGCGGGGCGCCGGCTGTTGATCGACTCGATGTCGGCCTTTGGCGGCGTGGCCTTTGACGCCAGCAAGGTGCCGTTCGAGGCGCTGGTCTCCTCGGCCAACAAATGCATCGAGGGGGTGCCGGGCTTTGGCTTTATCCTGGCCCGGACCGAGGCGCTGGCCGCCGCGCGGGGCAATTGCCACTCGCTGAGCCTGGATGCCCAGGCGCAGTGGGAGCATATGAACAAGACCGGCCAGTGGCGCTTTACCCCGCCGACCCATGCGGTGGCGGCCTTTCTCGAAGCGCTGAGGGCGCATGACGCCGAAGGCGGCACCGCCGGGCGCGCGGCGCGCTACCTGCAAAACCGCGACGTGCTGGTCGGCGCCATGCGCGGGGCGGGGTTCGAGACCCTGCTGGACGACCGCTGGCTCTCGCCCATCATCGTCACGTTTTTCTGCCCGGCGGACCCGGCCTTTTCCTTCGACCGCTTTTACGAGTTGATGAAACAGCGCGGTTTCATCATCTATCCCGGCAAGCTGACGGTGGTGGAGAGCTTTCGCATCGGCTGTATCGGTCAGCTCGACGCTGCCGTGATGCGCGAGGTTGCCGCCGCCGCCCGGGATGCCCTGACCGATATGGGCGTCGCGAACGCCGCTCCCCCCGCCGCAGCGCTGGCCGAACGGGCCAGGCTGGCCGCCTGATTTCCAACAAGGATCGACGAGATGAACATCCAATCCCCCATCGAGGCGAACGCGCGCCTTTATCCCAGCCCAAAGGTGCCCGCGGTGGTCATCTGCCTGGATGGCTGTGAGCCTGCCTATCTGGATGCCGCGATTGCCGACGGGCTGATGCCCTGCCTGGCGCGGATGCGGCGCGAGGGCACCGACCGGCTGGCCCATTCGGTGATCCCCTCGTTCACCAATCCCAACAACCTCTCGATTGCCACGGGGCGCCCGCCCAGCGTGCACGGGATCTGTGGCAACTACCTCTTTGACCCTGAAACGGGCGAAGAGGTGATGATGAACGACATCCGCTTCTTGCGCGCGCCCACGGTGTTCAAACAGTTCTACGACCGGGGTGCCAAGATCGCCATCGTGACGGCCAAGGACAAGCTGCGCGCGCTGCTGGGGGCGGGGCTGGCCTTTGACCAGGATCGCGCGCGCTGTTTCTCGGCCGAGCGGTCTGACACGACCACCGCCGCCGAGCACGGGGTGGACACGGCCAGCGCCTGGCTGGGCATGGCGCAGCCCGAGGTCTATTCCGCCGACCTCTCGGAGTTTGTCTTTGCCGCGGGGGTCAAGCTGTTGGCCGAGTGGCAGCCGGATATCATGTATCTGACCACCACCGACTATGTGCAGCACAAACACGCGCCCGACGCGCCCGAGGCCAAGGCCTTTTACGCGATGTTCGACCGCTATCTGGCCGAGCTCGACCGGCTGGGGGCGGCCATCGTGATTACCGCCGATCACGGCATGAAGCCCAAGCATCTGGCCGATGGCTCGCCCGCCGTCGTCTATGTGCAGGATCTGCTTGATGACTGGCTGGGCAGCGGTGCGGCGCGCGTCATCCTGCCGATCACCGACCCTTATGTGGTGCATCACGGCGCGCTCGGCTCGTTTGCCACCGCCTATCTGCCCGAAGGGGCGGACCGGGCCGAGGTGATTGCCCGGCTGAAAGCCACCCCGGGGATCACCCATGCGCTGACGCGCGAAGAGGCGGTGCGCGAGTTTGAGCTGCCCGCCGACCGGATCGGCGATATCGTGCTGGTCTCGGGCGAGACGATCTGCATCGGCACCTCGGCCGACCGCCATGATCTGGCGGCGCTGGACGAACCCCTGCGCAGCCATGGCGGGCTGACCGAGCAGGAGGTGCCCTTTATCGTCAACCGCGTCATCGACGTGCCAGACCAGCCCCGGCTGCGCAACTTCGATGCGTTCTTTTTCGCGACCACTGCCGCGGCTTTGTGAGGCGACCATGACCAGACAGGACGACAAAATCGACATTCGGCGCGAAGGCATGCGGATCGGCGGGCGCACGGTGTTCACCGACGAGGTGGTCGAGGTGCGCTATCCCTATACCGATGCCGTGATCGGCACGGTGCCCGCCGGCCGGGCCCAGCATGCGGCCCAGGCGTTCGACATCGCGGCGGGATATACGCCCACCCTCACGCGCTATGAGCGCCAGCAGATCCTGTTCCGCGCGGCGGAACTGATCCGCGAGCGGCGCGAACAGCTCGCCTATTGGCTGACGCTCGAGCTTGGCATCTGTCAGCAGCATGCGCTGTATGAAACCGGGCGGGCCTATGATGTTTTCATGCTGGCGGGGCAGCTGGCGATCCTCGACGATGGCGAGGTGTTTTCCTGCGACCTCACCCCCCAGGGCAAGGACCGCAAGATCTTTACCCTGCGTGAGCCGGTGGGCGTGATCTCGGCCATCACGCCGTTCAACCACCCGCTCAACATGGTCAGTCACAAGATCGCGCCCGCCATCGCCACCAACAACTGCGTTGTCTGCAAACCGACCGAGCTCACCCCGCTGACCGCGCTCTCGCTGGCCGACATCCTCTATGATGCGGGCCTGCCGGCGGAGATGTTCCAGGTGGTCACCGGCTGGCCGCACGAGATCGGCGAGGAGATGATCACCAACGACAGGATCGACGTGATCACCTTTACCGGCGGCGTGCCCGTGGGCAAGTTGATCGCCGGGAAGGCAGGCTATACCAGCACGGCGCTGGAGCTGGGCGGCAATGACCCGCTGATCGTGCTGAACGATCTGGATGAGGCCGACCTGGAAAAGGCCGCGACCATCGCGGTCGCCGGCGCCACGGGCAATTCGGGGCAGCGCTGTACCGCGATCAAGCGGATTCTGGTGCAGGACTCGGTTGCCGAGCGCTTTGTGCCGCTGGTGCTGGAGAAAGCCCGCGCCATCCGCTTTGGCGACCCGATGGACCCCGACACCCAGCTGGGTTGCGTGATCCATGCCCAGGCCGCCGAGACCTTTGAAAACCGGGTTCTGGCGGCGGAAAAGCTGGGGGCGGAGATCCTCTACCACCCCGGTCGCCAGGGCGCGCTGTTGCCGCCCATCGTGGTCGACAAGGTGCCCCATGACTGCGAGCTGGTGATGGAGGAGACATTCGGCCCCGTGGTCCCGATCGTGCGCGTGCCCGAGGATGACGCGGCGGTCATGGCAATCTCGAACGCCACGCCCTTTGGCCTCTCGTCCGGGGTCTGCACCAACGATCTGCGCCGCGCGACGGCCTATATTCAGGGGCTGAAGGTCGGCACCTGCAATATCTGGGAACAGCCCGGCTATCGCATCGAGATGTCCCCCTTTGGCGGCATCAAGGACAGCGGCAACGGGGTCAAGGAAGGCGTGCTGGAGGCGATGAAGTTCTTTACCAACGTCAAGACCTATTCGCTGCCCTGGCCCCGATAAAACGCGGCCCTAGCTGCCATGGACCGGGCCGTTTCTGGTGATCTCGATATGCGAGAGGGTCCGGTCCGCATAGGCCATGCGATGGCTCAGCAGGCGCTGGGTCAGGCGCAGCAGGTCGGCGCCATAGGCCGGATCATCGGCACAGTTGCGCGCCTCGCCCGCGCCCCGGTGGTCGAAAAGCAACGGCGGGATCCCTGCGTTGAAATGGACCAGCGTCAGATCCGCCTCGCGCAGGATGGCAAGGTTGCAGTGCCGGGTGGCGAGGCCCAGCTTGCGCTGGATCGCGGTCGGCGTCACCGGCTCGCCGAAATCCAGCTCGGAATAGGTGTGCGCGCGCCAGTCCGCCGGTGTCTCGCCGGTCAGAAACGGCATCAGCGAGTGCCCGTCGACCGAGGCGGGGCAGGCCAGGCCGATATGTTCCAGGATCGTGGGCATGACATCGACCGACTCGGTCATTGCGTCGACGCGGCGCCCCGCTGACGTGCTGCCCGGCAGGCGGATGATCAGCGGCGTATGATAGGCGGCGTCATAGACCGTCGACTTGCCCCAGATGCCATGGTCGCCCAGCATCTCGCCATGATCGGCGCAGAGGACGAGCAGGGTGCTCTCCCACTGTCCGCTCTCCTTCAGAAAGGCGATGACCCTGCCGATATGGTGGTCGACCTCGGCCGCCAGGCCCAGATAGACGGCGCGCAGGGTCTGGATGGCGTCGATATCGCCGGGATCCACACGCTTGCCATCGACAAAGGAGTCGGGGGTCTTGAGCGCCCGGCTGTAGGCGAGATAGGGGTGATCCGCCGTCGCCGCCTCGACGGGGAGCGGCAGGGGCAGATCGCCGGGATTGAACAGCGTGTTATAGGGTGCCGGCGCGACCAGCGGGGGATGCGGGCGGATATAAGTCAGATGCGCGAACCACGGCCGGTCGCCCTGCACGCTCAGCGCTTTGAGGCATTCATCGGTCAGAAAGGCCGTGTCGCTGTCCTCGGCGGCATAAAAGGCAGGCGCGTCCAGCGTGTCGCCCTGGGGCACATAGAAATCGGCATAATCGGGCAGGTCATACCCTTTCGCGCGCAGATGGGCACGCCAGGGATAGCTTTCTTCCAGGCGCATCTCGACCATCTCGTCGAAATCGGGATGCGGGCATTCATAGCTGCGCACCCGAGGGTCGGCGGGGTCGTGGCGGCGCGGGTCGCCGGCGGTGTCGGTATAGCCAAACAGCATCGGCTGATAGCCGGCCTTGCGCATCTCTCCCGCGACGGTGGCGATACCGGCGTCCAGCGGGGCCGCGTTGCGGACCGAGCGGTGGTTCATCGCGTATTGCCCGGTCAACAGGCTGGCCCGCGACGGGCCGCAGGGGTTCACCACCGAGAAATGCCGGGCAAAGGTCGTGGTCTCACCCATCAGGGCGGTCACCTGGGGCATGACGGCAAGGTTACCGAAACCGCCCGTCAGCAGATCGGCGCGGAGCTGGTCGACAACGATGAAAAGGACATTCTTGTGCGCCAACGGGAGCGATCCTATGGCCAGAGGGGAGCGAGCCCCTGCCTACCAGTAAACGCCGCGCGGTGCACGGAAAATCTCCGGCCATGCCCCGCGCGACTATGCCTCCGGATGGACGTGTTACCCGACGAGGCGTGCCTCGAATTCTCCACCGACACGGTTAACAATCGGTGCGTCGCGCAGGAACGCCTGGCGCGAGGGTCCGTCGACGCCCATCGCATAGGCATGGCCCGAATAGGTCGCATGGATGATGGCGCCCGGCGCGTCGGCATCGCCGACCAGATCGAGTGACTTGATCCCCGCCGCGTCGAGGTCGCCGGGCCGGCCCGAGAGGTCATCATAGAGCCCCCGGTTCCCCTGCCTGGCGCCGACGATCACCAGCGACTGGCAGGGCAGGGTGCGGGCCTCCTCGGAATGGAGATCGGCCATCGTGAGCGTCTCGCCGTCGAAATCGCGCACATAGAGGTGGTGGTGCAGGGTGACGCCGCGCGCGCGCAGGCTGGCATGCACGTTGCCACGCTCGTTGGAATTGATCGTCCAGGTCGAGGCGGTGCCCGCAGGCGTGATGTAGTGGGTCTCGAGGCCCAGAGTTGCCATATGCTCGGCGATCGCGCCGCCAATCACATGGCCGTCAAAGTCAAACACGGCCGTGGGGCCCGTGGGCACATGCCCGGCGGCCAGATCGCTGGGCGTGAAGACGGCCCGGTGATCGAGCGATCCCACCGGAATCTCGAGCGGCGAATAGAGGTTTCGCGTCCAGCGCGACCCGGTCGCGATCGCCACCCGCTCGGCGCCCATCTCCAGCACCATCTCAGGGTCGAGCTCGCTCTCGGTATAGAGCGCGACATTGTTCATGCGGCGCAGCTGGCCAAGGCGGTAGTCGATCACCCGGCGCCACTGGTTGAGGCCGGGCAGGGTGGATTCGAACAGAACCCGCCCGCCCATCTCGCCGGCTTTCTCGGCCACCGTCACGTGATAGCCGCGCCGGGCCAGCGTGAGGGCGGACTCCAGCCCCGCCGGGCCGCTGCCGACGATCAGGATCGAGTCTTCGGAACCTGCGACGCCGGGGCGTTCGGGGTGCCAGCCACGGCGCCATTCCTCGCCAAAGGTCGGGTTCTGGGTGCAGCGCACGACGACGCCCTCGTGCCAGCTCGCGATGCACATGTTGCAGCCGATGCATTCGCGGATGTCGTCCTCGCGTCCCTCGCGGATCTTGTCGGGCAGGAACGGATCGGCGATCGAGGGGCGTGCGCCGCCGATCAGGTCGAGCACGCCGCGTTTGACCTGGCTGACCATGGTATCGGGCGAGGTGAACCGGCCCACCCCCACCACGGGCCTGGTGGTCAGCTTTTTGACAAACCCGATGACCGGCTCGTGCGAGCCCTCGTCGCGATACCGCGAGGGGCCGCAATCGGTGGGGCTCGAGTCGAGCTTGACGTCCCAGAGGTCCGGCAGCTCGGCCAGCGCCGCGACGGTTTCATGGGCCTCGGACTCCGCGTTCTCGGACGGGCGTTTGCGCAGCTCTTCCAGGCTGATGCGCAGGGCCACACCGGCCTTGTCCGCCACCGCCTCGCGGGTAACGTCGATCAGCTCGGCGATAAAGCGGGTGCGGTTCTCGATCGAGCCGCCATATTCGTCCTGACGCTGGTTGTATTCGGGCAGCAGGAACTCGTAGGGCAGATATCCCATGCCGGCATAGACATAGACGATGTCAAAGCCTGCGCTGACCGCGCGTCTGGCGGCCTCGGCCTGCCAGCGGCGGACATCGCGGAAATCCTGTTTGTCCATCGGGCGCGGGCGCACGGCCGACATGAACAGCGCATCGGTCGCCATCCAGGCCACGCCCGAGGGCGAGATCTGTTGCACGCGTGAGACGCGGTTCATCACCACCGCCCCGCCATGAAAGAGCTCGACGCCGGCCAGCGCGCCATGGGCGTGCACGGCCTCGGTCGTCAGGGCGTGGGCGCGGATATCGTCGTCATCCCACATGGTGGCAAAGGGCAGCGGCGCGTCGTCGCTGGAGGGATGGATCGAACAGGCGCCGGTATTCACCACGCCCCAGCCCCCTTCGGCCTTGATGCCCCGCATGCCCGCGCGCACCCTGGGCATCGCGTTGGTGGCGCCGCTGGCATGGGGCACCTGGTAGAACCGGTTGGGGGCGGTGACCGGACCGATCTGGACCGGCTCGAAGAGGATGTCAAAACGGGGATCGCGTTTCATGGGGCAGTCCGGCTAAATCTGGATTAGGGCTGGTGCAAATGTAGCGATAATTGTACACTTGTTCAATAGCTGATTGCAGAGGAGGCGTCATGACCGTCGAGGCCACCACAAGACAACGCCGCCGCGCGCCGGAGGAACGCCGCCGCCAGATCATCGAGGCGACCATCGCCTGTCTGGCGCAGAGCGGGCCGGAGAAATGGAGCCTGCGCCAGGTCTCGCGCGATATCGGCATCGCGCCGAGCCTGATCACCTATATGTTTGCCACGTGGAACGACCTGCTGGTCGCGGCCTATAGCGATCTGGGAGAGCGGTTCGGGGCGCAGTTCTCTGAAATCTCCCGGCGCGAGGGGCTGACCGCGCGGGCGCGGCTGGATCTGTGCATTGATGCCTATTTCGCCGATGAATGGCTCAGCGCCGATGTCGCCGGGGCCTATATCGCGTTCTGGACGCTGGGGCGCAGCGAGCGGCGATTGCGCGATGTGATGGACCAGTTTGCCGAGATGAAACAGCGCGACCTGATCCCGTTGCTGCGGGAATACGCGGCCGAATGCCGGGTCGACTGCGATGTCGAGGCGCTCGCCGACACGTTCTATTTCCTGCTCTCGGGCCTTTGGTACGAGGTTGCGGTCAATCCCGATGCGGTGATGAGGCCGGGGCCGCGCGGGCAGGCGCGCCGGTTTCTCGACTTTGCCTTTGTCGAGCGGGGGGCATCGCACTCGCCGCACAGAAACCCTCTTGATTGATCCCGCCGAGTAATTATTGTACATCTGTACAGTAAACGAGTCCAACCCGAGGGAGGCAGACATGGCAGAGCGACGGCGCATGCGGCGGCGGACTGCGGAGGCAGCCTCCGCCACCCCGATGAAACCGGTGGGCCTGACCCGGCCCCCGAAAATGGCCTATCCCCCGGCGCAGGTGATCTCGGCCGATCAGCTCGAGGCGATCCATCGGGCCTCGCTCAGGATCCTGGCCGAGGTGGGGATCAAGATCCTGTCGGGCGAGGCGCGCGAGATATTGCGCAGCGCCGGGGCGGATGTGGACAATGCCAGCCAGATCGTGCGCTTTGACCCCGATCTGGTGATGGGCAAGGTGGCGCTGGCGCCCGCGCGCTTCCCGCTCGAGGCGCGCAATCCGGCGCGCTCGCTGGTGATCGGCGACGGATCGGTGGTGTTCTCGGCGGTGGGAGGGCCGGCCTTTGTCGACGATCTCGACCGTGGCCGCCGGCCCGGCACCTATGCCGAGCAGTGTGATTTCATGCGGTTGCTGCAAAGCATTGATGTTCTGCATCAGGAAGGCGGCGGCGCGTTCGAGGCGCTGGATATCCCTGCGGACCGGCGCCATCTCGACCTGCATCTGGCGCAGATCACGCTGACCGACAAAAGCTGGGCGCCCTGGGGGCTGGGCCGCATCCGGGCCCGTGACGGGATCGAGATGGCGGCCATGGCGCTGGGCCGCACGGCCGAGACGCTGGAGGGCCGCGTGGTCCATACCTGCGTCATCAACACCAACTCGCCCCTGATGATCGACATCCCGATGGCCGAAGGGCTGATCGAGATGGCGACCTTTGGGCAGGCGGTGGTGGTGACACCCTTCACGCTTTCGGGCGCCATGTCGCCCGTGACCCTGGCAGGCGCGCTGGCGCAACAGAATGCCGAGGCGCTGGGGGGGATCGTGCTCGCGCAATGTGTCAGGGCGGGGGCGCCGGTGATCTATGGCGGCTTTACCACCAATGTCGACATGCGCACCGGCTCGCCGGCCTTTGGCACGCCGGAATATACCCAGGCCGCCCAGATCACGGGGCAGCTTGCGCGGCGGTACAATCTGCCGTTCCGCTCGTCGAACACGACGGGCGCGCATCTTTGCGACGCACAGGCGGCCTATGAGAGCCAGATGTCGCTATGGGGGGCGGTGATGGGCGGGGCCAGCATCGTCAAACACGCCGCCGGATGGCTGGGCGGCGGGCTGGTCGCCTCGTTCGAAAAGCTGATCATCGATGCCGAGATGCTGCAGATGATGGCGCATTACCTCGAGCCGCCAGCGATCGACACCGCGTCGCTGGGGGTCGAGGCGATTGCCTCGGTCGGCCATGGCGGGCATTTCTTTGGCGAGGAACACACCCTGTCGCGCTATAAGACGGCGTTTTACGAGCCGCTCGTATCCGATTGGGACAACTATGAAAACTGGGTTGAGAAGGGGTCGCTCTCTGCCGCCGACCGCGCCAACGCGACCTGGAAACGGCTGTTGAAGGAGTATCAGGAGCCACCGCTCGACCCTGCGATCCACGAGGCCGTCACCGACTATGCCGAGCGGCGCAAACGCGAGATCGACGCCGGGGTGAACCGGCCCGACGACTAGTCCAGCCACGAGGAGAGGGCCGTCTTGCCAGCCAATCTGATCGATGCCCTGATCGCAGCCGAGCAAAGCGACTATACCACTGCCCGGGCCATGCCCGGGGCCTTCTACCTCTCTGAAGACCTGCTGAAGCTGGAGCTGGAGCACCTGTTCCGGCGCGAATGGATCTGCGTCGGGCGGGCCGACGAGATCCCTCGGCCCGGCGACTTCATGACCTATGACATCGTTGATGAACCGGTGGTGGCGATCCGGGGCGAGGATGGCGTGATCCGCGCGCTCTCGAATGTCTGCCGCCACCGGGCGATGCCGCTGGTCGAGGGCAGGGGCCGGGCGCGCCGGATGGTCTGCCCCTATCACGCCTGGACCTACGACACGGCGGGCCAGCTGATCGGCGCGCCGCATCTGCAGGGCCGCGAGGATTTCGACAAACGCGACTGCCGCCTGCCGGAATTTGCCTGCGAGGTCTGGAACGGCTTTGTCTTTGTCACTCTCGACCCGAACGCCGCGCCGCTGGCGCCCCGTCTCGCGCCGCTCGATGCCATTGTGCGCAACTATCACTTCGACGAGATGACAACGCGGTATCTCACCTGGGAGGTCTGGAACACCAACTGGAAGTCGCTGGTCGAGAACTTCATGGAGGGGTATCACCTCTCTCCCCTGCACAAGGAGACGCTGCATCCCGTCAACCCGACCCGGCTGTGCGCGCATTTCCCGGCGGGCGACACGCATTTCGGGTACTTCGTCGGCTTTTCGCCCGATATGGCGCGCGAGCGGATCGGGCACCCGGACCTCGGCGATGACGAGATCGACACCTGTGTGATGTTTGCGGTCCCGCCCAACCTGCTGGTCGGCGGGGCGAGCGATTACTCGTCGTATCTCTGCATCGAGCCGCAGGGCAATGACCGCGTGCGCGTGCGCCTGGGCCTGTTCTTTCACGGGCATACCTGGTCGGAGGAAGAGATCGAGACGGCGATCGGGCTGTTTCACGACACGATGAACGAGGACAAGATCGTGCTGGATCAGATCGCGCGCGGCCTGGGCTCGGCCCATTATGCGCCGGGGCCGCTGGCGCCCGCGGCCTATGAGGGCTGTGTTCTGGACCTGCACAAATTCATCGCCGGCCGTCTGTTGCCGGTGCTCCGGGGCGCGAGGGACGCCGATATCGGTAAATCGCGGCAACAAAAGTGAAATCGGATGACAGGCAGCCAGATTGGACTTCGCCCGAAACTGTGTCAGTGTGACACGTAATGTTCGGCGGGCCGCACATCCTGGCGCAACAAAAAACCAAACGGAGAGTATCATGAGCAAAAAGATGATCACGGACCGTCCGCTGCATCCCAAAGCCAAGGGCGTTTCCGAGATGTTCAAGCGCGGCGAGATGAGCCGGCGTGAATACATCGCCACGATGATGACGCTGGGCGTGACCGCTGCGGGC
>JBCCHW010000070.1:0-15608 GCA_039028555.1 Pseudomonadota bacterium | reverse complement strand
GGGGGCGGGGCCACTGCCGTTGCTACTGCCGAGGCAGCATCGACGCAGGCACCACGCCTGGGCGTCGGGATCGAAACGGTCGAGGACATCACCACGCTCCTCGCCGGGCAGCGGAACCTGAAACTGCAAAAGGAAGTCGAGGATTTCGTCTCGGTCGTCTCGCTCAGGCCAGGGGTCCTCGAATTCAATCCGCTTCCCGGTGCGCCCGCCGATCTGGCCGGGCGGCTGGGACAGGCTCTAACGGCGCTGACCGGTCAGCGCTGGGCAGTCGCGGTAACCGAAAGTGCCGGCGAGGAAACGATCCGCGCCCGCAACGATGCGACCAATCAGGCGCTGTTGGACGCAGCCCTGGCGCATCCCATGGTGCTGAGCGCGCTCGACGCGTTCGAAGGCGCGGAAATACTCGAAGTCAGGCCTCTTGGCGCGGCATCATCGCCCGCCCAGGACGAATTTCTTGCGCCGATGGTTGAACGCGACGAGATCGAGGGCGATCTGGTAGTCAGTGATGATGAGTGGGACGACGATCCCTGGAAGGAGAATATCTGATGGTTCTAGGCCTCGGTAACCTTGGCGATATGGGCAAGCTGATGAAGCAGGCCCAGGAGATGCAGGAAAAGATGTTGGAGGCCCAGGCCAAGATGGCGGAGATGACCGCCGAGGGCTCGGCCGGTGCCGGTATGGTCAAGGCGATGGCGACAGCCGAGGGGGAGCTCAAATCGCTTGCTGTCGATCCCACGCTGTTGGACGGGACCGAGGAAAAGGAAGTCCTCGAAGATCTGATTGTTGCCGCCGTCAATGATGCGATTTCCAAGGCAAAGCATCAGGGCCAGCAGGAACTCGCCAAGATCACCGAAGGCTTGCCGTTGCCGCCGGGCATGAAATCACCCTTCGGCTGATTTGCCGGGGCGGCTGGCAATGCATATCCTTTTGCTTGGTGCTACCGGCCGGATCGGCGGCGCGATTGCCCGGGCGGCGCTGAGCGCGGGGCATCAGCTGACCCTGATTCTGCGAAGCCCGGAGAAGGTCGCGGAACGACCCCGGCAGGTCCGGATAAAGGGAACGATCGACGCCCCGGATGCCTGGATCACCCATGCGCGCGGGGTCGACGCGGTCATTCACGCGGCCTGTGATTGGTCTGGCAACATGGACAACAGCGAACCCGGGCTGATCGACACGCTCGCGCGATCGGGTTTCTCGGGACGGCTCGTCTATACGGGCGGCGTCTGGTGCTTTGCTCCCGGCGCGGTGACCGAGGCGACCCCGCGAACCGTCCCGGAGAACTTCGATTGGTCCGATCGCGGCTGGAGCCAGATCCAACAACTCGGCATGGATGCAGTCTGGGTGCATCCAGGGCTGGTCTGGGGCGATGGCCATGCGCATTACGCGCCGATGGATGCGGCGGCAACAGCCCGGCAACCGATCCCGTGCCTGGCGCCTGGGGATCAGCTCCAACCCCTGATCCATGCCGACGACCTCGCTGACGGGTATCTCCGCGCCCTTGAACATGGGCAATGCGGGCGCGACTATCTGTTTGTCGGCGAGAATACGCCGATGCGCCGGATTGCCGAGGCTGTCGCGATGCGCCATGGGCTGACCGTGGCCGACGTGCCGGGCGACCCGGATGATCCCTATACCTGGTCACAAAAGGTCGATTGTGCCCGCGCCCTTGCGGAACTTGGTTGGCGCCCGCACAATACCGACGCGGCAAGGACGCTGTCGAACGGCGCCATAGAGTGAGGCAGGAGGAGCCCCATGTCAGGGGGACCCGAAATCGAGCGGCTGATCGACTTGATGGCCAAGCTTCCCGGCCTTGGCCCCCGTTCGGCCCGGCGCGTCGCGCTGACGCTTGTCAAACGCAAGGAACGTCTGATGGTGCCGCTCGCCGCCGCCATGGCGGAAGTGGCTGAAAAGATCCGCCCCTGTGCCATCTGCGGCAATATCGGATCGGGCGAGCTGTGCGAGATCTGCCTCGATCCGCGCCGGGACGCAAAGAGGATCTGCGTGGTTGCCGATGTCGCCGATCTATGGGCGATGGAGAGGGCCGGAGTGTTCAAAGGCCGGTATCATGTTTTGGGGGGCGTGCTCTCGGCACTCAATGGTGTGACGCCGGAGGATCTGCGCATCCCTCAACTTGCCGATCGTGTCCGAGCCGAAGGGTGCACCGAGGTTATCCTCGCCCTGAACGTGACCATCGATGGCCAGACTACCGCGCATGTCATCGCCGATTATCTGGCCGGGACAGGCGCCGCGATCACATCGCTGGCCCAGGGGGTTCCTGTGGGCGGCGAACTCGATTATCTCGATGATGGTACGATCTCGGCAGCACTCGCCGCACGCAAGGCTCTTTGAGGAGACCCAGCAATGGCAAAAACGATCCGTGTGTGGGACCCCGCACTGAGGTTATTCAAGTGGGCGTTGGTGATCTCGATCGCGGGCTCGCTGATTACCGTCAATATGGGGGAGATGGACCTGCACGCGCGGTTCGGTTTCTTTGCGCTGTGTTTGGTGTTCTTTCGGATCATCTGGGGATTCGTGGGGCCTGAGACCGCGCGTTTTGCCTCGTTCGTGAAAGGCCCCGCGGCGATCCGCGCCTATATCTCGGGCCGGGGATGGCGCGGGGTTGGGCACAACCCGCTGGGCGCCCTCTCGGTTCTGGCGCTGTTGGCTGTTGTTCTGGCTCAGGCAACGACCGGGCTTTTTGCCAATGACGACATTATCTTCGACGGGCCCTGGGCGCACATGGTCGACAAATCAACCTCCGATACGCTGACCGGGTTGCACGAGACCATCTCGAACATCCTCTGGGTACTGATCGGGCTGCATGTGGCCGTGATCCTATTGCACCTGGTCAAAGGCGACGATCTGATCCGCCCGATGATCACCGGCTCCAAGCAAAGCGATGTGCCCGAGCCGGGACAGGGCCATTTGTGGTTCGCCGTTCCGGCAGCCGCCCTGGCGGTGTTTCTGGCCGGAATGGCGATGCGTTACTGGATCACCTGATCACTTCTGCCGGAAGTCATCGTGGCAGGCTTTGCACTGGGCAAAGACCGGCTTCATCTCGTTGAAAGTGACATTTGCGCCGGCCTTGGCCGCGTCGGCGGCCGCCTCGTTCAGTTTGACATTGATCGCTTTGAACTTGTCCATGTCGGTCCAGATGTTGGCTTTGGCGGTTGTTTTCTCCGAGCCCTGACCATCGGTGTTCATTTCGAACGCCGTGTCGATGATGGCCGGGTCCGCCGCCAGCGCAAGGATCTGTGTCAAGGCGGCCAGATCAGCGCGGGCGCCTGCTTCCTCCTTCAGGATTGCCGCGATCGCCGTGACCGAGCCGCCGATGACGCTCATCACGTCCTTGCGGTACTTGATCGCGGCGTTGGGATCGGCGGCGTTTGCCGAGCCGGCAAAGGCAAGGGATATTGCGAGCGTTGCAGTCGCGATACGCGTTGAGATCATAATCTGGCTCTCCTTTCGGGGTGGCTGGAATAGCGATACTTTGCCTGATCAGGGCTACCTTGTCAGTCACAGCAGTGTGAATACTCAATTTCGGTCCACGCAAGGGCCTTCAGCCTCGAGCAGATGACGGCTCTCGCACCGGCCTGCGGGATAGGCGAAGAGGTCCTTTCATGTCGTCGAGGCCAGCAGATGCGCGTTCCCTCCGGCCGCCGTGGTGTCGATGCAAAGATGGCGTTCAGCATAGTATCTGTGCGGGGCGATTGCATCCGTTTCCAACGCGATGATTGGGCCGCTGCGTCGCGAGAGCGCCCGGCGCAAGCCGCTGGTCCACGCGCCCGTTCCGACGGCGGAGACAATCGCAATATCGAGGATGTCGAGCGCCGCGTCGCTAACCGTTCCGTCGATCACCGCGACCGGGGCACCCGCAGCGATCAGGGGTGCTGCGTCGGCCACGGCATTCGGGGCGACGATCAGGGTGGGACAGCCGGCACCCAGCGCCTGGGCTGCTTGGGCAAGAGCGATCTCGCTGCTCGGGCCCAGGCACAGAACCGTCCCTTTGGGATGCAGGCTCAGCCGGTTGCTCTCCCCGGTCGGCCCGGGCAACGTGTAAGGGCCGGGATCGAACGCTGCCGTGGCGGAGAGTGCCCGGCGCACGATCCCGCGTTGATCCGCCAAGGCGCGTCGCAAAACCGCGACCCGGTCGGGCCGGGCGGCCCAGTTTCGCGCATCAAGCGCCGCGATCGCATCCTTCATCGCGGCGACATCCACCGGCATCGCTTCCGGGGTGGCCGATGTGTCAGTGCTGGCAATGCGGCGAAACCGGCTCACATAGAGCGACCCGCCCGCCTTGGGCCCGGTGCCGGATAATCCCTCGCCGCCAAAGGGTTGCGAGCCGACGATTGCCCCGATCTGGTTGCGGTTGACATAGGCGTTGCCGACCTCGATCCGGTCCACGACCTGCTGCACCCGGTCGTCGATCCGCGTATGCAGGCCAAAGGTCAGGCCATATCCCCTGGCATTGATCGCGTCGATCACCCTGTCGAGATCGGCCGCCTTGAAGCTGGCGACATGCAGCACCGGGCCAAAGATCTCGCGCTCAAGCTCCTCGATGCCGGTCAGCGACACGACTGATGGTGGCACGAAGTAGCCGCTGCCCGGCACATCGACCTGTTTGATGACCCTTTGTTCGGTTTTCTCGCGGTCCAGATAGGCCATGATCCCGTCACGCGCCTCGGCATCGATCACCGGCGAGACATCGGTTGACGGCTCCCAGGGGTCGCCGATGCACAGCGCATCCATGGCCCCGTACAGCATTTCAATCAGCCGCTCTCGCGCCTCCTCCTGCACGTAAAGCATACGCAGTGCCGAGCAGCGTTGACCTGCGCTTTGAAACGACGAGATCACGATATCGCGCACCGCCTGTTCTGTCAGCGCGGTCGAATCCACAACCATGGCGTTCAGCCCGCCCGTTTCGGCGATCAGCACCGCATCGGCCGGGGCATTCTCGGCCAGCGATCGGTGGATGATCTGGGCGACCTCGGTGGAGCCGGTAAAGCATACGCCAGAGATGCGGGGATCTGCCGTCAGGGGCCCGCCCACCGTCGGGCCGTCGCCCGGCAACAGGATCATCGCGTCCTCCGGCACACCCGCCTGATGGATCATCGAGACGGCAAGGGCCGCGATCAGCGGGGTTTGCTCGGCCGGTTTGGCGATCACCGCGTTGCCTGCAGCCAGTGCTGCGGCGATCTGGCCGGTGAAGATCGCAAGCGGGAAGTTCCAGGGCGAGATGCAGACAAAGACCCCCCGCCCTTCGCCGGGTTCTTCCTCGTCGAGCCTTTCAGCCTCGTTCGCGTAATAGCGCAGGAAGTCCACGGCCTCGCGCACTTCGGCAATCCCGTCCAGGATGGTTTTACCGGCTTCACGCGTCGCCAGCGCTGTCAGCTCGGCGATATGCGTCTCGTAGAGATCCGCCGTGCGCCGCAGGCAATCAGCCCGTTCCTGTGCTGTCAGATCGTTCCAGGGTTCAAACCCGTCGAGCGCACAGTCGACGGCGGCAGAAACCTCGGCTGGGGTTGCCTCATAGACTTTCCCGATGACCCGCGACGGATCGGCGGGCGAGGTCGCGTTGCGCGGCTGGCCTTCCGGTGCATCGCGCCCAGGGATCATCGGGCCCGCCACCCATGTCGCCTCTGCAAACTTCTCGCGCTCGGCCAGGAGCGGGTCGATCGATGCCGGTTCGTTGACCCTGTAACCTTTCGAGTTTGCCCGCGCAGGTGCGAACAGTGCCTCGGGCTGGCGGATGGCCGGGTTGGCAATCGTATCGCCCAGCGCTTCGATCTCCGTCACGGGATCGCGGGCGATATCCCCGGCGGGGATGGCCTCGTCGACGATCTGATTGACAAAGCTGGAATTGGCGCCGTTCTCCAGCAGCCGCCGGACCAGATAGGCGAGCAGATCGCGGTGCGCGCCCACCGGCGCATAGATGCGGCAGCGCGTGCCTTCGGTCTCCTTGACGAGGCCATGCAACGCTTCGCCCATGCCATGCAGGCGCTGAAACTCGAAACTCTGTTTGTCATTGCCCGCCATGGCGAGAATTGCGGCGGCGGTATGCGCGTTGTGGCTGGCGAATTGAGGGTAGATCCGGTCGCGCCGATCCATCAGCATCTTGGCGCAGGCCATATAGCTGAGATCCGTGTTCACTTTTCTGGTGAAGACGGGAAAGGTCTTGGTGCCGAGTTCCTGCGCCAGCTTGACCTCGGTGTCCCAATAGGCGCCCTTGACCAGACGGATCATGATCTTGCGGTCCAGCCGCCCGGCCAGAGCGTAGAGATGCTCGATCACCGGCGCGGCGCGGCGGCCATAGGCCTGGACCACGATGCCGAACCCGTCCCAACCTGCAAGCGACGGATCTGAAAGCATCGCCTTGATCACATCCATCGAGAGATCGAGCCGATCCTGCTCTTCGGCATCAATGTTCAAGCCGATTTGCGCCTTGGCCGCCTGTTGGGCAAGGCCGAGCGCGCGCGGCACCAGCACCTCCATCACGGTTGCCTTATGCGTGGTTTCATAGCGCGGATGCAGGGCAGAAAGTTTGACCGAGATCCCGGGCGAGGTGGTCACATCGCCGGTCGCGGCCTTGGCAATGGCGGCAATTGCATCGGAATAGGCCCGCGTGTAGCGCAGCGCGTCCGCGTCGGTTCGTGCGGCCTCGCCCAGCATGTCATAAGAATAGGTATAGCCTTGGGCCTCGTATTCCCTGGCATTGCTCATACCTTCGACGATGGTTTCGCCCAGCACGAACTGACGGCCCAACAGTTTCATCGATTGTGCAACGGCGGTGCGCACCACGGGCTCTCCGACGCGCCGGATCAGGTTGCGCAGCGCAGCGGCGGGCTTTCTCGGGTCGTCATCCAGCACCCGGCCGGTCAGCATCAGCGCCCAGGTCGAGGCGTTGACCAGCGAGGATGAGGACCGCCCCAGATGCGCGCCCCAGTTCGAAGGCTCGATCTTGTCATGGATCAGTTCGTCGATCGTTTCGGCATCGGGCACGCGGAGCAGCGCCTCGGCCAGGCACATGAGCCCGACGCCCTCCTGGGTCGAGAGACCGTATTCGGCGAGAAAGCTTTCCATCATGGTAGGCGAGGTCTCGGCGCGCACGCGTTCGATCAACTGGATTCCCTTGGCAGTGATCGCGCGGCGGTCCTCGGCGCGCAGGCCGAGACCTGCGGCAAGCTCACGGATCACCTCGGCCTCGTCCTTGCTGTAACAGGCACGGATCGCCTGGCGCGTCGGCGAAGGATGCGGGTCGGAAGAGGCCATGGCACGCTCCGTCAGATGCGATCAGTTTCACGCGACCCAGCGTGGCTTCCTGTCTGCGGAATAGCAACGCAAAGCTGTCAGCTCCGCGCCGCGAGACGCTGGCGTCGTTCCTTCATCCGGTCATGGGCGTCCTCGGTCCCGTCGTGGAACGAGCCGAACCATTTATCCCATGGCATTTCCAGATTGCCGTAGTTGCACTCGAAATACCGGTGATGCATCTGGTGGTGAAATGTGCCGAGCGCGAGTTGGTTCTTGTCTTTGACCAGAAGCCCTTCAAAACCCGTATGCGACGTCGCCGCCGTCAGCGCCTGATGCTGCAGGTGGAATATGATGTGGATCGGATGCGCCGGGATCACAAAGTGGATCAGCACCGACGAGAAGAACATCAGATGCTCGACCGGATGCATCGACAGGCCCGACCAGGGGCCGACATTGGTATTGCGGTGATGCAACGCGTGGGCAAGCTTGTAGAGCGGCGGCCAGTGCAGCCAGCGGTGGATCCAATAGAAATGCAGCGAAATCCAGACCGGCGTCAGAAAGAACAGCGCCACGAAAAAGACAGGGCTTTCCGACCAGGTCAGCACCGGCGCGTAGCCATTCGCCATGGCCCACAGCATCAACGCCTCGTAAACTGTCCAGACGGTTACACCGCTCGCGAGGCTCCAAAACACATTGTCCCAAAGCTGGCTCTTGAAGGTAAAGGCGCGGATCTTGCCACCCATCTCGCGCGGGTCGTATTTGAGCGCCTTTCCCTGACGTTTCCAGGCATGGAACCATAGATGAAGCCCGCCCGCGACGAGGATCATCAGCGCGAGGTTGCGCAGATACATCTGTGCCACCCAGCCGAATTCGAGCGTACGGACGTCTTCCAGCGGTGGTTGCAGCCAGAACCAGGTGACCAGCGCAAGCCCGGTTAACAGCGAATTCTCGGCCAGTTTGAACCAACGCGCGGCAACCCATCTGGCCATGCCAATTGGGTTTGGCGGCCAGCTGAAAAACGGCGACACCTCGATGGGGACCGGCGGGCGGTGATTCCATTGGCGGGCAAAGCTTGATTTGCCATTGTCGTCAGCCGTGCTCATCTCGCGACCTCATTCCAACGCGCCGAGCGTGGCATAGCCATCCGCATAGGTCACGCGATTTCACCATTCGAAGGGATTCTGCTGCGCGCACGACTTCCCGATGCGATTTCGATTGCCCGGGGGATGTGATTAGACTAACGCTTGTGACAAATGAACCAAAACTACAGAGTCTAACGCATGCAGACCAAAACGCCGCAAAACGCCGATGCAATCATCGCCCATCTGACCGAGGGGTTTGACGCGCTCTCGGCACAGCTTCAACGCGCGGCGCGGTTTCTGATCGATCATCCGCGTGAGGTCGGCGTTCATTCGATGCGCGCTTTGGCGGCAAAGGCCGAAGTGCATCCCAACACGCTGGTCCGCCTCGCACAGGCCATCGGCTTTGACGGGTACGAGCCGATGCGCGAACGGTTCCGTGATTTCATGGTCACCGGCGGGCTTGGCGGCTTTCGCGACCGGGCCGAGTGGCTGCGCGAGCTTTCGCGCACCGGCGGCACCGCGGCCGTTCTGGGTGAAATGGCCGAGGCGACCACCGGAAACATCGACACGATGTGGCAGCGCCAGGATGCGCAAACCCTCGAGGCGGCGGCGGATGCGATCCTTTCCGCACCCCGGGTCTATGTTCTCGGCATGGGCTCCGCCTACAGTCTCGCCCATCAGTTCTGGTATGCGGCGCGCATGGCCTTTGATCATATCGTGCCGATCCCGCGCCACGGCAGCCAGCCGATTGACGATCTTGCCTGGATCCGGCCCGAGGATGTCCTGGTCGCGCTGACTTTTCAGCCCTATCGCGCCGAGACGATGCAGGCTGTCGATCAGGCGCGCGCGACCGGGGCGACCGTGATCGGGGTGAGCGACAGCGTGACCTCGCCGCTCGCCCGCCTTGCAGACCACGCGCTCGTCGCGCCTACCCACACGCCGCAATTCTTTCAAAGCCATGCGGCGGTAATGGCGCTGATGGAAGGGTTCCTCGCCATCCTCGTCGCACGGGCGGGTGACCAGGCGGTGGCGCGGATCGAGGCGTTCCATCAACGTCGGCAGCACGCCGGACTTTATGCCGAGCCTGCACCGCTATCGAGCCTTGGATAACGAGGGACGGATCATGAATACCGCACTGACCAGTGACATGACGGTCGAGGCCCTGCCGGCGCGCTATTATACCGACCCGGCCCAGTTCGAGGTCTCGAGCGCGCGGATTTTTGGTCGTGCCTGGCAATATGTCTGCCATCAGGCCTCGCTGCCTGAAATCGGCGACTATCATGCCTTTACGCTGATGGATCAGGACCTCTTTGTGGTCCGCGGCCGCGACGGGGCGCTTCGGTGCTTTTACAATGTCTGCCAGCATCGCGGTCATCCGTTGGTGAGCGATACGGGGCGGGCGCGCGTACTGGTCTGCCCCTATCATGCGTGGAGCTACGAGCTCGAAGGGGGTTTGCGCGCTGCCCCCGGCACGCGGCAGATGGCCGGGTTCGACAAGACCCGGATCTGCCTGACCGAAGTGCGCCTCGAAGTCTTCCTCGGCTTCGTCTTCGTCAATCTCGATCCCGATGCCCGGCCGATGGAGGCCTGTTTCCCCGGCGTCCGCGAGGCCGTGCTGACCTTGTGCCCGACCATCGAGGACGTCGTCTTTGCCCATGAACATGACAGCCAGGAATTCTGCAACTGGCTGGTCGCGGTGGAGAACTATAACGAGTGCTACCATTGCGGCCATGTCCACAAGAGCTTTGCCGATGGCGTGATCGATCCCACCTCGTACGACATCCAGCCCTTTGGCGGAGGCCGCGTGCTACGCCATGAATCGAGGGCGGCGGCTGGTGACAGCGCCTGGTACGATACCAGCGGGTCTGATTACGGCAGCTTTTACCTCTATCCCGGGTTCAGCCTGCAGATTTATCCCGGCGGCGTGGTGAACACCTATTACTGGCGCCCGCTTGCCCATGACGACACGCGGGTTCATCGGGGCTGGTTCTCGACCGACGGGATCGTCGACGACGTCCTGCAAAAGGTCATCGACCTCGACCGAGAGACGACCTTTGCCGAGGATCTGTTGCTTGTCAAAGCTGTCCAGCGGGGGTTGGGTTCGAACGGATACCGGCCGGGGCCACTGGTGATTTCAACCGGCCAGGGGATCAATTCCGAACATTCCATAGCCGCCCTTCATCGTTGGGTGCGCGAGGATCTCGATGGCTGACACGATTCGCGATCGGATGCGCCGCGAAATGGCCGAGAAATCCCTGTTCCGGCAGGCACAGGACCACGCGTTTCGCTATGCCGACACGGTGGACGCGCGGCGCGTCTTTCCCGGCGCCGAGGCTTTGGCGGGGCTGGCGGCTTTCGACGAGCCGATGCCGGAGGCGCCGGGCGATGCGCGCGCGGTCCTCGACATGCTCGACAGCGCGGGTGGCCCGGCCACCTGCGCTCAGATGGGCGGGCGGTATTTCGGCTTTGTGAATGGCGGCTCGGTCCCGGTGGGCCTCGCGGCCCGCTGGCTCGCCGATTTCTGGGACCAGAACGCCGCCCTAAACGTCATGTCGCCGGTCGCGGCCAAGCTGGAGGCGGTGGCCGAACGATGGTTGGTCGAGCTGTTCGGATTGCCCCCGGGCACAGTTGCGGGGTTTGTCTCTGGCACGACCTCGGCGATCGTGACAGGGCTTGCCGCCGCACGGTGGCGGATTGCGGAACGCGCAGGCTGGGACATCAATACCCGGGGGTTTGCCGGTGCGCCGCCGATCCGCGTGATCACGGGCGCGCATACCCACAGCGCCGTTCTGCGCGCGGTGGGTTTGCTGGGATTTGGTACCGGCAACATTGAGTTCGTCGATGTCGACGATCAGGGCCGGATCGTGGCGCAGGCAATGCCCCGGCTCGACCGGTCCTGTCTGGTCATCCTTCAGGCGGGCAATGTGAATTCCGGGTCCTTTGATCCGATCGACATCATTTGCGATCAGGCGAATGCCGCCGGGGCCTGGGTGCATGTGGATGGCGCGTTCGGCCTGTGGGCCGAAGCCTCGGACCGGCTCCGCTCGCTGACCCGGGGCATCGACAAGGCGCAGAGTTTCTCGGTCGATGCGCACAAGACACTGAATGCCCCCTATGACAGCGGGATCGTGCTCTGCACCGATCGCGAGGCGCTTCACGGCGCCTTGCAGGCAACCGGATCCTATCTGCTTTTCGGCGCCGAGCGCGACGGGATGACGGTCACGCCGGAAATGTCGCGCCGGGCGCGCGGGATCGAGCTTTGGGCGATTCTCAAGTATCTTGGTCGCGAAGGCGTCGATGAACTGGTCACCGGCTTGCATGAGCGCGCGGTGCAGATGGCCGATGAACTGCGCTCGGCCGGGTTCGATGTGCTGAACGATGTTGTCTTCAATCAGGTGATCGTCGCCGGCGGCAATGGCGACGAGACCGAGGCACTGCTCGCGCGCGTGCAGGCCGATGGAGAATGCTGGGTTGGCGGGTCCAACTGGTTCGGCCGATCTGTCATTCGCATCAGTGTCTGTTCATGGGCAACGACCGCCGAGGATGTGAGCCGCACCGTCGCAGCCTTTGTCGCGGCCCGATCCGCCGTGGCAGAGGCATCTGCGCGGCAGTCAGGGTGACGACAAGGGCCGGGCACGTCCCCGCCTTACGGAGAGCATGTTGAAGATAATTCGCATCACCGTCTGGCGTCTGGAGCTTGCGCTGGCGAAGCCCTATTTCCTGTCGGGCGGCAGGCTTCGGGTCGACAGCCTAGACGCCACCTACGTTCGGCTGGACACGGACGAGGGCCTTTCCGGATGGGGTGAGGGGACTCCGTGGGGCCATACCTATGTGCCCGCCCATGGACCGGGAATCCGTGCCGGGATCGAAACGATGGCGCCATCGATCCTGGGCCAGGATCCATGCAAGCCGGGTGTCGTGGAGCGGGCCATGAACCTGTGCCTTCCTGGCCATCTCTATGCCAAGGGTCCGGTCATCATGGCGGTTTTGGACCTGGCCTCTCAGATCTCCGGGCTTGCAATGACCGGGCTGATCGGCGGGGCCTTTCCCGGCTCGACGCCGGTGGCATCGTCGATTTCGACCGATACACCTCAGGGAATGCTCGCGAACATTCAGTCCTATCGCGAACGGGGCTATCACGCGCATTCGGTCAAGGTGGGCTCGGATATCGAGGGGGACATCGCCCGTATCCGCCATTTGGAAACGCACCGTCGGCCGGACGAGTTGATCTTTTACGACGTCAATCGGGCCTGGACACGATCGCAGGCGATTTCGGTCATGAACGCGGTCTCGGATCTGCAGGTCGTTTTCGAGCAACCTTGCGAAACACTGGATGACTGCCTCGCCGTGCGCCGTTTGACCCGTCAGCCGATCTCGATCGACGAGCGGCTCGATACGCTGGCCGACATGACCCGCATCGCCGTCGAGGGGATCGGCGAGATCGTCAATATCAAACTCAACCGGGTCGGCGGTTTGCTGAATGCGGCGCGGATTCGCGACCTGGCGCTTGCCAATGGCATGAAGATCGCGGTGATGGCGACCGGTGGCAGCGTGCTGGCAGATACCGAGGCGGCGATACTTGCCCAGACCATCCCACCCGAACATCGCTTTGCCACCTGGGCCTGCCAGGACATGATAACGGTCGACCCCGCGCCCGGGCAGGGCAGCCGGTCTGTGGACGGCACGCTGACAGCGCCCGGGCAAAGCGGCCTTGGCATCACACCAGACAGGGAGCGGCTCGGCGAGCCGGTTGCGTTCTATGAAGGATGAAGCAATTCAACCCCGGCGCGCACGCCTTGGCGGCGATACCAGGATCTCGAGATTGACGCTCTGGCGCGTGCCGCTGACCAGCCACGAGACCTATTACATGGCCGATGGCAAAACCTGCGCCACGGTCGAGACCATCGTGCTGCGCATCGACACGGCCTGCGGGCTCAACGGCTGGGGCGAAGTCTGCCCGATCCCCCATTATCTGCCCGCCTATGCCGGCGGCGTGATTCCGGCCATCGAGGAGATGGCGCCGGTGCTGCTCGGCGCCGATCCCGTGGGGCCAGAGGCGGTGATGACCGCGCTCGACGCTTATCTCAAGGGGCATGTCTATGCGAAATCCTGTGTCGATCTCGCGCTGTGGGATCTGACGGGCAAGGTGGCGGATCTCCCGCTCCATGCCTTGCTTGGAGGCCGGCAATCAAAGGATATGCCGGTCTATCATTCGATCACCTGTATCGCGCCCGACGAGATGGCCCGGATCGCCCGCGAGGTGCAGGCAAGCGGTGTTACCCAGTTTCAGGCAAAGCTCGGCGCTGACAATGACTGGCAATTGGATGTCGAACGCCTTGTCAAACTGCGCGAGGCCGTGGGGCCGGGGCCGATCGTCTACGGCGACTGGAACTGTGGCTCGACCCGGCTGATGGCAACGCGTGTGGGCCGGGCCGTGGCGCATCTCGACGTGATGCTGGAACAACCCTGCGAAACCCTGAATGAATGCGCGGCGGTGCGCGCCGCCACGGGTCTGCCCATGAAGATTGACGAAAACGGCCACGATACGGCGTCGCTGTTGGAGGCGGACCGGCTCGGTTGTATGGATGCCGTTGCGCTGAAACTCTCGAAGTTCGGCGGGTTGAGCGCGCTTCGGCGCGCGCGCGATCTTTGCCTGCATCTTGGCACGATGATGTGCCTCGAGGATACCTGGGGTTCCGATATTGTGACCGCGGCCTCCGCGCATCTGGGTGCCGCGACGCCGGCGGGGGGAGTTATGAATGTCTGCGATCTTTCAGGCTATGTCGGTCCGCGCCTCGATCCGCAGGGGCCGACACGCCGGAATGGTCGCATCGCGCCGCTGGATCTGCCGGGCCTCGGCGTCACACCAGACCCGGACGTGCTCGGCCAACCCGCCGCTGTTTTTGATTGAGGAGCCCAACCATGGACATGCCAAGCTGGACCACCCGTGCCAACGCCGTGCTGCCCGCCGGCGGATTCGGAAACTTCGACCCATCGATGATCATCTCCCACGGCGCCGGCAGTCGGGTCTGGGATGTGGAGGGGCGCGAGTATGTCGATCTTCTTATCGGCTCGGGGCCCATGTTGCTTGGCCACGGCCATCCGGAGGTGGTCGAGGCGGTCGAAGCCCAGATGAACCGGGGCTGGACCTTCTTTGCCAACAACACCCACGGGATCGAACTGGCAGAGGAGATCTGCCGCGCCATGGCCTGTGCCGGGCAGATCCGCTTTGTCTCGACGGGTGGCGAGGCGGATATGTACGCCATGCGGCTCGCCCGCGCCCATACCGGCCGGTCAAAGATCATGAAGTTCGAGGGGGGGTATCACGGCATGTCGGCCGAGGCGCTGATGAGCCTTGCCCCCACCCGTCTGGTCAACTTTCCGCAGCCGGTTCCCGATACGGCGGGCACGCCCCAAGGCGTTGCCGACGAGATGCTGATCGCGCCCTTCAACGACGAAGCCTTTGCCCGATCGCTGCTCGACGAACATGGCGATGAAATCGCGGCTGTGATCGTCGAGCCTTTGCAGCGCATCGTGCCGCCCGCGCCCGGATTTCTGCAGATGCTGCGCGACGAGACGGCCAAGCGCGGGATCGTGCTGATCTTTGACGAAGTGGTCACCGGGTTCCGACTCGCCTATGGCGGGGCGCAGGAAGCCTATGGCGTGACGCCTGATCTGTGCACGCTGGGCAAGGTCATCGGGGGCGGCATGCCGCTCGCCGCCATTGTCGGTCACGAAGACATCATGGCGCATTTCGACAAGGCGCGCGTGGGGCCGGAGGGGTTCACCCTGCAGATGGGAACGCTCAGCGGCAACCCGCTGGCGTCGGTTGCGGGGCTCAAGAGCCTGGAGATCCTGCGGCGTGACGGCATGTATGAAAAGCTCCGCGAAAACGGCACCCGGCTGATGCAGGCGACCGATACCGCGCTTGGCAAGACCGGCATCCCCTTCAAGATTGTTGGTGATCCGACCCTGTTCGAGGTGGTCTTCACACCCCATGAAGTTCGCGACTATCGCGGGACCTATGCGGGGGACAAGACGCTGGCAGGGGTCTATAACGGTGCGCTGCGCGCGCATGGTATCTTTAAATCCGACGGAAAGACCTATCCCCATCTGGCCCTGACCGAGGCGGATTTTGACCTCGCGATCCATGCCATCGACCGGGCGGGTGAGGCGGTTTCTGCACTATGATGTCGCCGCCGCTGCCCCGGTTTCCAGCCGAGTTGCAGAGGTTTCGCGATCATGACAGAATCGCCCCCACTCGGGGGAGGGACGATG
>JBCCHW010000069.1:0-15830 GCA_039028555.1 Pseudomonadota bacterium | reverse complement strand
GGAGTGTAATTTTATTGAAACAGACACGCGATTGGCTGTCTGTTTCAATAAAATCATACTCCTCCACAACAGTTATTTTGGATTTTTACCCATAGGGATATTTTTTCCTTTAGAGTTTTCTTAAAAATGGTTTTTAAACGTCTGTTTTATGTCCCTTACACCGACTGGTCCGTTTGGACCGCCTATTCGGACCGCCTATTCATCTTGCAGTGTAATTGACTTGGACATTTTTTAATAACCCCTTTTGTATGTAATACTGTTGAAAAAACGTGTTGTCTTGTATGCGTCTCGGCCAATAGCGGCGCGCTGCCCGACACAAAGAGCCGCATATGCGCGACCAGCTCTCGGGTGAACCGTGGATCGTCCAGCAGGCGCGTGTAGAAGGTCGGCACCCCCATCATCGCGGTCGCCCCGGGCAGCGAGGCGATCACCTGATCGAGGTCGAATTTCGGCAAAAAGATCATCGACCCGCCGGCTGCCAGCGTGATGTTGCTCGCCACGAACAGCCCGTGGGTGTGAAAGATCGGCAGCGCGTGCAACAGCACGTCGCGCCTGGTAAAGCGCCAGTGATCCACCAGCGTCAGCGCGTTCGAGAGCAGGTTGGTCTGGGTCAGCATCGCGCCCTTTGACCGCCCCGTCGTGCCCGAGGTGTAGAGAAAGGCCGCCAGATCATCGGGCCCGCGATCGACCGTCTCGAACTCTGCCGCCATGCCCGCCGCCCGCGCCGACAGCGTGCCCGCGCCATCGCCGCCCAGCGTCTCGAACCGCGCACCCGCGGCCGCCGCAATCGGGGCCAGGGCGTCGTGGCGCGCGGGGTCGCAGACCAGAATGCACGCCCCGCTGTTTTCGACGAAATAGGCCACTTCCTCGGCCGTATAGGCGGTGTTGAGCGGCAAAAACACCAACCCCGCCTGCACACAGGCCGCATAGACCGCCAGTGCCTGGGGTGACTTCGCGATCTGCACGGCCACCCGGTCACCGGGTAGCGCGCCCAGATCACCCAGCGCATGCGCATAGCGCGCCGCCATCTCGAGAAAGGCGCGGTGCGTGATCGCGCTGCCATCGGTCAGCTTGAGAAACACTGCCTCCGACCCCTGATGCCGGCCACAGAGTTGGTCATAAAGCGGATTAGGCATGGTCCAGTTCTCCGGCGATCATCGGGGCGATCTTGGCGCACGCGCTGCGCAGGGCGGACGAGGCGATCACCTCCTTGGAAGCGGCAAAGCGTTCATGATTTTGCGGGATCATCGACAGATCGTAGAGATAGTTCACCATCATGCCCCGCGACTGGGCGATCCCGTTGGGCGAGGTATCGGCGTCGGCATGGATCTGGTGCACCATCGCCCCGTTGCCCAGATGGAAGCGCGCCACAGGGTCATAGGGCGTGCCGTCAGGCCGCTTTGCCTCGAGCAGGTAATAGGCCGTGGCCCCGGGCAGCATGTCATCGGCGAATGTCAGGTCATTCTCGGCCATCCACTTGGTCAGGCGCGGGATCGGCGAGAGCGTCACAAAGGTCTTGAGCCCCGGCAATTCTCGCGACAGGTCAAAGGCCACCTGCTTGATCAGCGAATTGCCAAAGGAAATCCCCGCCAGCCCGGACTGGCAGTTGGAGATCGAGTAGAACACCGCCGTGTCGGCCTGATCGGCCGGAATCGGCTCGCGGTCATCGGCGAGCAGCGTCTGGACCGAGTTCGGCACCCCCGAGGTGAGCGCCACCTGGACGAAGATCAGCGGCTCATCCGACATCGCCGGATGGAAGAAGGCGAAACAGCGCCGGTCCGTCGGCTCGAGCCTGCGGCGCAGGGCCGACCAGCTGTCGATGGCATGCACCGCCTCATAGGCGATGATCTTTTCCAGAATGTTCGCCGGTGTCTCCCAATTGATCGGGCGCAGCACCAAAAACCCGCGGTTGAACCACGAGGCGAAGAGATGGGTGAGGTCGAGATCCAAGGGTGCAAGCCCCGGATTGGCGCGGAGCATCCCCAGCAGATCCTTGCGCATCGCCACCAGTTGCGCGGTCGCGCCGGGCACCTGATTGAGCCGCCGGGCAAGCTCCTGGCGGTCCGGCTCGCAGGCCGTGACAAAGGCGTGATAGGTCGCCTTGCCGGGCGTTGCCTCATAGGCGGCGAGGGTCGTGCGAACCTCCTCCGGGTCGATTTCAAGACCGTGGACGAGCAACTCGAAAAACGCCTTTCTCTCGTCGCGCGACATCGCCTGATACCGGTCGAGGATATGGCGCGCGAGGGTCATGCCCGAGACCTCGCCCGAGCTGCCGAGCAGGTCGCGCATCAGCTCCTCCATGCTGCGCCCGGCCTGATCGGGCTCGGAAGCCGACCGGTAGCGAAGCTCGAAAACCGACGAGAGGATATCCGCGAACAGGCTCAAAGTGCTTCTCCCATAACGGCATCCGGCAGCCAGGTTGCAATCTCGGGAAAGATGCACAGCAGGACGATCGCGATCACCATGCAGGCGACAAAGGGAATCGAGCCGGTCAGGATGGTGCGCAACGAAATATCCGGCGCGATCCCGTTGATAACATACAGGTTCAACCCGACAGGCGGCGAAATCAGCCCGATCTCCATATTGATCGTCAGAACCACCGCGAACCAGATCGGGTCAAAGCCCGCCGCCGTGATGATCGGCAGCAGAATGGGCGCCGCCATCAGGATCACCGCGACCGGCGGCAGGAAAAAGCCCGCGATCAGCAAAAAGACGTTCACCGCCCCCATCAAGACCCAGCGGTTCACATCCAGCGTCCCGATCCACTCGGCAATCGACTGGGTGATGAACAGGCTCGAGAGCATGTAGGAGAACACGCCGGCCGCCGCGATGATGAACAGGATCATCACGCTCTCGCGCGTTGAATCCCGCAAGACGATCCACAGATCCCGCGGGTCCCACAGCCGGTAGATGATCATCGCGATCAACAGGCAGAGCAGCGCCCCCACCGCCGCCGTCTCGGACGGGGTCGCGATGCCGCCATACATGGCATAGAGCACGCCGATGATGATGACGATAAAGGGCAGGACGCGGGGCAGGATCTCGAATTTTTCGCGCCAGGAATAGCTCCGCGCGCTCAAGACGCTGGTATTGCCCGAGCGCCATGTCGAATAGAGCGACCATGCCATGAAGAGCACCACCAACAGCAACCCCGGCAGCACACCGGCCAGGAAGAGCCGGCCAATCGAGGTTTCGGTCGCGATCCCATAGACAATCATGGTGACCGAGGGCGGGATCAGGATGCCGAGCGTGCCGCCCGCCGCGATCGAGCCCGCGGCCACGCCGTCGGGATAGCCGCGCTTGCGCATCTCCGGGATCCCCATCTTGCCGATGGCGGCACAGGTGGCAGGGCTCGAACCCGACATCGCGGCAAACAGCGCACAGGCCCCCAGATTCGAGATCACCAGCCCGCCCGGCACCCGGGTCAGCCAGCGCTCGAGCGCTTCGTAAAGGTCCGCCCCCGCCCGGGTCGAGGCGATCGAGGCGCCCATGATGATGAACATCGGGATCGCCAGCAGGGCAAAGTTGTCGAGCTTGCCAAACAGGATCTCGGGCATCAGTTCGAGCGAGCTGATCCCGTCAAAGACGATCAGAAACCCGGCCGAGACGGTCAGCAGCCCGACGGCCACCGGCATGCCGGAGAACAAGACAACAACCGTTGCGATGGCGACGATACCGCCAAGAACAAGGGGATCGTCCATCAGTTGTCCTCCAGACCAAAGGGCGCATCAATCCGCAGGATCACGGCGACCAGATCGGCGATCATCTGCAAGAGAAACAGGCCGAACCCGACCGGAATCGCCAGATAGGGAATCCACAGCTGAACGCCCCACACGGTGTCCGACCGCCAGCCCCTCGACCACGCGAAGTGCCACAGCTCGACGCCATAGAAGAACATCACCCCGATCACGAGGATCGACAGCGACAGCGTAAACATCGCCATCCGGCGGCGCGTCTCGCCCTTGAGCACCATGGGGAACAGATCGACATTCACATGGCCCCGCAACCGCTGGACATACGGCAGGCCGATCAGCGTGGCGCCGATGATCAGATAGATCACCGCCTCGGTCTGCCAGATCGTCGACTGATTCAGCACAAAGCGGACAAAGATCATCTGGCAGGTGATCGCGACACCGGCGACGATCATGGTGGCCGAGAGCCATCCGGCGACCGTCGACAGCCAGTTCACGGCAATCAGGAACGGGTTACCGCCGGTATTCGCGACGACAGCATGGGTCTTCGTAGCCATGGGAATCCCCTCTCGAGCGGAGCGGCGCCCGGGCGCCGCCCCGGGGTGTCCGATCACGCGACCCCCAACGCGAGGTCGAGCAGCTTCTGCCCGTCGGGCACCTGCTCGACAAAGTTCTTGTAGGAGGTTTCCTGGGCGATCGCGCGCCATTCCTCGAACTCTTCCGGGGTCATCTCGGCAATCTCGACACCGGCTTCGCGGAAGACCTCAACCGAGGCCGCGTCCTGTTTCTTGGCTTCCTCGAGATAGAAGGCCTCGGCCTTTTCGGCCGCCGCTATCAGGGCCACCTGCTGTTCCTTGGTGAGAGCTTCAAAGGCGGAGATGTTCATCAACAGCGGCTGATACATGAACCACAGCGCCACATCGCCCGCAGGCGTATAGCATTCGGCCTGCTCAAAGATGCGGTAGCTGACAAAGGAGGAAGACGAGGTATTGGCGGCATCCAGCACGCCGGTCTGCATGGCGTTGTAGATCTCGGACGAGGCCATCGACGCGATCGAGGCCCCTGCCCCTGCCAGCATCTGTTCAAACGCCTTGCCCGCCGCACGGGTTTGCAGCCCTTCGACATCCGCCGGCTTGGTAATGCATTTTTCCTTGCCGACAAATCCGCCGGCCAGATAGCCGTGGACGAGGACCATCACGTCATCTTCGGCCATCTTGGCTTCCATCGCGTCCATGAACGCGCTTTCGTTCAGGCGGGCGGCGTGGTCGTGGTTCTTCACCAGGCCGGGCATCAGCGTCAGGTTGAAGGCCGGCTGCTGACCGCCTGCGTAAGACAGCGGAAAGACCGTCATGTCGAGCTGGCCGCGGCTAAGCGGCTTGTACTGCTCGCGCGGTTTGAAGAGCGATTTGGACGGGAAGATCTTGATCTCCAGCCCCACATCGGCCGCGGCGACCTCATCGGCCACGATCTGTGCGACTTGATGGCGGACGTCCTTGGTCGACCATTGATGCGAGAGCCGCAGCTCTTCTGCCGAGGCCGTGCCATATGCAAGGCCAGATGCCGCAGCCAGTGCGGCAAGATAAGATACTCTCATTGGATCCTCCCAGGATTGACCGGCCAATAGTCTGACCGTTGAGCTTAGTGGAGCGCATAATTGGATGCGAAGTCAACATTTTTGTATACAATACGATATAGATTGCACCCAAGAATCCGGGCTGCTAGGCTCTTGTTTCATGGAAATCCGACGCGCAGATGTGATCGCCGACGCCTTGGAAGAGCTTATTTTCACAGGTGATTTTCAGGATGGCGACCGGCTGGACGAAATCCAGCTTGCGGCCCGCTTCGACGTCTCGCGCACGCCGATCCGCGAGGCATTGCAGCGTCTTGTCACCTCGGGCATGGCCGAACAGCTGCCCCGGCGGGGCGTTTTCGTGCGCCAGCCCGGCCCGCTCGAGCTCATCGACATGTTCGAAACCATGGCCGAAATCGAGGCCGCGTGCGGCCGTCTCGCCGCGATTCGCATCACCGAAGAGGCGCTGGATCGCCTGCGCGAGGCGAACCGCAAATGCCAGGCCGCCATCGACACCGAGGACGCCGAGGGCTTCTATCGCGAGAACCAGGTCTTTCATCACCAGATCTACACCAGTTGCGGCAACAGCCATCTGGAGAAGCTGGCGCTCAACCTCCACCGCCGGCTCAAACCCTATCGGCGCGCCCAGGTCCGCCTGCGCGGGCGCATGGCCCAGTCAATGGCCGAGCACGAGGCCGTGGTCGACGCACTGGAAGGCGCCGATCAGGAGCGGGCGGGCGCGGTGCTCCGCGACCACGTGGCCGTGCAGGGCGAAAAGTTCCATCACCTGATGGCCAATCTGAAACTCGCGGCGGTTTAGGCGCGCGGCTTGCGCGCGGCTCAATCGTCGAGCCAGATCGGATTGGACCAGGCCGAGCGGCCCATCGGGTCGGTGGCAATCACACGCAGCCAGCCATGCTCGCGAAACGTGGTCAGCGGCAACTCGGCCCGCGTCAAGTTGGTGCCATGCACCGCCGCCGATGCCGCGTTCTGCCCCACCGCGACGAGATGCGCCACCGGCGAGCAGCTGACGCCGATCTGGTCCCGGTCGATCGTCAGATCCTTCAACTCCGGCCCTGACGAGGAATAGAACGCCCCCGCCTTCAGCGCGGCCAGCAGGGCCTCGGGCGTATTTTCCTCGGCCTTCACCATCACCCAGCCGCCGAAATGGTCAGGCCCGGCAAAATGCGCATCGTCGGTGGCGATGGCGGTCAGCCGGCGCCCGGCAGAGAGCATCAGGTCGCACATCGCCCACCCATCGCCGCGCCCGCATTCGATCTCGCAGCCATGGTTATAGATCTCGACCGCATGCGCCGCCTCGATGGTCATCGCATCGGCCAGCGTCTGCCCGTACCACTGCGGATGCGCGACGGCGACAAAGGCCCCGGCATCGCGACAGCGCCGGGCCAGCTCGGCACCGCTCTCCTGGCCCTCGACCGGTTTGAAGTCGGGGCTGTTCGAGGGCGCGAAGTCCTGCGGCAGCCCGACAGCCAGCAGGTGCCACAGCTCCCCATTCGCCATGACGCCCGAATGTACCTCGGCGCCCAGAATGGTGGTGAAGCGGTTTGTGCGAAAGCCTGTCGTGTCCGTGATCGGATAGTCATAGCGCCCGACGAAATGATCAGACATGCACAGAAAGTCATATCCCGCCTCCGCATAGCGCCGGCATACCTCGCCAGCCGCCAGAACGCCATCGGATCGGTCGCAATGGGTGTGCAGATTACCGCGCCAAAACCTGCCTGGAGTGCTGAAAACAGTCGGTTGCATGGGGATTCCTCGTTGTCGCCGATCACAGTTTTCCCGATTTGGGACATCCGGGTAGCCCTGGTTAGCGACAGATTTATGTCGATCTACGCCCCGGGCCCGGGTTTAGGGCAAATATGCTGACCCAGAATCAAATCGCCCCGCCGATCAATACACATCGGCAGGGCGATTTTTTGTGAGGGCGTGTGCTGTCACGGCCAGCTTCGCTATCTGTATTGGTTTTTTGGGCGAAACCCTGCCCGCAAAACCCTTCCCATTCTTCATTCCACGATTAAAATACCAGCATTGCGTGTATTTTAAAAGGGTCTTTCTTCGTCCTAACGTATTTTCGCGTCTGCGCTTGCAACCTTAGCGTGTCTCGAAACTCTTCATCCCCCTCTTGCCTTCATTCCCATAACACCCCAAGATTTAGGACTTTTTATGGCTTGAAAGTGACTGAATGGTTTACATCCTCGCGATAGATCAGGGGACAACGTCCTCGCGCGCAATTTTATTTGATGAGAGCCTTGGCATCGCCGGGATCTCGCAACTGGAGTTTGCGCAGCATTTCCCCCGATCCGGGTGGGTCGAGCACGATCCGGAAGACATCATCGACACCGTCAGAAAGACCTGCCGTGACGTGATCGCAACCAGCGGCATCGCCCCGGCCCAGATTGCGGCAATCGGGCTGACCAATCAGCGTGAGACAACCGTCGTGTGGGACCGCAGCACGGGCAAGGCGATCCACAACGCGATCGTCTGGCAGGACCGCCGGACCAGCCATCTCTGCACCGAACTGAAAGCCGATGGGCACGAGGCCGGGGTGACCGCCAGGACCGGCCTGCTGCTCGACCCCTATTTCTCGGGCACCAAACTCGCCTGGATCCTCGATCACGTTCCGGGTGCACGCGCGCGGGCCGAGAACGGCGAGCTTGCCTTTGGCACTGTCGACAGCTGGCTGATCTGGAACCTGACCGACGGGCGCACCCATGCGACCGACGCCACCAATGCCTCGCGCACCCTGCTCTACAACATTCACGACGGATGCTGGGACGCCGAGCTGTGCGAGTTGCTCAACGTTCCTGTGAACATGCTGCCCGAGGTCTCTGACAGCGCAGACGAATTCGGCGCGACAAACCTCTTTGGTCCCACCATTCCGATCCTTGGCTGTGCGGGGGACCAACAGGCCGCCACCGTCGGTCAGGCCTGTTTCGAGCCCGGCATGATGAAATCGACCTATGGCACGGGCTGTTTTGCCTTGCTCAACACGGGCGCCCATCCGGTCGCCTCGCGGAACCGGCTGTTGACGACAATCGCCTATCAGATCGGCGGCAAGCCGACCTATGCGCTGGAGGGCTCGATCTTTATCGCGGGCGCCGTGGTGCAATGGCTGCGCGACGGGCTCAGGCTGATCGGGACGGCGGGCGAGACCCAATCGCTTGCCGAGCAGGCCGACACGGCCCGGCCTCTCACCATCGTTCCGGCCTTTACCGGGCTGGGCGCGCCCTATTGGGATGCCGAGTGTCGCGGCGCCATCTTTGGCATCACGCGCGACACGGGCCCTGCCGAGTTTGCCCGCGCGGCGCTGGAAAGCGTCGGGTTTCAGACCCGCGACCTGCTCGAGGCAAAGCACCGCGACTGGCAGGGCACGGGCGGCGAGACGGTGTTGCGGGTCGATGGCGGTATGACCGCCAGCGACTGGACCATGCAGTTTCTGGCCGACATCCTGCAGGCGCCCGTCGACCGGCCCGTGATTGCCGAGACAACCGCGCTGGGCGCGGGATGGCTTGCAGGCATGAAGGCCGGCATCTATCCCGACCAGACAGGCTTTGCCGCGACCTGGGCCCGCGACCGGCGCTTCGAGCCACAGCTGTCGGCGGCGGAGGCCGATGCGCGCTATGCCGGCTGGCAGGATGCCGTGCGCCGGACGCTCACGACAGGGGCCTGACCCGCGCGCAACCTAGCTTGCGCGGATCATCGAGGCCGCCTTTTCGGCAATCATCAGTGTCGAGGCATTGGTATTCGCGCTCGGCATCGTCGGCATGATCGAGGCGTCGACCACGCGCAGACCCTCGACACCGCGCACCCTCAGCTCGTGATCGACGACCGCGGTCCGGTCGCTCTCGGGCCCCATGCGGCAGGTGCCCATCATGTGAAAGACGGTCGTGCCCCGCTCGCGCGCCGTGTTGAGCAGGTCGTCATCCGAGACGACCGCGTCGCCCGGGTAGAGCTCGCCCGCGAAATAGGGCTCCATCGGTTTTGTCCGCAACAGCTGGCGCGCCATCTTGAGCCCCGCGAGCAGGACGCGGCGGTCGCTTTCCTCGCCCAGGTAATTGGCGTCGATCTCGGGCTTGTCGAACGGATCGGCCGAGCATGCCCGCACCGTCCCCGTGCTGTCGGGGCGCTGTTGCCAGGCGGCGATGGTCATGCCGGGCTTGTCATCCAGCGTGCTCTGATGGCCTTCCTTGTAACTCGCGGGCATGAAGGTGATCTGCAGATCGTTCACGTCCAGCGCCGGGTCCGAGCGGGCAAACGCATAGCAGACCGTCGAGGCGATCCCCAGAACCGAGGGCTGTTTGAACGCCCATTTCACCGCCTCGCCCATCAGGCGCAGCCCGTGCACCCGCTCGTTCAGCGTGTCGGAGTTCTTGACCCGCGCCGTGAAACGCGGCGTGAAGTGGTCACGCAGGTTCATCCCCACACCGGGCAGCGCGCGGCGTGTCTCGACCCCGATTTGCGCCAGATGGTCGGGATCGCCGATGCCTGCGAGTTGCAGCAACTGGGGCGAGTTGATCACCCCGCCCGAAAGAATGACCTCGCGCCCGGCCCTCAGCTCGGTCTCGGCCCCGCCGCGCCCGCCCCTGGCATAGCGCAGACCGACACAGCGCGGCCCGTCAAAGACCAGCGCCGAGACATGCGCGCCGGTGCGAATGTCGAGGTTCGGGCGCCCCTTGACCGGTGTCAGAAACGCCTTGGCGGCACTTTGCCGGCGGCCGTCGACGATGGTGCGCTGGGTATAGGACGTCCCCTCCTGCGTCTTGCCGTTATAGTCGGGGTTGCGCGGGATCCCCAGCGTCTCGGCCCCTTCGAGAAAGGCCTCGACCAGCGGATGGCGCCAGTCGGTCGGCGTGACCTTCAGCGGTCCGTCGCGCCCGCGCCGGTCGTCGGGATCCTCGCCCGAGAAACTCTCGAGGCTTTTGAAATAGGGCAGCACGTCCTGATAGCCCCATCCCTGATTGCCCCGCTGCGCCCAGTGATCGAAATCGCCGGGCGTGCCGCGGTTGAAGATGCAGCCATTGATCGACGACGAGCCCCCCAGCGTCTTGCCCCGGGGGATCGCAACCCTGCGCCCCCCGGTCCACGCACCCGGTGTGGTCTCGTAGAGCCAGTTATAGGTCGGGTTCTTCATCAGTTTCATGAAACCGACCGGCATGTGGATCAGCGGGTTCCAGTCGCTCGGCCCCGCCTCCAGCACACAGACGCGGGTCGCAGGATCGGCCGAGAGCCGGTTGGCCAGCACGCATCCAGCCGAGCCGGCGCCGACGATGATATAATCGAATGTTTCAGTCATGCTGCCACGGACATTAGCAACCTCGCCCCGCCGCCGTCATCCCCCGATTTCCAGATCGGGCAGCGCCACGTCGATTTCACCCAGCAGCTTGAACGACAGCGTCTTGCCGTGCCGGTCGAGGCTGAGCGAGGCGTTCACCCCGCCATCCAGCACGTCGTGGATCACAAAGTTGAGGGCGTGGAGCCGGGGCAGCTCGTGGCGCTCCACCCGCGTCGCGCCTAGCGGGGCAAAGACGCCGAGCACCCGCTCGGCCGTCACCTGATCGCGGATCGCCGGCCAGTGGCCCGGCTCATAGGCAATCACCGAGATGTTCGAGACATTGCCCTTGTCCCCTGCCCGGCCATGGGCGATCTCGTGCAGGCGTACCCGGGTCATGGCAGAACCTCGGTCACCGTCACCGCGGCCTCGACCGGCGCGCGCGGCACCAGGATCGAGGCGGTCGCGAGCTGTGGCGTCACATGGCTTCGCACGCCCCCGCCGCCCGCAGGCCCGGAACAATAGAGCGAGAGCACTTCGTCGGCGACCCGCTGCGCGCCCGCACGGCTCTCAGACAGCATCGCCACCCGGGTGCGGTAATCGCCATCGGGGGCGGCCTCCCCCGGCCCGCCGCCGGGACCCAGCACCGACCCCGCGCCGATCACCTCGACCCGGGGCGGCTGGTTGACCCCCTGAAGGGCGAGGCGCTCGGCCACCACCTGCCCCGCCAGCCGCGCCCGGGCGAGCGCGTTGGGCCCGGCATAGCTGATCTCCGCCTCGCCCAGCCAGCCATTCTCGACACACAGCGTGGCCTTGAGCGTGTCAGGCGGGGCATGCCCGCGCGCATCACAGACCTGCACCCGGTCGGGGCCTTCCCGGTTCAGACGCATCTCGGAGAGGTCGAGCGTCACATCCGCTGTCAGATAGGCGGCGGGATTGTGGATCTCATACAGGATCTGTTCGGTCACCGTGGCCGGCGTGACGCATCCTCCGGTCCCCGGCGGTTTGGTGATGACACAGCCGCCATCGGGCGCAATCTCGGCAATCGGAAAGCCGACGCGCGCGAGATCCGGCACGTCCTTGAAGCCTGGATCGGCAAAATAGGCCCCCGTCACCTGCGCCCCGCATTCCAGCAGATGGCCCGCGGCGATGCCGGCGGCCAGCAGGTCCCAGGCATCCTCGCGCCAGCCGAACTCGTGGATCAGCGGGCCCAGCACCAGGGCGCTGTCGGTGCTGCGCCCGACCAGCACGATCTCGGCCCCCGTCGCCAGGGCACGCGCCACCGGGCGGGCCCCCAGATAAGCATTGGCGGCGATCAGCGGGCGCCCGGCCAGATCGGTCCCCTCCATGGTCGGGCAGGCGCGGATCTCGGCCGGCGTCATCGTCAGGCTCAGATCATCGCCGGTGACGATGGCGATCCGCGGCGGCCTGAGCCCCAGCTCGGCCGAGAGCGCATGGATGCGCCGCGCGCCGCCCAGCGGGTTGGCCGCGCCCATATTGCTGACGATCCGGACCCCGGCCGCCAGCGCGGGCCCCAGCGCAAGGCGCAGATACGACTCGAGGAAGGGCGAGAACCCCAGGCCCGGATCCTGCTGGCGCACCTGTTGCGCCAGCGCCAGTGTCCGCTCGGCCAGCACCTCGAAGATCAGATAGCGCGGCCCGTCGTGATGCGAGAGCGCCTCGATCACCGGCAGGCTCGCGTCGAACCGGTCACCGGCAAAGCCCGCACCGCATCCGATATGTACAGCGACCATCGGCGCCTCCCTTTACGGATTTGTACCCCATCACCCTGAGGCGGCAAGCGGATTCGGACGCGCAGGCGCCGCCATGTCGGGGTCCGCGCCCCGGCCCACACCCGGGCCTGCACCCCAGCCTGAACCCGGCCCGCCAGCGGGCTTGCCGATGCCTTTGCATGGACCCACCGGGGGAATTGCGGTATCAATCACGCCCCGCCAGGCCGGCCGCGGGCACGCGATCTCAACGCCCTTCGCTGGCTGGCCGGGCTGAAAACCTGACGATGGGAGCGCAGTTATGCCATTGATCAATCACCCCCTGCGGCCGGCCTTCAAGCTGACCGGAGCTGTCTGCCTGGTCGGCCTTGCCGGCCTGCTGGCGCCCGGCCCCGCGGAAGCCGCGGGCGACGCGGAAGACCCGACCGAAATCATCGCGGCGCAATTGCGCGATCAGGGATATGCCTGTGAAAACCCCGAAGGCGCCCAGCGGGATGACGAAGACTCCGAGCCCGGCGAACAGGCCTGGATCGTCGATTGCGGCAATGCGCGCTATCGGGTCCGGCTGATCCCCGACCAGGCCGCGCAGGTGGAACACCTGTTGTAAGACCCGGGGTACGCACCCGGGGCCCGCGCATCTCTGCCAAAATGAAAATGCGCGCCGCAGGGGCGCGCATTTGCTGCTTTTTCTGAAAAGAGGCCTCGGACCACGGTCGTTCCAACCTGGCCGGGGCTGGAAAGGAATCTTGGTCCGGCCTCGGATGCCTGATCGAAATCCCGGGTTCTGACCGGGTAAGTCAGATCCGATTTTGCTCTAGCCGACGGCGGGCTCTTCCTGTTCGGGCTTTTTGATTTCTTCGCCCGTGGTCTGGTCGATGACCTTCATCGACAGGCGCGTCTTGCCCCGGTCGTCAAAGCCCATCAGCTTGACCTTGACCTCCTGGCCCTCCTTGACGAGGTCCTTGGGGTTGGCACCCCGTTCCCAGGTCATCTGGCTGATATGGACCAGCCCGTCGCGCTTGCCGAAGAAGTTCACGAAGGCGCCGAAATCCATGATCTTGACGACCTTGCCGGTATAGACCTTGCCCACTTCGGGCTCGGCCACGATGGCATGGATCAGGTCATAGGCCTTTTGGATGCAGGCGGCGTCCGGCGAGGCGATCTTGATGATGCCGTCGTCGTTGATGTCGACCTTGGCCCCCGATTCCTCGACGATGCCGCGGATGACCTTGCCGCCCGAGCCGATCACTTCGCGGATCTTGTCGGGGTTGATCTGCATGGTCTCGATGCGCGGGGCATGGGCCGAGAACTCGGTCCGCCCCTCGGTCAGCGCCTTGCCCATTTCGTCCAGGATGTGCATCCGCGCATCCTTGGCCTGTGCCAGCGCCTGTTTCATGATCGCCGGGGTGATGCCGGCAATCTTGATGTCCATCTGCAGCGAGGTCACCCCGTCATTGGTGCCCGCCACCTTGAAGTCCATGTCGCCGAGGTGGTCTTCGTCGCCCAGAATGTCGGTCAGAACCGCGAACTGGCCGTCTTCCTGCAGGATCAGGCCCATCGCGATCCCGGCAACGGGGGCTTTGAGCGGCACGCCCGCATCCATCATCGAGAGCGAACCGCCGCAGACGGTGGCCATCGAGGAGGAGCCGTTGGACTCGGTGATCTCCGACACCAGCCGGATCGTGTAGGGAAAGTCGGTCGCCGCGGGCAGAACCGCCTGCAACGCGCGCCACGCCAGCTTGCCGTGGCCGACCTCACGCCGACCCGGAGGGCCCATGCGGCCCGCTTCACCAACCGAGTACGGCGGGAAGTTGTAGTGGAGCATGAACCGCTCGCGCCAATCGCCTTCGAGGCTGTCGATGATCTGCTCATCATCGCCGGTGCCCAGCGTGGTGACAAGCAGGCCCTGGGTCTCGCCGCGGGTAAACAGCGACGAGCCGTGGGTGCGCGGCAGCACGCCAACTTCGCAGCTGATCGGGCGCACGGTGGTCAGATCACGCCCGTCGATCCGCTTGCCCGTGGCGATCACATCGCCGCGCAGCACTTCGGACTCGAGCTTTTTGAAGCAGGAGCCGACCGCGCTTTCAGCTTCGAGGTCTTCCTCGCTCAGCCCCTCGACAATGGTGTCGCGGGCGGCCTTGATCGCGGCCTGGCGGTCCTGTTTGTCGGTGATGGCAAAGGCGGCGCGCATGGCAGCTTCGCCGAGGCCCTTAACCTTGCCGTAAAGCTCAGAATAGTCCTCCGGCGCGAAATCGAACGGCTCTTTTGCCGCCTCTTCGGCCAGCGAGATGATCAGGTCGATCACCGGCTGCATCTGGGCATGGCCAAACTCGACGGCGCCCAGCATTTCGTCTTCGGAGAGCTCATAGGCCTCCGATTCCACCATCATAACCGCGTCCTTGGTGCCGGCCACGACCAGGTTCAGGCGCTGCTCGGGGTTCTCCATCAGCTTTTGCATGTCGTCGACGGCCGGGTTCAAAACGTATTCGCCGTCGATGTAACCAACGCGCGCACCGCCGATCGGGCCCATGAAGGGAACACCGGACAAGGTCAGTGCAGCAGAGGCTGCAACCATGGCCAGAATGTCCGGCGCGTTTTCCATGTCATGGGACAAAACGGTGATAACGACCTGGGTGTCGTTCTTGTAGCCATCGGCAAACAGCGGGCGGATCGGCCGGTCGATCAGACGGGAGGTGAGCGTCTCGTGCTCCGACGGGCGGCCTTCGCGCTTGAAATAACCGCCCGGGATCTTACCGGCGGCAAAGGCCTTTTCCTGGTAGTTCACGGTGAGCGGGAAAAAATCCTGTCCGGGCCTCGGCTCCTTCGCGGAGACAACGGTCGCCAAGACCTTGGTTTCGCCGTAACTCGCCATGACGGCGCCGTCGGCCTGACGGGCAACCTTGCCCGTTTCGAGCACGAGCGGCCGTCCGCCCCACTCGACTTCTACACGATGAATATCAAACATCATCTGTCCTTACGTAGTCGCCCACCCATCGTCGCACTCCTTGCAACGCCATCGGACGGGCACATTCCCGGTCGGCCCCGGATGGGCCGGTTACCGGCGGACAGGTCACGGGCAAGACGACGGGCTGCTTCCGCATTTCGGTATCGAAAGAAGCCGGCAATCCTGCCCCATGACATGTCACGAGGTTTCTATAGAGTGTTTGCCATCAAATGGGAACGCACTCTATCAATGCGCGTTTCCGGGCCGCCAAACCGTTCCATTGCGGGACCACGGCCGAAGACGCCTTTAAGCAAAACGCGGCGGGAACCAGCCCACCGCGTTTCGCTTGTTCAAGACCTTAGCGGCGAATGCCAAGACGCTCGATCAGCGTCTTGTAACGCTGTTCGCTCTTGCCGCGCGTGTAGTCCAGCAGGGACCGGCGCTGCGCAACCATTTTCAGAAGACCGCGGCGGGAGTGGTTGTCCTTGCCATGGCCCTTGAAATGTTCGGTCAGGTTGTTGATGCGCTCGGTGAGGATCGCTACCTGGACTTCCGGAGAGCCGGTGTCGCCTTCCTTGGTGGCAAATTCCTGGATGAGCTCAGC
>JBCCHW010000068.1:0-15951 GCA_039028555.1 Pseudomonadota bacterium | reverse complement strand
GCTCAGCGCCGTGATCCGCCCCGTACGCGGGTTTTCCTGCGAGGGGACGTTGAAGATTGTCATCTCAGCCTCGCCAGAGCTCGCGCGGATCTTCACCGATTGCATGTTGCGGTCGATTCCGGGGTCCGCCCAAACCTCGACCATGGTCCGGTCCGGCCCGATCCCGGCGAGCGAGAGGGCCGCCGCGACGTTCACATTGGCCGGGAAACCACGCGCCGCCTCACGTGCCGTGCCGGCAAACACCCGCTCGGCCTTGGTCAAGGCCAGAACGTCGATTTCGTTCTCGACCAGATAGGGCGCGCCCTCCAGACCCTTGGGTGGCTTGCGGGTTTGCAGCGTGACTTCGTGGATCTCCTCGACCGCCATGGCCCGCACCGTGTCGAGGCCGATGATCGCCCCGGTGGGCACAAGGATCCGCGCGCCCGTCTCGCGGGCACGATCGACCAGGTCCATGTGGTCCAGCAGGGCACCGACCGAAAGCGGCATGAAGATTCGCCCCGCCTCAATGACCGACCGGGCAAGCGGCTCAAAGATCGACTTCGGGGCGCATTCGATCACGATATCCGCATGGCGGGCAAGCTCCTCCGCCGCCACCACCGCAGGGGGAGCGTTGAAGTCTGCGACGCGGTCAGCGGCCCGCCCCCGATCGCGTGCGGACACGGCGGCGAGTGTCAGCCCGGGCAAGGCGCCGGCGTCGATCTCGCGCGCCGTCTTCATGCCGATGGCGCCAAGCCCCGCAATGGCGACTGTTTGGGTCATGGTCTCCTCCTCAGGCCCCGCCATGGATGCCGCGCCAGATCATGTGCATCCCCACAAGTATCAGTGCGATGAAAAAGACTTTTCGGAAACCCTTTTCCGAGATCCGATGGCGCACTCGGCGGCCAAGCCAAAGGCCGGAGAAGACCGGCCCCAACGCAATGCCTGACAGAACGAGGTGATGCCAGGTCAACAGCGAGTGCCGGGCGAGCGAGACCGCCAGCGTCGACGAGATCACAATAAAGACCAGCCCCAGCGCCTGCACGAATTGGTCACGCGGGAAACGCAAGGACTCAAGATAAAGGATGCCGGGAACGATAAAGATCCCCGTCATGGCAAAGAGCATCCCACCGGTGCCCGCCGCGACCGGCGCCATCCATGACTCGTTCGCACCCGGCTCGGGCAGGCGGGGCGCCAGGATCGAGTAAAGCGAGTAGATGATCAGCAAAATCCCAAGCAGAATGGGCGCCGCGTTGAATTGCGTGCCTGCCAGAACCTCGACGCCCAGAACAATCCCGGCAATCGCGGCGAGCAGAAACGGCCAGAGACGCCGCGCCAGGGCGGGAAGGTAAGGCCCGCTCGTCATCTGCCAGACATTCGAGAGAATACCAGGGAGCAAAAAGACCGCGACCGCATCGCTGACCGGCAGCATCTGGGTCAAGGACACCAGTACGACCACCGGCAGGCCCAGCCCGATGGTCCCCTTGATGAACCCGCCGATGAAAAAGGTCGCGACAACCAGCGCCACGACACCAGGCTCGAGCATTTATGCGGTCTTCCCGTTCAGGACCCGCCAGGTGAGATAGACCGCCGTTGCGACCGAGATCGCCGCCAGGATCTTGCGGAAATCGCCATCCATGAGCGAGAGCGGCACCGCCACCGCGACCAGCATGGCAGGCGCGTAAAAGCGCGTCCAACGCAGTCCCTTGTCACGCTGTGACTGGTACAAGGGGAATGCCGCCGAAAAGAGCGCCACAATTGTAAAGAACATCGCCCATGGTCGGGTGAAGAACAACGTGACGTCCGTGTCGATGGCGAGCGCACGGCTGAGATTCAACTCCGCCACATTCCCGAGCACGACGCCCAGGATCATCGGGGCAAGCGGGAACCCGAGCTGGCGCATCGCAAACCCCAGCAACCCGAACCAGAACAACGTCCAGAGATCATCGACCGAGTTGTTCAGGGCGAAAACCCCGATGGTCGCAAAGGCCAGGATCACCGCTGCCAACATGTACATGCGGATCTTGGTCACCAGCACAAACACCCTCAGCATCGCCGATTGCATGCCCAGCATGATGAAATTGGCCGCAAAGAACGCGACAAATATCGAGTAGGCCAAAACCGGCTCTTCCGCGATAAAGGTCGGCCCGGGCACGATATCGTGCATCAACAGCGCGCCCAGAATGATCGCCGAGGTGACATCACCCGGGATCCCCAGCGCCATCAAGGGGGTCAGCGTGCCCCCTTCGACGGCGTTGTTCGAGGTCTCGGGGGCGATGATTCCATCCGGATTGCCCTTGCCGAAACTGTCAGGGTCTTTCGATGCTTTCTTGGCCTGATCATAGGCCAGGATATTGGCGATCGAGCCGCCGGCGCCCGGCAGAATTCCCGTGAACATGCCAATCAGGGCAGAGCGCAACACGGTCTGCCACCGGCTGATCAGCGCCAAGATTGCGCGGCGATGCTCGATCCGCACCTCGACCTTGCGCTGGTCGGTCAGGGCCGTGCGCGCCGCCTTGCGGTCACGCACATCAGAAAGCAGTTGTGAAAAGGCAAACAGGCCGATCAGCACGGCGATGAAATCAAAGCCGCTCAACAGATAGTCCGACCCGAAATCAAACCGGCCAACCCCGACCGCCTCGTCTTCGCCCACCGTCCGCGCGAGCAGACCAACGGCCCCGGCAATCAACCCTTTGACCAGGTTCTCGCCCGAAAGGCTGGCCGTGACCGTCAGAGCGAAGATCACCAGCATGAAGAAATCCCATGGCTGGAATTCAAGACCGATCCGGGCAAGCTGGGGCGCAAAGAGCACCAGCATCACCGCCGACATGAACCCACCGCAGAACGAGGACCAGACACCAAGACCAAGGGCGAAACCCGGATCGCCCTTGCGTGCCATGGGAAACCCGTCGAAGGTGGTGGCAACCGAGGATGGCGTACCCGGAATCCCGGTCAGAATCCCCGACATCAAACCGCCGGAAAGTCCCCCGACCAGAACCGCGATCATCATCGCGAGCCCCTGGGCGGGCGGCATGGAAAACGTGAACGGCAAAGTCAGCACAACCGCCATCGCGATCGTAAAGCCGGGGATTGATCCGGCAAGCAAACCGGCCCCCGTGCCGATGATCATCAAGATGATGGTGTGGAATGTCGCAATCTGCGCGACCGCATCTGTCAGGTTGTCGAGGATCATCTCAAAAACCCGTCAGGTCGCCGCGCGGCAGCAAGACGCCGAGCGCATGGGTGAAGAGGAGCCAGATCCCCCCGATGCTCACGACAGCGATTGCCAGATGAAGCAAGGTGTTGCGAATCTCGCCCAGGGCAGTCAGCACAAGAAAGACAAACAGGGTGCCGCCGATCAGCATCCCCAGCCAGGGGATAATCAGCAGATAGCCGAGAAAAAGGGCAAAGACATAGATCACGTTCTGCCAGTGGGCAAAAAACTCTCCCCAAGTCTTTGTTCCCTCGTCGGTTTCCTGGTCTGGGCCGGCACGCAAAGACTGGACGAGGTAGATCGCGCTCAGCAAGGTCATGGCCACGACAATCGCGCGTGGCCATGCCGCGGGTGAGAGCTGTCCGTAATCCGGTTCGCGGATCTGAAAGCTAGCCGCCATCAGGCCGCCACAGATCAGCAAAAGCACGATGGCGACGATTGTGTCGCGGTTGAGTGTCATTTGCCCATCCCCCCTTCGCCCTTCGCCTTCGAACCGGAGAGCGCAAAATGAGGCCCCGAAGGGCCTCAAAAGGATTTTGATGTTCTTACTTCTTGTACATGCCGATTTCGATCGCGACCGACTCGTAGTCGCCATAGAGTTCGGTGGCCCAATCGCGATACGCGTCGGGGCCCTGGAAGTTCAGGCCAGTTCCTTTTGCTTCCATTTGCGCCTGGAGGTCGGGGTTCTCGACCGCTTTCTTGAAGATCTCGGCCCAGTGGTCGATCACATCGCGCGGCGTGCCCAGCGGGACGACCACGCCCCGATCAAGCGACGAGGTCATGTCGACACCCAGTTCCTTGAGCGTCGGCAGGTCCGGCAGCTGCGGCGCGCGGTCTTCCGACGCAATCGCAAGCGCCTGCAGCGCACCGCTTTCGATATGTTTCGAACCCGAGGCAATGTTGATCGCGCCAACATCGATCGCGCCCGACAACAGCGCGGTCATCCGCTCGGCTGTGCCGTCATAGGGAACATATGAAAACTCGACACCCATGTTCTTGGCGAGCAGCAGGAAAAGGAAGTGCGAGGTCGATCCAAAGGTCGTGCCCGCCTTGATCTTGCCCGGATTGGCCTTGGCATACTCGTCAAACCCCTTGAAATCGGTGAAGGGGACATCGGTCGCAGCGCCGATGATGTCGGGCGTCTGGGTCAGGTTCGCTACGGTCTCGAACCCGTCGAAATGATAGTCGATCCGACCGTTCAGAAAGCTGGTGATCGCCGATTGGTGAATGGCGAACAGCGTGCAGCCATCGGGCTTTGCCTTGGCCGCCTGCTTGGCACCCTTGTTACCGCCCTGGCCGCCGACCGAGACGACTTTGATCTTTGGTGTCACGTCCATTTCAGCAATGGTTTTCTCAAAGATCGAAAAGATCACATGGGTGCCACCACCCGCCTTCCACGGCACGATCAGCGTCGCGGTTTCGCATGGAATATCTGCAGCTTGTGCCGGGGAAACCATCCCAACGGCCATCATACCGGCCGCAAGTGTCGCCAGAGTTTTCTTCATCCTGATTCTCCCAGAAGTTAACGGCCCTGATGGGCACTGATCGGGAAGCGAGGCTTGATTGGCTCCCCCTTCTCGCGCCAAACTATAACGCGGCTTTGACGAGCGGCAACCCCTCGCGGTCACGGTAAAGCCCGACAGAACTTCCTTGTATTGGAGAATCTTATGATCATTGCCATTCTCATGCCCGGAGATATGGGTCACGGTGTCGGTCAGGCGCTGATGACACAGGGGCATGACGTCATCTGCGCGCTCGACGGTCGCAGCGCGCATACCCGGGGTCTGGCGGAAAAGGCCGGGCTGCGCGATGCGGGCACGGTCGGGGACGCGGTGCGCCAGGCTGATCTGATTCTCTCCATACTCCCCCCCGACCACGCCGTTCCACAGGCCCGTGACGTCGCCGCCGCCATGACTGCCAGCGGCGCCCGCCCGACCTATGTCGACTGCAATGCCATCTCTCCCGATACCGCCAAGGAGGTGGCTGCGGCCTTTGACGGGCTCGACGCAACGGTCTGCGATTGCGGCATCATCGGTTTGAACCCGATCAAGGCGCCACCGACACGGTTTTATGTCTCTGGGCCGGACTGTTCGGCGGTTCAGTCGATTTCCAGCGATGCGCTGCGGGTCGAGACAATCGGTGAGGCGGTCGGGCAGGCCTCGGCGCTCAAAATGGTTTATGCGGCACTGACCAAGGGAACCTGGACGCTGGAAACGGCGCTGTTGATGGCAGCACGACAACTTGGCGTTCTCGACCCGTTGCTGGCGGAGTTCGAGTACTCGCAATCAGGCAGCCTCAGGGCGATGCGCAACCGCGTCCCCTTCCTGCCCGCCGATTCCGCGCGCTGGGTTCCCGAGATGCAAGAGATCGCCGCGACCTTCGCCTCCGCCGGGGTCACCCCGCAGTTTCATCAGGGGGCGGCAGAGGTCTTTCGGGTGCTCGCCAAGACGCCGTTCGCCCAGGAAACGCGCGAGACCCTCGACCGGAGCCGAACGCTCGAACAGGCTCTGGCCGAGTATGTCAAACATCTGTGACCGGGCGCGGCGAGGCTAACCCGCAGCGCGTTTTTTCGGTTCCGCGGCCTCTTCCGCCGCGCGCAACTGTTGGCTGAGCGAGGTCAGCTTGTTGGCGATGTGCAGTTTCAGAATCTCGCCCAGGCGTTTGCCGTCACGTGCCCGAAGTGCTTTCAGGATCAATTCGTGCTCGGCCACCGCCGCGGCCCAACGCACACCCGAAATATTGACCAGATAGCGCGCACGCCGGACCCGCCCGTCCAGGCTTTTCAGCTGTTGTGTCAGGGTGGGGTTATCCGCGGCCTTCAGGATCAGCGCATGGATCTGGGCATTGATCGCGCTATAGCTTGCCAGATCGTCGCGGTCATGCGAGGCGACCAGATCGCGTTGGAGCTGTGCGGCGCGGGCAATCTCGGTATCCGAGATGTTGCGGCAGGCGAGCTCTCCGGCCAGCGCTTCCAGCGCACCGACGATCGGAAAGGCTTCCTCGATATCCTGGCGCGTGACCGCGGCGATCGTGGCGCCGCGCCGGGGCGTCAAAACCACAAGCCCCTCGGCCGCCAAACTGCGCAGCGCCTCGCGCAGGGGTGTGCGCGAAACATCGAACTGGTCACACAGGACCTGCTCCTGCACCTTGCTGCCGGGTTCCAGCCCGCCCTGGACGATCAGATCGCGCAAATGCTCGACCAGTTCATCGTGCAGCGGGCGGCGGGCGATGGCGCGTGGTTCACCGGGCATCTAGGCTCTCCGCCAGCAGGGTTGCCACATGCACCGCCTGGCGCCGCGTTCCATCAGCGATCTGATGGCGGCACGAAGTGCCATCGGCGACGATCACCGTGCCGGGGTCGGCCTCACGTACTTTCGGCAATAGGCTCAGCTCCGCCATCTTCTTTGATACCTCAATCGTTTCCGCCTGATAGCCAAAGGCGCCCGCCATCCCACAGCACGACGAGGCGACGGCCTCGACCTTCAGGTCGGGGATCCGTTGCAGGATCCGCATAACCGGGCCAAAGGCATTAAACGCCTTTTGGTGGCAATGCCCATGAACCAGTGCCTTCCTGGCCGATATCTTACCCAGTTTGGGGGAAAAATCGTCGAGATGCCGCGCCAGATACTCTTCGAGCAACAGGATCCGTTCCCCCATCCCCGCCGTCCAGTCGTCGAAGAGCTGGGGCGCCTCGTCGCGAAAGGTCATCACACAGGACGGCTCGAGCCCGACCACATATCCCCCCGCTTCGAGCACCGGGCGCATCGCGGCGATGCTGCGGGCAAGCTCCGCACGCGCTTGATCCGCCAGACCGACCGAAAGGAATGTTCGCCCACAACACAGCGGGCGCTGCCCCTGCGGTGCCTCGGCGTGCCCAACTTTCAGGCCCAGGCGGCGCAGGACCGACTCGGCCGCGACGAGGTTTTCCGCCTCGAAATAGCGATTGAACGTGTCGCCGAACAGCAAAACGTCGGGCACCTCATCCCGTCGCAAGGGGCGAAAGGCCTGTTGCCACAGGGGCAGGCTGCGCTGGGCGCTCAATCCCATGACGCGTTCGCTCAACCGGGCGAGCGCCGGCACGCGGTCCCTCAGATTCAGCAACCAGGGCACCTTTGCCGCCCAGGGCGCATAGCGGGGAAGATACCCCACCATCCGGTCGCGCAGCGTGATCCCGCGCCGCCGGGCGCGGGCGGCCTGCACCTCGATCTTCATCTTGGCCATGTCAACGCCGGTCGGGCATTCGCGGCGGCATCCCTTGCAGGAAACGCACAGCTTCATCGTCTCCGCCATCTCGTCGGACGTCAGCGCCTCGGGCCCCAGTTGCCCGGACAATGCCAGGCGCAGCGTGTTGGCGCGGCCGCGGGTCAGGTCTTTCTCGTCGCGCGTCACCCGATAGGACGGGCACATCACCTCACCCGTCAGCTTGCGGCACGCGCCGTTGTTGTTGCACATCTCGACAGCGCCCTGCAGGCCCCGCCCCGCCCCGATATGGCCGGGCCAGTTGAACACCGTCTCGATCTCGGGCCAGCGATAGCCTGGCTTGAAGCGAAAGAGGCTGCGGTCATCCATGCGCGGGGGGTCAACGATGCGGCCGGGATTGAACAGCCCGTCCGGGTCAAAGCGGTCCTTTACCTCGGCATAACTGGCGACCATCCGGTCGCCGAACATCCTGCGATGGAACTCCGAGCGGATGATCCCGTCGCCATGCTCTCCCGAATGCGCGCCCTTGTAGTGCCGGACGAGCTCGAAGGTTTCCTCCGCGATCGCGCGCATCGCCGAAACATCGGCATCTTGCTTTAGGTTCAACACCGGCCGGACATGCAGGGTGCCGACCGAGGCATGCGCATAAAAGGTCGCATGAGTCCCGTGCCGAGCAAAAACCCCGGTCAGCCGGTCGGTGTATTCGGCGAGATCGGGCAGTTCCACACAGCAATCCTCGATAAAGCTCACGGGTTTCGCCGCGTCCTTCATCGACATCATGATGTTGAGACCCTGTTTGCGCACCTCCAGCACGCGCGATTGGAAGGCCGGGTCCACCGCCTCGACCACCGCATCCCGGAACCCCAGATCGGCCATCAATTCGTCGAGGCGTTTGAGGCGGCGGAGATTCTCGGCCATCTCCTCCTCGGCGAACTCGACGATCAGCAATGCCTGTGGTTCCCCGCGCAGAAACTCCTCCAGAACGGGGCGAAAGATCGGAATATCGCGCGCCAGATCGATGATGTTGCGGTCAAACAGTTCCACGGCCGTCGGATCAAGGGTGACGATGTGCTGTGTCGCATCCATTGCGGCGTAGAAGGTGGGAAAGTGACAGATCCCCAAAACCTTTTGCCCCGGCAGCGGCGAGAGCCTGATCGTGATCTTTTCGGAGAACGCCAGCGTCCCCTCGGACCCGACCAGCAGGGTCGCCATGTTCGGCCGTTTGGCCGTCAGCGCGTCGATATTGTAGCCCCCGACATTGCGGGGAACATTCGGCACGCGTGCAGCGATCTCGTCGGCCTCCCGGGTGCCGAGGGCCATCAAATCTCGAAACAGGGCATCGACCGGACCATTGCCCAGATCGCCGGGATCGATCTCCCCAAATCGTGCCGGGGTGCCGTCGGCAAGGATCGCATCGATTGCCAGCACGTTATCTCGGCTCATGCCATAGCGGATCGAACGGGAGCCACAGGAGTTGTTTGCCGTCATCCCCCCGATCGTGGCCCGCGACGAGGTCGAGACATCGATCGGATACCAGAGGCCGTGGGGCTTGAGCACCCGGTTCAGCTCATCCAGAACCACGCCGGGCTCGACCACCGCCTGGCGTTTCTCGACATCGATCGAGAGGATCCCGTTCATATGGCGCGACAGATCGAGAACCAGCGTCTCGTTCACCGTCTGCCCGCATTGCGAGGTTCCGCCCCCGCGTGGCGTGATCGCGACCCCGGCCTCACGGGCGATCTCCATCACGGCGCGTATATCGGCGATGTCACGCGGCACGACCACTCCCCGGGGCGTGATCTGATAGATCGATGCATCGGTGGCATAGCGGCCCCGGCTGAAAGGGTCGAACAGAACCTCTCCCTGCACGGCCGAGCGCAATCGCTGGTCGAGATCTGAGATCGGCGCAGAGGAACCATCGGCCATTGACAGGACTCACTTTCACGTATTTTGTATACAAAATTCATACGGCAAGCACCGCGTCAAAGGCAAGCTCGCCAGACAGGGAGATCAAGAATGCGTCAGGCCGGTCGCCACATGCTGCAGATTCCCGGGCCGAGCGCGGTGCCGGAGCGGATCCTCGGCGCCATCTCGCGGCAGGTGATCGACCACCGGGGCCCCGGCTTTGCCAAGGTCGGCCAAAAGGCACTGACCGGCATCCGCACCATCTTTCAGACCGAACACCCCGTGGTGATCTACCCCGCCTCGGGCACCGGCGCGTGGGAGGCGGCGCTGGTCAACACGCTCTCGCCCGGCGACCGCGTGCTGATGTTCGAGACCGGCCACTTCGCCAGCCTGTGGAGCAAGCTCGCCAAACGGCTGGGTATCGTTGCGGAGGTTATCCCGAGCGATTGGCGCGCCGGGGCCGACCCCGACATCATCGAATCCCGGTTGCGCCAGGACAAGGCTGGCGAGATCAAGGCGGTTTGCGTCGTTCACAATGAAACCTCGACGGGATCGGTGTCTCCCATCGCGTCGGTCCGGCAGGCAATTGATGCCGCGGGGCATGGCGCGCTGTTGATGGTCGATACAATCTCCGGTCTCGCCTCGCTCGACTATCGCCACGATGAATGGGGGGTCGATGTCACGGTGACGGGCAGTCAAAAGGGGTTGATGCTGCCGCCGGGGCTCTCCTTCAATGCGGTCGGCCCGCGCGCGCGAGAGGCCGCAAAATCCGCCAGCCTGCCCAAATCCTACTGGGCCTGGGACGAGATGATCGCGATCAACGAGAAAGGGTACTTTCCCTATACGCCCGCGACCAACCTGCTGTTTGGCCTGAACGAAGCAATCGACATGCTGCACGAAGAAGGCCTCGACAATGTCTTTGCCCGTCATCAGCGCCATGGCGCGGCGACACGGGCCGCGGTGCGTGCCTGGGGGCTGGAGGTTCTGTGCAACCGCCAGGGCCACGAATCCGGCGTGCTGACGGCGGTGATCATGCCCGAGGGGCACTCGGCCGATGCGTTCCGGGGCACGACGCTGCAGCACTATGACATATCTCTCGGCAACGGGCTCGGCAAAGTCGCAGACCGGGTTTTCCGTATCGGACATCTGGGCGACTTTAACGATCTGATGTTGATGGCGACGCTCTCGGGCGTTGAAATGGGCCTTGCAAAGGCCGGGGTTCCCCATGAAGCGGGCGGCGCGCAGACAGCCATGCAATACTTGCTGGAAAACGAACAGCCGATGGCCGCAGAATAGGAGTACAAGTTCCACGGACAACCACAAACCACGACCAAACCAGAATCGGGAGGAAGACGATGAAGATCACCAAACTACTCGCCGGCGCCGCGACCGCCGCCATTCTTGCCAGCCCGGCAATGGCCGCGGATATGGTCCTGAAGTTCGGTCATGTCGGAAAGCCTGGGTCGCTGTTCGAGGCCAGCGTCAACCAGTTCGCCACCTGCGCGAATGAGAAACTCGGCAACAAGGCCGAGGTGCAGACATTCGGTTCCAGCCAGTTGGGCAAGGACAAGGAACTGCTCCAAAAGCTCAAGCTGGGGCAGATCACCTTCTCGTTGCCATCCTCGGTGATGTCGTCGGTCGATGACACCTTTGGCGTCTTTGAGATGCCCTATATCATCAAGGACCGCGACCACATGCGCCGGGTACAGGATGCGCTGGGCGACACGTTCCAGAAAGCCGCCAACGACAAGGGCTATCGGATCATCGGCTACTTTGAAAACGGGTTCCGGCACATCACCAACAATACCCGCCCGATCAACCAGCCCGAAGATCTCGCTGGCGTGAAACTGCGCACGCCAAAAGGGGCCTGGCGCGTGAAGATGTTCACGCTTTATGGCGCAAACCCCACGCCAATGGCGTTTTCCGAGGTGTTCACCGCGCTTCAGACCGGCGTGATCGACGGGCAGGAAAACCCCTATGCACAGATCGCATCGGCCAAGTTCCAGGAGGTTCAGAAATACCTCTCGAAGACGGGGCATGTTTACACGCCCGCCTATGTGCTGGTCAGCGAAAAGCACTGGCAAAAGCTGCCCGAGGATGTGCGTGCCGCCCTCGAGCAATGCGGAAAGGAAACACAGGACTTCGTGTATGACACCGCCGCGCAGCTTGAGATCGATCTTCTGAAGGTGATCGAAGAGGCCGGGGTCGAGGTGAACACCGCCGACAACGCCGCCTTCATCGCCGCATCGGCGCCGATCTACGAAGAGTTCGCGACCTCGGTCGATGGTGGTCAGGAACTGATCGACACCGTTCAGGGTCTCTCCGACGGCTCCTGACAAACAAGAAAGCGCCCCGCCGCCCACGCGGCGGGGTGTTGCAACGTTTCATGCTCAACAGAATAAACACAGCCCTTCAAACGGTGCTCGAATGGTTCATCATCGCCCTGATGGTGGGCCTGACCATTGTCGTGATCGTCGCGGTCTTGTTCCGCCTTTTCGGCAATTCACTCAGCTGGTACGACGAGGTGGCGGCCATCCAGCTCTCGTGGATCACCTATTACGGGGCCGCGCTGGCCGCGTTAAAGCGGCGGCATATCGGTTTTGACTCGGTCCTTTTGGCGATCCCGATGCCCGCGCGCATGGTCGGTTTGATCATTGCAGAAGCGATCGTGTTCGGGTTTTTCATCCTGATGGCCTGGGCCGGCATGACCGTACTCGACGTGCTTCAGGGCGAATATCTGGTCTCGCTCACCTGGGTCCCGATCCAGTTCACGCAATCGGTGATCCCGATCGGTGCGGGGCTGTTCATCCTATGTCAGGCGCTGTCACTGCCGCACTACTGGCGTATGACAGCGGCGGGAAAATCGCTCGAGCACGCCGAGATCGACGAAGAGGTCGAGGCGGAAATGAAAAAAGCGGGGCAAGCCTGACATGCTGATGGTCGGAATTTTCGCAGCATTGGTCATCATGATCTGCCTCAACGTGCCGATCGCGGTCGCGCTCGCCGTCGCGGGCGTGATCGGGCTCTTGGCGACCGAGGGCACAGACAGCCTCGTCACCGTCGCCCTGGACATGTACGATGGCTCGACGAAGTTTTCATTGATCGCCATCCCGATGTTTGTCCTTGCCGGCGCGATCATGAATGCCGGCGGGGTGACCGACCGGCTGATCAATTTCGTCTCGGCCCTGATCGGCTTTGTCCGTGGCGGGCTGGCGATGGTGAATATCGGCGTTTCGCTGTTTTTCGCCGAGATTTCGGGCTCCGCGGTGGCCGATGTGGCGGCGCTGGGCTCGATCCTGATCCCGCAGATGAAGAAACGCGGCTATTCAGGCCCGTTCGCCGCGGCCGTCACCTCGTCGAGCGCCTCACTGGCGATCATCATCCCGCCATCGATTCCCATGATCCTCTATGCGACATCGGCCAATACCTCGGTCGAGCAGCTTTTCGTCGCCGGGTTCGTCCCCGGTCTGATGGGGGCCGCCGGTCTGATGTTTGTCGCCTACATGTTTGCCAAACGATACAACCTTCCCACCGAAGAGGCTTTCAACACGAGACGGGTTGCCGATACGTTCATGGAGGCGCTGCCCGCCTTCTCCCTGCCTGTGATCATCCTGGGCGGTATCTTCGGCGGCTTTGTTACCGCGACCGAGGCTGCGGGCCTCGCGGTGATCGCCGCCTTTATCGTTGGCCTCTGGTACCGCCAGATGAACTTTGCCCATCTCAAGCGCGCGATGCTCGATGGCGGCATGCAGACGGCTGTGGTCATGCTGCTTGTCGCGGCCTCGGTGCTGATGGGAGGGTTCCTGACCCGCGCGCAGATGCCCCAGGAGCTGGCCGCATGGCTGCTCAGCATCACCTCGAACAAATGGATGATCCTGCTGATCCTCAATTTCTTCTTTCTGGTGATCGGGTTCTTCCTGCACTCGGCGGCGGCGATCATCCTGGTGGTTCCCATCGTCATCCCGCTGATTCAGGCAGCCGGGATCGACCCGGTGCATTTCGGCCTTGTGGTCACGTTGAACCTCGCAATCGGGCAACAGACGCCGCCTGTCGCCTCGGTCCTGATCACCTCTTGCGCCGTGGCACGCGCGAATATCTGGGAGGTGTCAAAGGTCAATGTCTGGTTTGTCGCGGTTCTCTTCACGGTGCTAATGATGTGCACCTACATCCCGTCGATTCCGCTGTTCCTGGTGGAGTACTTCTACCGCTAGAGGCGTCGACGAACTCAAAGGGAGGCAGCCATGTCCGGTCCGCTCGCGGGTCTGCGCGTGATCGAGATGGCGCATATCATGGCGGGTCCCTGCTGTGGGATGATGCTCGCCGATATGGGCGCCGATGTGATCAAGGTCGAGCGGCCCACGGGTGACGACACCCGCCGCATGCTGCCCCCGGATATTGAGGGCGAGAGCGCGGCCTACATGATGATGAACCGCAACAAACGCGGCATCGCGCTGGACCTGAAACAGGACGCGGCGCGGTGCGCCCTGAAACGTCTGCTCGATGACGCGGATGTGGTGATCGAGAACTACCGCCATGACACGATGGCAAAGCTCGGCCTCGACTACGAGACGCTGCGCCAGACCAATCCGGGACTGATCTATGTGTCCATCTCGGGGTTCGGGCGCAGCGGGCCTTATGCGCATCGCGGCGGTTTTGACCTGATCGCGCAGGGCATGTCGGGCCTGATGTCGACCACGGGCGAAGCCCCGGGGCGCCCACCGGTCAAGGTCGCGGCTCCCGTCTCGGACATCACCGCCGGATATCTTGGCGCCATGGGGGTCTGTGCCGCCCTTCACCATCGCAACCAGACCGGTCAGGGGCAGATGGTCGATACGTCGCTTTATGAGGCGGCGATCTCGCTGACCTATTGGCAATCCGCGATCACGTTCGCAACCGGCTTGTCGCCGGAACCGATCGGCTCTGCCCATCCCCTGAACGCGCCCTATCAGGCGTTTCAAACCGCCGATGGCTGGATCAATCTTGGCGCGGCCAATCAGGCAAACTGGGAGCGCCTGATCTCCCTGATCGACGCCGGGCATCTGGGCGAGGATCCCCGCTTTCGCAGAAACTCCGAGCGGATCGTCAACCGCGAGGCGTTGGCCGAGGAGCTCAATGTCATCTTCAGGGAACACCCCTCGGCGCACTGGCTCGAAATCCTGGAGGCCGGCGGCTTTCCCGCGGGCCCGGTCTCGACCATCGATGAAATGCACCGCGATCCCCATACCAGGGCGCGCGATATGGTGCCGACGGTCGAGCACCCGATTGCGGGCCCGGTGCAATGCATCGGTCTGCCGATCAAATTCTCTGAAACACCGGGAGGCGTAGACACGCCGGCGCCCCTGCTCGGCCAGCATGGTGCCGAAGTGCTGACGCAGGCAGGTTTTTCACAGGCCGAGATCGACGCGTTAAGCGCCAGCGGCGCCTTGATCGGCTGATCCGGTTCGGAAATCACTTTGCGCGTCCGCCAATCGGGCTATCTTCGCCACCAGGAAATAACGGACGCATCATGGATCGCATCGCCCCGAAAGACTGGTACCGCATCCGCCCCGTCGGAGACGGTGTAACCCATATCGACGAGCCTTTTATCCGCGAGTTCTACCGCTGCAACATCTGGCATATCCGCGGGCGCGATCGGGATATGCTGGTTGATAGCGGCATGGGCGTCGTCTCGCTGCGCGAACATGTGCCGCTGGTCACCGAGCGCCCGTTGGTTGCGGTCGCCAGCCACACGCATTTCGACCATATCGGCACGCACCACGAATTCCCCGTGCGCTGCGTCCACCGCGCCGAGGCCGGTCTGCTCGCGCATCCGACGCCTGCGAATACCTTCTCGGACAAATACGTCACCGACGACATCTTTCATGCCCTGCCGCCCGCGCCGTATCAGTCGACGACCTATGCGGTGAAAGCGGCGCCGGCGTCCCGGGTCCTGGAGGATGGCGATATGATCGATACCGGTGACCGGCACTTTGAGGTCATCCATACGCCCGGCCATTCGCCGGGCGGTATCGCCTTGTGGGAAGCGGCGACGGCGATGCTGTTCTCTGGCGACATCGTCTATGACGGTCCGCTGATCGAGGGTGAGACCGACATCGAGGCGGCGCAGTACATTGCCTCGATGAAACGACTTCTGGATCTGCCGGTGCGCGTGGTGCATGGCGGCCACTTCCCAAGCTATGACGGGGACCGCCATCGCGCGATCATCCGCACCTGGCTGGAGCAGAAGGAGGCCTGAGCCGTCGCGCTCCTGCTGGTCGTTCTCTCGAGGCACCCACCTCTTGCAACATTGAGTGGGAGCGGCGGGACGGGAGATACAACTGGGCGCCCCTTTTCCGACTCACCTTAAAGATGTACCAAACTGAGACATTGCTTTTCGAGCGCCAGCCAAAAGCAACGCTGACCCCCGCTCGACTTTTTTCTCAGGAGTTTCCTGCAAAACGTTGTGGTCAAAGACTTTCAGCAGAACCTGTTGCCTGGGGAAAAGTGAGGGCAGAAACGACCTCTCCCGAACCTTGAAACGATCTTTTCGATATATTAATCGGCGATTTGGATTAACCAGTTGAACAGTTGGATTTTTCGAGTGATCATTCTAGCGGTAGTATGTCTGCGGGGTGAAGTGAGGGGGGCCATTGGGGGCCGTGCGGAAAGGGTGGAGT
>JBCCHW010000067.1:0-16004 GCA_039028555.1 Pseudomonadota bacterium | reverse complement strand
TGATCATGATGAAGTAGACGCCCTGGGTGCGCAGGGAGATCGCCCCGATCAACAGGGCCGCCAGCCCTGATACCAGAACGGCAATCGGCCAGATCACCAGCATCTGGTTCGAGCCCGGCAGGATGCCTGCGAACAAGGTCTCTTCAAAGGCATGGAAGGCGGCGATGCCGGCGGCATACCCCCCAAGGCCGAAAAACGCCGCGTGCCCGAAACTGATCATTCCGCCATAGCCGAGGGCGAGATTCAGCCCAACCCCCGCCATGGCAATGATGACGATGCGCGAGGCGAGGTTGACATAATAGATCTCGTCAGTCGCGTCCGCCACCGTGACGCCCGCCAGCAGCAGGGCGACAAGCCCGCCATTTACCCAGGCCTCGCGGTCAGCCATGGGCGGGAAACAGCCCTTTTGGCCGGATCGCGAGGATCAGTGCCATCAGCAGATAGATCAGCATCGAGGCAATCGCCGCCCCCATCGTCGTCGCCTCGGACGCGTCCATAAAGAGCTCGAAGCCCGCGGGCAGGAAAATCCGGCCCATCGTATCGACGACCCCCACCAGTACCGACCCGATCAGCGCCCCCTTGATCGACCCGATCCCCCCGATCACGATCACGACAAAGGCCAGGATCAGTACCGGCTCTCCCATCCCGACCTCGACCGATTGCAATGCCCCAACCACAGACCCGGCGAGCCCCGCGAGCGCGGCGCCCAGGGCAAAGACAATCGTGTAGAGGGTCGCGATATCGACGCCGAGCGCGCCAATCATCTCGCGATCGCTCTCACCCGCGCGGATCCGCATGCCGAGCCGTGTCGACCCGATCAGCCAGAACAGACCCGCCGCGATCAGCCCGCCGAGGAGGATGATGGCCAACCGGTAGACCGGATATGGCGCGCCGCCGGGCAGGTTGATCGCGCCATCCAGAACATCCGGGATGTCGAGCCACAGCGGCTGTGCGCCAAAGATCATCTGCGCCCCCTCGGAAAAGATCAGGATCAGCGCAAAGGTCGCCAGCACCTGATCGAGATGGTCGCGGTCATAAAGCCTGCGTATCACGCCGATCTCGACCAGCGCGCCCATCGCCGCCGCCGCTGCGGTGCCAGCCACGAGCCCGACCCAGAACACGCCCGTGGCGCCCGCCACCACCGCAGTGACAAAGGCGCCGATCATGTAAAACGACCCATGGGCGAGATTGATCAGCCCCATCACGCCAAAGACCAGCGTCAGGCCTGATGCCATCAGAAACAGCATGACGCCAAACTGAATGCCGTTCAGGATCTGCTCGATGATCAGTGCTGTGGTCATGTTCCCCCGCCATGCGATGAGGGCGAGCATTTGCACAGGATCGGGCGCGACGCAATCATCGGTGTCCCGCGCCAATCATCCGGGAGAGAGGCTCGGTTTTCGCGTGTTTCAGCCAATTGTATCGAAAGCCACGCCCCGCGACGGGAAGTCGCCGAAGCCCCGGCGGAGGCCGGCGACTGGCCGCGGTGGTGGGATGGGCACCCTCGGCCGACAGATACCCCCCAGCCGTTTCAGATGTTTTGCAGCAGTGAGCCGAGCAAAGCCGCCGGCGCGTCCTCCTGAACCAGATGAGCGGCATCGCCGATCCCGGTAAAGCTCTTTGCATCAAGCAGCCCCGCGACTTCGCGGCCCTGATCCACCGGGATGAAGGTATCTCGCAGCCCCCAGGTCATATGAACGTCGAAATCGGTCGGGGCGTAGAGCTGTTGCGCCTGAGCGATGTTGGAACTGTCCGCGTGGGCGATCTGGCGATAAAACGCGGCTTTGCCACTTTCTCCCGACCAGGGCGCCAGATAGGTCTCGATCGCCTCTTCGCGCAGCGGGTAGTGGGCCGCAGCCTGAACATAGGCCCGAAACAGCGCCTCGTGAGCATAAGCCGGCAATCCGGCGAAGGCTGCCTCATGATTTCTCACATGGGCATAAAACGGCGATCCGGAGGGCAGCACCGCTACCGAGTTTACCAGATGCAGTTTTGCATAGGCGATCTTGTTGACGAAATGCCCGCGCAGCGCGGCGAGCCCGCCAAAATCATGGCCGACGATCTGGGGCCGCTCCAGCCCCCAATCGCCGATCAGCGCCGCCAGCAAATCGCTTTGCACGGATTCGGCAACATTCTGATTGGCATGCATTTCTGACAGGCCCGTCCCCAGCATGTCGAAGAAATAGACCCGGTGGGTCTTGGCCAACCATGGCGCAATCGCCCGCCAGGACTGCGCCGACCATGGAAAACCATGGACGAGCACGATCGGATCTCCCGCACCGATCGCGCCCCAGGCGACGGACTGACCATTGAAGGAGAAGCGTTCATCGAGTTTCAGCATTTCGGCCTCTTTTAGATTGACATTTAGCTTATTTGCTATTTAACTATCCGAATGACAGATCGTGAAGACCAAGTCAAGGCACTGGCCAACGAAACCCGGATCGAGATCCTGCGCATCCTGGATCAGCCTCTGGTGCATTTTTCACATCAGGAATCGGCAGACCCCGCCTCGACCGGTGTATGTGTCCAGCTCATTGCCGCGCATTTCGGCGTCAGTCAGCCGACCATGAGCCGACATATCGAATTGCTGAAGCGCGCCGGATTCCTTCAGGCCCGGCGCCAACAGAAGTGGACGTATTGCCGCCGTGACGAGGCCGCACTCGCGGACTATGCGCGATGGCTGAGGGCATCGCTGAACATCAAAATGGACTGACCGGGTTTGCCCGGGAATGTGCGATGATGGCGTCCATGTCAAAACCGGACAGTTCCAGCGACCTTCTCAAGCTGCGCGAGCGTCAGGGCGTTCGGGCGCTTACCATCGTGCGGGGCCTTTTTGCGATCACCTTCGTTCTCGTCGTCTGGGTGATCGGAAGGACACAGTTTGAAAAGATCGCCACCACAATTGTTGCCGTTACCGTACTTGCCACGATCGGCCTCTCAATGTTGTTGCTGGCGCGGCAGCGTGCGGTCAGCCCTGTCGGTCTGGCGGGGTGCACCATAGACATCCTGTTTCTCTCCGCGCTGCCTGTGATCTGGTATCAGTCGGTTGGCGGCAGCGAGGTGGCGGCGGCTTACATGGTGAAGACCCAGATTCTGGCCGTAACGCTCGCGGTGATCGCGATGAATGCATTGGCGTTCCGGCCGGTCTACCCGATCCTGGTTTGCGCGGCGGGCATCGTGTTGCAGGGCGTCCTTCTTGCCCTCGCGCTCGCCGACCCGCGTACCGTCGTGTCGGACAATTTCATGATGACAACGATGGGGCCGGGTCTGAGCATCGAGCTCGCAATCGCCGGTATGATCCTGACGGCGATCACCGGGGGCATGATGGGCTATCTCACGCTGATCGCCCGCCGGATGGTGACGCGGGGGGTCCGGCTCGAGGTCGCCAATTCCCGTCTTGGGAGGTACTTTTCGCCCGGTGTCGTCTCGCGCATTGCGGCCGAGTCAGAAAGCTCCCTCGGCCTGGGCGGGCGGGCACAGGAGGTCGCGGTGATGTTCTGCGACATGCGCAACTTTACCACCATGACCGAGGGGATGGCGCCGGTGGATGTGGTGGCGCTTCTCTCGCAATATCACGACAGCATGGTCCGCGAGATCTTTGCCTTTGGGGGCACGATCGACAAGTTCATCGGCGACGCGATCATGGTGACCTTTGGCACCCCCGATACGCGCGAGGATGATGCCGAGCGTGCGGTCCGCGCGGCCCTGGCCATGAATGCCGCGCTAAAGCGGCTGAACGCAGGGCGCCGGGGCCTGGGTCAGAGCCCCATCGCGCATGGGATCGGGATCCACACGGGCCCGGTTATTGCCGGCAACATAGGCACCGATGAAAGGCTCGAGTACACCGTGATCGGCGATACGGTGAATGTCGCAAGCCGCATTCAGGAGGCCTGCAAACCGTTAGGCGAGACCCTGTTGATCTCGGGCGCGGTCCGGCGCCGTCTGGGGCCCGGGATCCAGGTCCGATCACTGGCAGAACATCAGGTGAGGGGCCGAACGTCTGCCGTGCGCCTTTTCGCCGTCGACGATCAATCCTTGGCGCAATAGTACCAATAGCCTTCGGTCAGTTCAGAATTGCTCCATGTCCAGCACAACGTCGGGTCCGGCGGCGGCGGCGGCGTGTTGGCCGCGACGACAATGAGGGCGCCGAGAGTCACGCCAAAGGCTAGCGTGCCCCAATACGCGCCACGCCAGCCCGGCGACCGATCGACGATAACGACACCGCTGCGATGTACGTTCACATTCCTGTTCACATTCCGGTTCACGTTCCGGTTCACATCGACATTCTTGTTGACGTTCACGTTGTGGTTTTCGTTCACATTCACATCGTGCTTCCGGTTCACGTTGACGTCGCGACTCCGATTGTGCGTGGCGCCGCCGCTTTGTGGCTTGTGATGTTTCTCGCCCGCGGCGCGCTTTTTGCCGGTTTGGGCGTTTGGGCGGCGCTGTTTCTTTGCGTTCGCCAGGATAACGCTGTTCAGGATCGTGTTGTCACCATGGGCACCCTCAGCCGAGAGCTTGGCGGCGCTGGTTGCGGACAAGGGAGAAGAACACAAGGCAACAGAGGCAAAATCAGCCAGGAAATCAGCCTGTGACATTCGAGTTACTTCAAATTGCCGACCAGATGCCGACGTTAAAAGATTTGAAGGCCCCCTTAGCAGCGCCGGACAGGCGCGCCAAACCTCTAAAGACTTGATTTTCAGGCAAATCGCTGCCGCCGCCCAGCCACGCGAAGATACCGGTCAGACCGCGCGGTCGACCGCCTCTTCCTCCAGCCCGCCGCGGATCCCGGGCGCCGGCGGTTCACCATCGCTCGAGACGACCTCGACCTTGCGGCGGGAGAGTTTGAGGCCGTTCTCCTCGAACACCTCGCGCAGGCGATGATAGATCTCACGGCGCAGAACGAACTGGGTCCGCGGGCGGCATTTGAACTTCACGCGGAAAACCAGCGCCGAGTCATCATCGACGTAATAGACGCCCTGGCTTTTCAGGGGCTCGATGAATTTCGACCCATGGTCGGGATGCTCCATGAACTCCTGGCCGACCCGTTTGACGATCTTTTTGAACTGCTGCGGGTCGGTTTCGGGTTCCATGCGGAATTGCATCTTGTAGAGGATCCAGTCGCGGGTGTGGTTGGTGATGTTCCTCATCTCGCCGAACGGGATGGTGATCACCGGCCCGCGGTGGTGGCGCAATTGAAGCGAGCGGATCGAGATACTCTCGACATCGCCGCGCAGTTCCTCGCTGAGTTCGATGTATTCACCGACCCGGAAGGCGTCGTCGATCAGAAAGAACATGCCAGAGAAGATATCGCGTACCAGCGCCTGTGCCCCAAACCCGATCGCGACGCCGATAATCCCGGCCGAGGCGAGCAGCGGACCGATATCCACCCCCGCCGAGGCGAGCACGAACATCGCCCCGATGGTCGCGACAAACGCCAAGAGCACGCCCCTGAACATCGGCATCAGCGTATCGAGGCGGGTCGCCTGAGGCGCATTCGCGGGGTCAACATCTTCGCCGGCGGCCACAAACTTGCGATCGGAATGAAGGGCCGCCTTGATCAGTTCCCAGATCAGCCATGTGATAAAGAGCGTAACCATGACATCGATGGCGACACCGACCCATTCCGGGGTGAGGTCGCTGCGCATCACGGTTGCAATGTTCATCCCCCAAAGATCCGCGATCACGATCAGTGCGGCAAAGCTGATCACAACGCGCCAGCCGCGAAAAAACACCCGCTGGAACCGCAAGAGCATTGGCGTGCGCCCCCACATGAGCGAGCGGATCAACTCTCGCCCCAGCCGGTCAAGGATCGGCAGTGTCAGATAGACGATCAGCGTCCCGACAGGGCCATAGAGGTGCTGTTCGCCACTTTCGAGGAAATGGGCAAGCCAGAACCCATAGGCGACCACGACATAGCCCGCCAACGCCCATGGCGCCATTGCGATCACAATGCGGCTCATGGTGCCGTTCGGCCGCGGGCCAAAGACCGCACCGGTCGCGGCGCGAATCCGGTCTGCGCTGCTGAGCACGGCGATCAACAGAACCGCCGCAACCAGCGTGCCGCCGGTCGCGACCGTCAGCAGTGCCGGGCCCCAGTCCAGCCCCAAATGCAGGAAGGTGCCGGCCAACAGCCAGGCGCCCGCCCCCAAAATGGCCGCCCGACGGATCACACGATACAGATAGCGCGCCAGGTCATCATCCACCGGCGCGATGCGAAGTTGTGGCAGGCTGGGGGAGAACGCCCGCCGCGCCACGACAACCGCCCCCCAGCAATACGAGATCCCCGCCGTGTAGATCCAACTGAAGTAGTCGCGCAGCGGCCCCAATGGTGCTGAAAGCAAGGGCAGGACCGTCTGGGTCGCAAAGACAAAGATCACAATGGGCAGGATCTCGACCAGGCCAAGGACGATGGAGCGGATCACCTTGTCCCAATAGTTGCGGCCATCGGTGTTGATAAGCCATTGCCGCCAGCTCTGTGTCATCCGATGGACCAAAAGGGCCGCGAGGATACCGGCCGCGACCAGCAACAGGGCGGAGCGGGCAATGCCCCAAGGGCCGTCGGAACCAAGCGCGATCCGCGCCGCGATAGCGTCCCGGCGCTGGTCAATATTGATCACCCCGCGTACCCAACGGGGCACCCGCTCGGAGATGGCGCCGTACATTTCGCCAAGACGCATGCCGACATAGTCGAGCGCCTCCTGGCCCGACATCTCCTCTGTGATGCCTTCCTCGGCGCGCAGGCGCAGTTCCTGCGCCAATAGCTGGCGGATCTCCCTGTCTGTCATCCGAGCGAGCAGGGAATCGATCTGGCCGGGTGTCAGCTGTTCGGGTAGTGTCGGCGCCGGTGTTTCGCCGCTCTCCAATTGCTGTTGAACAAGCGGATTCTGCGCCGCCGCAGGTGCCGCGATCAGCGATACAGCAATCACAAGTGCCAGAATCACACGTTGCAGCGGTTGCAATTTGATGCCCTTCAAGCGCCCATCTCGTTACCAATCAAGGGCGATACTCCCTCATTCCCGGACCGAATGCGAGCGACCCTCACCCCTATTTGCTTGTATGTTACTCCGACATCGCCAGATAATGCCGATTATTCAGGCAGTTTGCAGAATTCGCGCACTGAAAATGTTGCAAATGGATATGATACTAAAAACAGGTTAGGGTTTTTTGACGCCATGAAGTTTGTTGAGTTGCGCTATTGGCAAGGAAAGGTGCGGGGCAAAGGACACTTCCTGACATCGGCCCGAATTGTCACAACTCGTCTCGGGCAATCTGATCGTAGGAATATGTGGGGTCCGATGTGATTACGCCGATGCTGGAGCGATTATCACCGAAAACTCGCGCAAGCGTTGAGCAGATGATGTCAGTTCGCGTTTATTGCGCAGGCGAGGAAATCGTATCGTATCAGGATGTGGAGCGTGACCTCTTTTTCATCGAGGATGGGACGGTCCGGGTCACGATCTACTCCGAAAACGGCAAGATGGTCGATTTTCGCACCATGGGCGCCGGCGCAATGTTTGGCGAGATCGCCGTGATCGATGGCGGCCCGAGATCTGCCAGCGTGATCGCGACCGAGGAATGCCGGGTCGGCCGGATCGCCGCCTCGGATTTCTGGCAGCTCTCGCAATCGTCGGAAGACTTCAACGAGGCGTTGTTGACCCATCTTACAGGGCTGGTCCGAAACCTCACGACACGGGTGCTCGAGTACTCGACCCTGCACGGTCCGCGCCGCCTGGTGCTCGAGATCATCCGTATCGCGGAGAATGCGGGGGTCGAGGACGGGCGCGTCGAGTTCGATATCTTTCCAACCCATCAGGACCTGGCCGCGCGAATCAGCTCGCACCGCGAGGCGGTTTCGCGCCAGATGAGCGAACTGGTCAAGAGCGGCTTGCTCGTCAAACAGGGGCGCCGGATCCTCGTGCCGGACGTGAGCGCGCTCAGAAAGCTATGCGCGGCGCCGGAATAGACGGTTTTAGAGCGACCTTGCCCGGGCAGCCGACGCCTGGACAGAACCGACGCTGTGCAAACCAAGGCGCAGCGACGTTCTGTGCCATGGCCAATTCCTTCGAAACACTGCGGAACTGGCGGGGTGTCAAAACGCTGCCCTGGAGGAACGAATGAGCTCAGGCCCTATCGAGACATACCGCCCCCGGGCCATCAATTCCCGTGGGACATGGGACTTTGATGGGATCACCTTCAAAGTCTACGATTTGCTCGCCGAGGGCAGAACCGTGAACGATGAAATGATCGGCTACGCAAAAGCCTTCGTGAGCCAAGAAGTCCTCCCCAGATCCGAATCGATGGGCGACAGCAATGGTTTGGGATTTGTCATCATTCATCCGGGCGACCTCGGGCTCACGATCGCCGCCCATTGGTGGGCACAAGGGTCAGTTCTGTGCCAGCACATCTACCGCCGACAATACGATGATGCGCGCCCCTTGGACACGATCAACCGCCCCGCTGTGGCGTGCGTATGGGAGCTCGAGATCATCACCGCCGAACAGGCAATTTGGCGGGAAACAATGATGAACAATCAAAGTGACAGCGCCGCCTATCTGGAAATGCGCGCGCCGGAGAAAACTGCCTAGCGCATCCTCGACGGTCAGCGAGAGGGCCCGCCAGTCCTTCACAACGCCTCGACACGTTGGCGGGTTGCTCCCGATTGGGCGCTCGGCAGACACCTGCTTGACAATTGTCTGACAATTGATATTGGGAGCGGGCAACCATTAGGGAGGCCCGCTCTATGTCATCCGTCAAACCCGCCCCGAAAGAGCTCTACGACCTCGGCGATATGCCGCCACTGGGCGAAGTGCCCAAGACCATGCATGCCTTTACTGTCCGTCAGGACCGCTTTGGCGAACCAAAAGACGCCTGGCAGCGCGAAGTCATTCCGACGCCCGAGATCGGGCCCAAGGACGTGCTCATCTACACCATGGCCTCGGGCATCAATTACAACAATGTCTGGGCCGCGCTCGGCTATCCGGTCGACGTCATCAAGGACCGCCAGAAAAAGGGCGAGCCGGAGGATTTTCACGCGGGCGGATCGGATGCCTCGGGCATCGTCTGGGCCGTGGGCTCGGAAGTGACAAACTGCAAGGTCGGTGACGAGGTCGTCGCCCATTCCGGCTGGTGGGAGCCCGAAGATCCTTGGGTGCTCTCAGGCAAGGACCCGATGTTGGCCCCCTCGACCCGGGTCTGGGGCTATCAGACGAACTATGGATCCTACTGCCAGTTCTGCAAGGTCCAGTCGCACCAGGTCCTGCCCAGGCCCAAGCATCTGTCCTGGGAGGAATCGGGCTGCTATGTGCTCTGCGCCTCGACCGCCTATCGCCAGCTCATGGGCTGGGCGCCGCATACGGTCGAAGAGGGCGACGCTGTTCTGGTCTGGGGTGCTGCCGGTGGCCTGGGCGCCATGGCCATCCAGATCGTCTCGGCCCTTGGCGGCAAGCCGATTGCGGTCATCTCGGACGAGGACAAGCGCCAGTTCTGCCATGACAAGGGCGCGGTCGGGGTGATCAATCGCAAGGACTTCTCTCACTGGGGTCAGATGCCGGACACGACCTCACCGGAATGGGGTGAGTGGATGAAGGGCGCGCGCGCCTTTGGCAAGGCGATCTGGGATTGCCTGGGCGAGCGCCGGAACCCCAAGATCGTCTTCGAACACCCGGGCGAAGCCACTCTGCCGACCTCCTGCTTTGTGTGCGATACGGGCGGCATGGTTGTGATCTGCGCCGGGACCACCGGCTACAACATCACCGCCGACCTGCGCTATCACTGGATGATGCAAAAGCGCCTGCAGGGCTCGCACGTCGCCAATGACGAGCAGGCGGAGGCGGTGAACGACCTGGTCATCGCGGGCAAGGTGGATCCCTGCCTCAGCGGCACGTACTCGTTTGACGAGATCGGGCATGCCCATCAGTTGATGAAGGAAAACAAGCACCCCTATGGCAACATGGCGTGCCTGGTGAACGCGACCGAAACGGGTCAGGGCAAGAGCTGATCGCGCATCCCTTGCAGGATCACAATTGAGGCCCGGCGGCGAGATTGGCTTCGCTCGCCGGGCTTTTGGGTTTAGAAGCATCTGCCCCGGCGCAGCCGCCAACGGAGCAGATGATGAAAAAGATCTTCAGCCATCAGATTACTGTGGATCTGCCGATCGAGGCCGCCTTTCCGCTCTTTACCCCTCGGGGCGAGGAAGCCTGGGTGCCCGATTGGCGCCCGACTTACATCGACCCTGCCGATGGCGAAACCCGGCAGGAGATGCTGTTCACCACCGGCGCGGGCGAGGACAAGACCTTTTGGACCTGTCTCGCCTGGGAGCCGGAGGCCGGCCATGTCCGCTATCTGCGCCTCACCCCCGCGACGCGGGTCGCCATCGTCGATGTCCAGTGTGCGGCAGAGGGGCGGCGCACCCTTGTTCGGGTGCGCTATGAGATCCAGCCGCTGACCGAGGCGGGCGCAGCCTTTGTCGACGATCTGGCCGAGGAGGCCTTTGCCGAATCCATCAATGAGTGGGCCGATCTGATTGCCGCCCTGTCACGCTGAGCCAGGCATCGATTGCCCGGGTCACAACGCTCTTTGCAGATCCTCGACCGTCATCACGGGCTGAATCTGGATCGACGCATTCAGGGCCGCGAACAGAGGTTCATTCAGCACCGGCATCTTGGCCTGGTCGGATTCTTCGAAGATTACAATCCCCATGCGCTTGCCGTCTTCGAGCGCAAAATAGGCCGCCTCGGCATTTACACTCTCGACCAGGTTACTGATGGTCCGGCCAAGGGTCCCATCTTTTTCGGCCTGATTGCCCCGCTCCACCGGGATCGTGAATTTCAACATCATTCGCATCTGTTGTTTCCTCTCGAACGAGATCCTCGCCGGATGCCGCTGTTATGTTAACGACGACAAGTATCTCATAGCCCGGTGCCACAGGCCATGTTGAAAAGGCTCGAACGCCCTCGGCGAGATCAGATGCCCGTCTGCGCCGCGCCCGCCCCCTCGAAGGCAAGATACTGGGACACGAAATCGAACCCGGCGCGGGCGGCAAAGGCTTCCATGATCCGCCGCGTGAGCGGGCCCGGGATCTGGCCCGGAACATCCGCCCCGTCGATGGATCTGACCGGGCAGACGCACAGACTGGTCGAGGTGAGAAACGCCTCATCCGAGGTCATCGCGGTATGGACCGAGATGTCATGTTCAATGATCGGAATGCCAAGCTCGTCACAGATCGAGATCACCTCGCCCCGGCTGACGCCGGCCAGGATATACTCGGTTGTGGGTGTCAGCACCTTCCCGTCCTTTACCAGAAACAGGTTACAGCCCGGCCCCTCGGCCAGATTGCCGTTCGGGTCGGGCATCAGCGCCCAGTTGCCCGGTGCCACCGCGTTCACCTCGCGCTGGGCGAGCATCATGTTCATGTAGTTACTGGTCTTTGCATTGGGGCTGAGGGCCTCGGGCGCAACGCGTGGCCGGTGCGAAATGGCCAGCGGCACACCCTCCCTGAAAAACGACGCCCGGGCACGCAGCGGCAAGGGCACGCATTCAATCACGACCGTGGCACCCGTCTGGCCCGGCATCTCGCCATCCATCGCGATCACACCGGCGGTCACGCGGATCGTGACCCACCAGTCCTCGCCCGGCCGAAGCGCCGGCGCGTTGGCCTCGATCACCCGACCCACTGCCGCCATCATCGCCGGTTTGTCGAGACCAGGATCGATACGGACATAACGCAACGTCTCGTAGAGGCGGTCGATATGTTCCTGTGCGCGAAAGACCGCCCCGCCAAATGTGCGCATCGTGTCGAAGACAGCGTCCCCATAGACAAAGCCCTTGTCGTGCACGCTGACCTTTGCCGCGCTGTCGGGGACGATCTCTCCGTTGATGTAGACTTGGCGTTCCATGGCGGATCCTTTGCGGTGGGGATGCAGGATTGAAACGCCATCTGCAGGTTGGTTGCAATCCGTCCGGCGAAAAAACCCGTCGAATCCGTGCTTTCGTTTCACCTGCGATCCGCGCCATGATGGCTGGCAGATGATGAGCCGGCTGATTGCGAGGATCCGACCGATGGCAGAACCAAGAAACCTCCTGATCATCATGTCGGATGAACATCGCCGCGACGCGATGGGCTGCATGGGCCACGCAATCGTCAAGACACCGCATCTTGATGCGCTCGCAGCGCGGGGAACCGTGTTCGAAAACGCCTATACGCCCTCGCCCATGTGCGTGCCGGCCCGCGCTGCGGTCGCCTGTGGTAACCATGTGCATCGGGTCGGTTACTGGGACAGCGCAACGCCCTATGACGGTCAGCGGCCAAGCTGGATGCACCGGCTGCGCGAGGCCGGGGTCGAGACCACTTCGATCGGCAAGCTCCATTTCCGCTCCGGCTCGGATGACAACGGGTGGAGCGAGGAGATCCTGCCGATGCATGTTGTGGGCGGCGTTGGCTGGGTGGCGGGATTGTTGCGCGACAATCCGACCGGCTATGAATCGGCCGCCGAACTGGCGGGGGATGTGGGCGCGGGCCCCAGTACCTATACCGATTATGACCGCGCGATCACCGCAGCCGCGACCGACTGGCTGGCCGCGCGTGACGGCCAGCCCTGGACCGCCTTTGTCTCGCTGGTCAGCCCGCATTACCCTCTGACCGCGCCCGAGGCGTTCTATGCGCTCTACGACCCCGCCGAGATGGATCTGCCGGTGGGGTATGAGCCCGGGGCGGCACCGACTCATCCCGAACTGGCGAACGTGATCTCGTTCTTTGACTATGACCGCTACTTCACGCCAGAAAAGGCGCGTGAGGCCCGGGCGGCCTATTATGGCCTGACGAGTTTCATGGACGATTGCGTCGGTCAGGTGATGGCTGCGCTGGAGGCTTCCGGTCAACGCGACGAGACCGTGGTTCTGTATGTCTCGGACCATGGCGAAATGCTGGGCGATCACGGGTTCTGGACCAAGCAGGTGATGTATGAAGCCTCGGCCGGCGTGCCGATGATCCTCGCGGGGCCCGGTGTGCCAAAGGGGCATCGGGTCGCGACCGGCACGAGCCTGCTCGACATCGCGCCGACGGCGCTCGGCCTGGCTGGTCTGGCTGCGGATCTGCCGGGAAAGTCGCTCGTCGAGATCGCGAATGCGCCTGATGACGCCGCCCGGACGGTGTTCAGCGAGTATCATGATGGCGGGTCCTCGACCGGGACTTTCATGGTCCGCTGGGCGCGGTGGAAATACATCGCGTACGTCGGGCATCCGCCGCAGCTCTTCGATCTTGGATCCGACCCGCTTGAGCTGAACGATCTGGCCGCGATGGCCACAATAGACCCCGGCGTGAAGGCCGCCCTTGCCGAGGGGGAACGCCGGCTCCATGAGATATGTAATCCCGAAGAGGTCAATGCGCGCTGTTTCGCCGATCAGCGGGCCAAGATTGCCGCGCTGGGGGGCGAGGAGGCCTGCCGCTCGGCCTATGTCTTCAACCACACGCCCACCCCGGCGGAGCAGGAGAAGATGTTGTGACCACACCCGATCCCGCTTGATCCCGGCAGCCTCCGGCCTAGGCTCTGCCTGATCCTGTCGATCGGACTCGGCGATGCTGAAAGGAGCCACCGATGATCTCGTTCTACGCAGCCGGTAGGAATGGATGGCGCGCAATCCTGATCGCCCTGTCGACACTGGTGAGTGTCGGATGCACCACCGTCGAACGCAACGCGGTGCCGCCCTTTCTGATCAACGAGGCGCATCCCCCCGGCTTCGAGAACGTTCGCTTTTGGGGAGATCGGAACGATCCCGAGCGGCTCGGCAAGCTGATGGTCAAGCGGGCCGAGAAGATCCGGGCGCGCTATGGCGCGGCCGCCAGTGCCGGCACACCGCCGACCATGTCTTATCTGGCAATCTCGGGCGGCGGGCAATACGGCGCCTACAGCGCCGGGATCCTGACCGCCTGGACCAAGACCGGCACGCGGCCCGAGTTTGATGTCGTCACCGGGATCAGCACCGGCTCGATCATCGCGCCCTTTGCCTTTCTGGGCGCAGAGTACGACGCCGTGCTGGAAGAGATCTACACCACGACAAAGACCGAGGACATGCTAGAGCAACACGTCTTTTCGGGTTTGTTCGGGGGGGCATCGCTGGCCGATACGACGCCGCTGCGTAACAAGATCGCCCAATACGTCACGCCCGCTCTGATGGCTGAAATCGCCTCCGAACACCGCCAGGGGCGCGGCCTGTTTGTCGGCACGACCAATCTGGATGTGGGCAGGCCGGTGATCTGGAACATGGGCGCGATCGCAGATTCGGGCATGCCAGGTGCGCTGGAGCTGTTTCGAACAGTCATTCTGGCCTCCGCCGCGATCCCGATCGCGTTCCCTCCGGTGATCTTTGATGTCAGCGCCGCCGGGCTGAGCTATAACGAGCTTCATGTCGATGGGGGCGTGACCTCGCAAGTCAATGCCCTGTCACCGCAGATCCCGGGCTATCTGATGGATGAGCTGGTGGGCTTTTCGCTCGAGCGCGATCTTTATGTGCTCGTGAACGGCGCGATCGTGCCCCCGCCAGAGGCGGTCGAGCCGCGGACGCTGGAGATCGGCGCCGCCTCGATCAATGCGCTCTGGTATGCGCAGGCGGCTGGAGACCTCTACAAGATCCACGCCGTGGCAGAGCGTGATGACATCAGCGTCAGATACGGATGGATCCCGGCGGACTTTATCGACGAGCCCGACGAAGAGTTTGACCCCGTCTTTATGCGAAAGCTGTTCGATCTGGGCGCGGCACTGATCACCGACGGCTCGCTGTGGCATACCGAGCCCCCGAACTTCTCGGCCCCCGGCGCCGCCGAGGAGACCGAAGCGGCCGTGCTGCGCCAGGCCGCGCTGAATTAGCGGCCCGCGCAGAAAGGGTTTCAAAGGGTGGGAAATCCCTGTTGACTTAACCTACTATTTTAGTAAGGTACTTGCATCAGCCACCTCACAGCCTCTGTGAAGAAGCCGGAAATCTGAAAACCAAGGACTCCGTGCGATGACGTCGTCTGACGAGAACGCGACCGAACTGCCGCATGTGCCCGCGCTGATCCAGTCCGAAGCAGCGGAACTTTCCACCCTGCTCGGCGAAGCCGGTCTCACCTGTGCCATCGATATCGAAGCCTTGGCCGATCGCTTGATAAACCAAGGAGTATCGCGATGACCCCCGATGGCACCCCGGATTTTACCCCGACGTACCGCCCCCGCGAGACGACCCTGCCGCGCTATGACGCAGAGCGGCTGACCAATGGCGGGCGTCAGGCCGAGATCGACCTGAACGGCCAGCTCTACACACTGCGCATCACCCGCCAAGGCAAGCTGTTGCTGACCAAGTAACCCCTAGGCAGGCGTTTTACAGGCAAGAGGCGGGTACAGGCCCGCCTTTTCTAGATAATACCGATCAGGCCCCCGACGGCGCCGGCGACAAACGCGCCGACGAAAACGAGGGCGACCCCCATCACGAATGACAAAAAGTAACCCGGGAATCGTCTTTCGGTCCAGCCATTGACCTTTTTCTCGACCCAGGGCCCGCCAAAGACGGCGGCGCAGAGGCAGGATACCAGCAGGAGGTAGTTCATCTCTGCTTCAGGCGCCCCGTAAAAAATCTCGCTGAGCGATGAAAGCGCCATTGCAAGGCTGGGCAGCACGGCGATGAAAAGATCATCCACCTGTCGACGCCGGGGCTTGATGCCGGAAACATTCTGCATTGTCGGGGATATGTCGCTGTAGTTTTCCCGCAGGACCGCGAGCATCTGATCCATCTCGGAATCGTCCTGGGCGAGCTTGTTCACCCGCCTTTCAAGCTCGAGCAGTTCCATCGTCCGGCGATACTCGTTTTCCCGCCGCTGGCGCGCATAAATCAGATCTCCCAACTTGTAGAGCGCGCCGAGCGCGATGGCGGCGACGACAGCCTCCCAGGCCTTTGTCACCAAGGTGTTGGTTTCCGGCACCATACCGTTTGCGGCGGCATCCGCGACAAATCCGATCATCATCGTACCTCCC
>JBCCHW010000066.1:0-16149 GCA_039028555.1 Pseudomonadota bacterium | reverse complement strand
CAGCTCGACACCGATCTCGCGCAGACCGCTGCGCAGGATCCGCGTGCGGGGCTTTCCCAGATCATAGGTTCCCCACAGGACCACACGCACGGCATTCTCCCGTCTCCGATCACGGGTGGCGTTCCGGGCCCGGGAGGACGCGGAAGATCACCCCGGGCCTTCTAGTGCCGCGTACCGGCAGGCTTGTCCAGCCCGGGCGCCCGGGCCGGGGCGTGTCCGCGCTCAGCCCTCGGCCGCGGCGTGGCAGCTTGCGGCGTTCTTTTCCCAGGGCAGATCCAGACAGTTGCTGTCGTCAAAGAACCCGGCCGGCATCAGCTTGAACCCGCAGGTGATGCAGGGCTGAACCGGATAATCCTCGGGCCGCGGCATGTGATGCAGGCCAAAGACGTGCCAGGCGACCACATCGGTCTCGACGATCGGGCGGTCATCGGCAATGAAGCTGGGCAGGCCGTCCGACCCGTCGCAGCCATTGACGAACTCACCCGCGGGAAAGCGTTCCTCCGGATCAAAGGCCGTGACCCAAAGATCGTTATAGGTATAGCCCGCGCGCCGGCCCGAGGGACCGTCGGGCGAGATAAAGGGCGTGACCGTCGCGCTTGGTATCAGTTTGTAGGCGGTGGGCGTGCCGACGAAATTGGTCTTGTCGGCGCTCTTGAACTTCCAATAGCGATGGGTCGCGAGGTCGGCCTTGCGTGCGCCGCCCTTTTCGGTTTCGAGCACCGTCTCATACTGGCGATAGGCATTGCCATAGGGGTTTTCCGGCCCCGCCGGGTCCGCATGGGTGTTGCACTCGACAACGGTATTCGCGTCGCCATCCACCGCCATGTCGAGGCGGGCGCAAAAGGTGTGCTGGTGGATCTGGCCCAGGACCCCCGGGGCAACCTCGGTCCCATAGGGGCCCGGCTGGCCCGGAATGCAGGCGGTGGTATTGATGACCCCGGTCGCCTTCATCTCGAACTCGATCATGCCGTCCAGATGGAGGTACCAGTAATAGCCGTATTCATAGTTGCCAACCGTCGCGATGGTCGAGATCACCATGCGCCGGGCGCGGCGGGTTTCGGTGCGCTCGAGCCGGAAGTCGAAATGCTTCCACAGAACGCCCATATCCTCTTCGTGCAGGCAGATCGCGTTCTTGATCGTCTCGCTGGTGCCGTCGCGGCCGTTGACATGGGCGTCGATGTATTCGATGGCGCCGACGCAATCACAGCCGAGCTCGAGCGAATTCACCAGCCGCCCGATGCCATACTCGCCCACATCAAAGACGTTCTTTCGCGGATGCGCGCCCTGCGGCGAGCCATAGGGCACCATCATCTCGGCAATCGAGGCGCGGTACATGATCGGGCGGCCGCAAAAGGTGATGTCGTGCAGCGTCAGCCCCTCGCGCGCGTTGAAACCGATACGCAGGTCCCACTCGTGCCATGTCAGGTGATGGCCGTCGAGCTTGAAGGTCACCCCGTCGGGCTGGACGACATTGATAGGCAAAAGATCCTGGCGAACCACCTTCTGAAAGGTCCGGTCGTAATTGGACTCGCCCCGCGGAACCGGGACATCGCCCGTGTCAAAGACCTCGATCACGTCGCCGGTGTCGATGTCGACAGTGGCATTGAGCCCTTCGATCGGATGGGCGTACTGGTTGTCGAGCTCGCTGTTGCGCACCCAGCAGAACACGTGCGAGATCCGGCGCCCTGCCTCCTCCGGCACACCGAAATTGCCCGCCGACCAGGGGTCGATGCACACAAGGGCGAGATCGGTGATCCCGCGGCGCTCGCAGGCGGCGACAAAGCGGGGATCGGCCTTGACCGCGTCCTCGACCTCCATGAACTCGACGGGCGCGATCATCGGGATGGCGTCGGGCAGATGGGTCTGGCTGATCACCGATCTTTCGGTCAGCGAGACGCGACAGCGCACGACACCCTGGCGGGTCTTGAAATACGCGTTGACCCAGGCCTCGCGCGCGATGCCCGCGCCCGGGGCGTGGGCGCGAACGGCGGCCTTGTCGGGTTCGGCCAGTTCGACCATCTCGAACAGCGCCTCCGAGCCGTTGTCGATCCCGTCGCGAACGATGCTCGCGGCAAGGCTGATCTCGTCCGCCGTCAGGGGGGACAGGGGGTGCAAAACTGTGGTGGGGGAAACGCCGTCCATTGTAATCTCCATCGCTGTTGGGACGGCGCAGATGCTGCCGTCCTGTCCGGCGGCCCAGAAAAATGCCGTAAATCCCGGCCCTTGGGGTTGGGGCGAGCAGGCATTGGCGCCAGGTCATCCTCGGAACATCGACTCACGTTGGCAGGCATCCGGCGCGAGTGCAAGCTTATGTTGCGGGGCAGCATTTCCGCACGGCCCGGCTCAACCCGGCAATTTCAGAGATCGTCATGCCAGGGGCGCCCACTCGGGCCCGTTGCGCGCGTCACACCGCGGTGATGGTTGCACCGGGCCAAAGCCTGCCTTGCCCAGTTTGCCTTCGCTGAAACCATTTGCCCGGGCGCGCTGTCATGTGCGGCCAGATCATCTTGTTGCACGGACCCTCCGGCAGCGGAGACTCCACGACGCCAAAGGCGCTGCTTGACCCCATCGAGCGGTCGTTCTGGCAGGTTTCAACTGACCATCCGCGGGATGCCGGCGTGTTGCCCGGCGTTCGGTTGCAACAGGGCGATTTCCGCTGGTCGGATATCAGAGCTGCGGTCTTCGACGGGGTCCACCAATCGTTGGCGGCCTGTGCCGGGGCGGGCAACAACCTGATCGTCGAGCACATTCTGGATACCCCGGGCTGGGGCGACGACCCAATGCGTCTGCCCGCCCCCTGCGATGAGTTGTTCGTTGGACTGCCTTGTGACCTGGACGAATTGCAAAGGCGCGAAGCGATCCGGGGCGGCCGGCCACTCGGCAGCGCGGAACAGCATTATCTGTCGGTGAACAAGACCTGTCGGTGAACAGGGGGCGCAGATGCGACCCGCAGATCGACAGCCATGCACAGACCGCGTCGACGAAGGTGCAACGCATTCTGACCGGTTGGAGGTCGACCGTCCGATCGTCCGTGTTTGCTGCGTAAACGAGGGGCCGCAGCGGCCTCCAATCTGCTGGATGCCGGTTGGCACAGAAAAAGAAGGCCCGGCGCCTTGGGCCGCCGGGCCTTTGTGTTGACGGGCTCCGTTTGCGTCGGCGTCAGCCGCGGCCCTTCCACGGGATCAGCCAGTTCTCCAGCATGCGCATCAGGATGTCGATGCCATAGCCGATGATCCCGATCAGGATGATGCCCATGATGACGATATCCGTCAGCTGGAACTTCGAGGCGACCATGATCATCATGCCCGCGCCCTGGTTGGCCGCGACCAGTTCCGCGGCAACGACGGTGCCCCAGCAAACCCCCATCGCGACCCGTGCCGCGGTAAAGATATCGGGCAGCGAGTTGGGCACGATCACATGGCGCAGGATCTGCCATTTCGAGGCGCCCAGCGAATAGGCGGCGTGGACCTTGGAAATCCTGACGCCGGACACGCCCGACCGCGCGCCGATGGTCATGATCCAGAGGGCGGCCAGAAACAGCAGGATGACCTTGCCTTCCTCGCCGATGCCCGCCCAGATGATCACCAGCGGGATCAGCGCCAGCGGCGGGACGGGGCGCATGAATTCGACAATCGGGTCGAACCATCCGCGAAACCAGCTCGACAGCCCCATCGCATATCCCAGCGGAATGCCGACAATGGCGCCCGCGATGAACCCGGCAATCACCCGGAACAGCGACCAGCCCAGATGCTCCCACAGTGTCGAGTTCTGGTAGCCTTCATTCGCGATCCCGACCAGCCGGCTGACGACGGCTTCGGGTGCGGGCAGCCAGATCGGCTCCATCTGCCAGCCCGGGGCCGGTTTGTAGTTTGGCGTTCCCTTGGCCGACAGCGTCACCTCGCCCGAGGCGACCTTGACCGTCTCGCCGGGTGCGATGGGCTTGCCGTCGATCGCGATGATCTTTGCCCCGTCCTTCTTGGTGATCTCGTCATTCGCGTCCACCCGGACAAGGGCCGAGCGCCAGGCGCCGACCTTCACGCTGTCATCCTTGGCGAAACCGTCGCCGGGCGCGACCTCGCGCGCCTCGGCATCGCTGCCGACGGGAAAGACCCGGACATGCACCACGCCTTCGTCCTTGGTGCCATCGGGCGCCTCGGCCGTGTAGGTAAAGCTTGCATCGCCCGTAAAGGGGCCCGGCGCATGAATCGGCGCCCAGGCCGACCCCGTGAAGGCGCCCCAGATCAGGAAGATCGCGACCACCGAAATCACCGAGGCATAGCGGTCTGCCGTCACGGCACTTTCATCGCCAAAGGTCACCGTCTTTAGCGAGGTGAAGTCCCGCGCCTTGCTGATCTGGCTGGTCAGGGCTTTCACCCCGAAATAGGCGCCGACGAAGAACGCGACATAGATGATGAGAATGATCATGCTGCGCTCTCCGTCCGGCCCATGATTTCCTCTTCCATGTTCCAGATCATCGAGAGGATTTCTTCGCGCTTGACGCCGAAATCAGGGTGTTTCTTGACCTCGCGCAGATCCGCGTCGACGCCCATTTCGGCAAATGGCAGGCGGTATTCCTTGTGAATGCGGCCGGGGCGCGGGGCCATCACCAGCAGGCGTTCGCCCAGCAACAGCGCCTCTTCGACCGAGTGGGTGATAAGGATGATCGTCTTGCCGGTCTCTTTCCACAGCTTGAGCACCAGACCTTGCATCTTTTCGCGGGTCAGCGCATCCAGCGCGCCCAGCGGTTCGTCCATCAGGATCACGTCGGGATCATTGGCCAGGCAGCGCGCCAGCGCCACGCGCTGTTGCATGCCCCCCGAGAGCTCGTAGATCGCCTTTTCCTTGAAGTCCTGCAGCCCCACGACATCGAGCAGATGGTCGACGATGCCCGCGCTCTCAGATTTGGGCATATGCTTCATATCCGGCCCGAGCGAGACATTCTGGCGGACATTCATCCATTCGAACAATGCGCCCTGCTGAAAGACCATGCCCCGCTCGGGGCCCGGGCCGTTCACCTGTTCACCGCCCAGCATGATCCGCCCCTCGGTCGGTGCCAGGAACCCGGCCACGATGTTGAGCAGGGTGGTCTTGCCACAGCCCGACGGGCCGAGGACCGACATCAGTTCCCCCTCGTTGATGTCGAGTGTGACGTTTTTGAGTGCCTGCACCGACGAGCCGTTGGGCAGCTCAAAGCGCATCGAGATATCGTCAATCAATAGACCGGACATACATGCCCCCCCTTTAAAAAGTGAAACGGCCCGGAGCATGCGCCCCGGGCCGGATTGTCGGGGTCAGTTGGTCCCGGCACCCGCGACCGTTGAAAGTGGCCCGGTATTGACCGCATTGTCATAGGTGGGCAGCGCCTTGTCGATCGAGCCCGCCTCGACGAACACATCCGCGACGCCCTTCATGAAGCTCTGCGCATTCCCGCCCAGCCACTTTCCGGCAAGCTGATCGTCGACCGAGGGAAAGACAAAGGTGTTGATCGTCGCCTTGGTGGCGTCGACATCCATACCGGCATCCTGCGCGATGACGGGCAGCATCTCCTCGACACCGCTGCCGTCATTCCAGGCGGCATTCGCGTCGGCTGTCACCTTGAGGAACTTGGCGACCAGTTCGGGCTCTTCGGCGACAAAGCTGGCGGGTGCCGAGGTCACGTCAAAGACCAGAATGCCAAGCTCGGTCTTCTCGGCACCGGTCAACAGCACATTGCCGTGCTCCTTCATCCGGCGCAGCGCGCCACCCCAGCCGCAGACCATGTCGAGATTGCCCTGGGCAAAGGCCGCCGCCCCTTCCGGCGGTGCCATGTCGACGATTTCCATGCTCGAGATGTCCACGCCGAAATGCGCCATCTGCTTCAGGAAACCATAATGGGCGGCGGTCCCGATCGGCACACCGACCTTTTTGCCCTCCAGCTCCTTCGCGGTATCCTTGTCGATCTCCAGCTCCGACTTAACGACGCAATTGTCGTTGTCGGCATAAGAGACCGCGACATCGATGATCTGAAGGTCCTGGCCGGCCGAGGTCGCGACCACAAAGGGCGGCACGCCCTGGCTGACGGCCATCTGGACATCGCCCGATGCCATCGCGGCCGACATCGCCGTGCCGGTGTCAAAGCTGACCCAGTTCACCTTGACGCCCATCTCATCGTCATAGGTTCCCTTGACCTTGGCGTATTGAAACGGCATCGGCCATTCAAGGAAGTACCCCACCGTGATTTCGTCGGCGGCCTTGGCCGCATTGGTGCTGATCGCCATCGCGGACGCCGCCAGCAGTACCGAGAGTGTCTTTTTCATCTGTGATCTCCTTGTTGGTGTCGTCTTTATTACCGGTCTTTCAGGTTAGGGGAGCTCGCACCCGGCGGCTGTTTGATCAGCCGACCTTTCCCAGCCGAAAGTCTTTCAGTGAAGAGTTAGCGATTGCAACAAGAATGCGACGGCGCAAAAAAACCCGCTCATTTGTCTCGATTTTTCCAATTTGAGGCGGGAAACGATGAGTTGTCATGCCCGTGTCACAATCTTGCTCGATGCGATGCTGCATCTGTTTGCGGATCTGATTGGCGCCAACGCCGCCCATAGTGATTCGAATCCGCGCGCCGAAAAGAAAGCGCGCCCGGCCAGTTCCCCGATCGCCGTGCCGCCTGTCCGTGTCGGCGGCGGGGTGCAGCAGGGGCCTGGTGCGGTTTGCTCCAAATTGATCTTCCAGTAATGTCATTGGGAAACTGTCGTGCCGAATGCGCATCACGGTCAACAGTGACCGTGCCCCGAATGCCCTCTGGACTTAACGAAACCCGGATTCTGCCTCGGCACGCTCAGATTGAACGAAACGACCCGGTTTGCTACCAAAAGCGGCAGCCAAAGGGGAACCAGCATGCCCGAACTCGTCATCGTCCCGGGGTTTATCTCGCTCACTCTTGGCATGATCGTTTACTTTGTCGGTGCCTATCTAACCCGCAAACTCGCGGTTCTCAGGGACTTCAACATTCCCGAGCCGGTCTCCGGCGGCCTCGCGGTGGCGGTGGTGATGTGGGGCATCTATGTCTTTGGCGGCTGGGAGGTCGACTTTGATCTGGAGCCGCGCGATGTGCTGCTGGTCATCTTCTTCACCACGATTGGTCTGAATGCGCGGTTTGCCGATCTGGTGCGCGGCGGCAGTGCGTTGGCCATTCTGCTCGGCCTGACGATCGCGTTCATGGTGCTGCAGAATGTCGTTGCGCTGGTCGGTGTGTCGATCTTTGGGTTGCCGGGTGCGGCGGCGGTGCTGGTGGGCTCGGCGTCGTTGATCGGCGGGCACGGCACCGCGATCGCCTGGGGGCCGGAGATTGCCGAGCGTTCCGGGCTTGCCGGCGCCGCCGAGATGGGGATCGCGGCGGCAACCGTCGGGCTGGTTCTCGCGGCGCTGATCGGGGGGCCGATCGCGCGCTATCTGATCGAGCGGGGCAATCTCACCCCGCGGGACGAGGATGCCGATCCGATCGTTGGCACCTCTTATGCCGAGGCGCGCAACACCGATATCGACTATGTCGATGTGATGCGCGCGCTGCTCGAGATCAATGTCGCGATCATCCTCGGCTTTTCCGCGTTCGAAGCGATCGAGGCGATGGGCATCAAACTGCCGCTCTTTGTGCCCTGCCTGATCTTCGGAATCGTGATCGCGAACCTCAAGCCGATGCTGTTCCCCCGGGCGCCGGTTGTCTCTGGCACGCCCGTGCTGGCGTTGATCTCCGAGTTCTCGCTGAGTGTCTTTCTGTCGATGTCGCTGATGAGCATGAAGCTGTGGACCCTCGCGGCGCTTGCCGGGCCGCTGTTTCTGGTCCTGGCGCTGCAGGTCGTGATGACGCTGGCGTTTTGCGTCTTTGTGCTGTTTCGGGCGATGGGGGGCAACTATCGCGCCGCGGTGCTCAGCGCGGGATTTGGCGGGTTTGCCCTGGGCGCCACCCCGACGGCGATCGCGAACATGACGGCGGTGACCAAGCGCTATGGCCCCTCGCCGCTCGCCTTCATCATCCTGCCGCTGGTCTCGGCGTTCTTTGTCGATCTGGCCAACGCCTTCATCATCCAGTTCTTTGTGTCGCTCTGAGCGCCGCCCGGCGCCTTAGAAATCGTGCTTCCAGCGCAGGCCGACGGTGGGCCCGCTTTCGATGCCGACCTCGGCATCCACCGAGATGTCCTTGAAGACATCGATCTCGACCACCGCCTTGCTGTCGCCGCCCGTCAGACCCTGTTTGACGCCGACATAGACGCCGGGGGCGACCTCCTTGCCCGCGGCGACCGCGGTGTTGCCCTCGTCATCCTCCTCGACGCGCAGCGCATCCAGCCCGATCGCACCGCGCACCTTGTCCAGCGTGCCGCCCCCGCCATCCATCAGCGTCGCCACCCCCAATGCCAGCTGGATCGCCTGGCTGCCGGTCAGCGCCTGGCTCGACTTGCCAAAGATCGTCATCGGCAGGACTTCGTCTTCGGGCAGCGACGGCGACGAGGTGAAGTTCAGCTTGGGATCCGAAGACTTGCCGCTGATCACGATCCGGCCGGTCAGATCCGGTGTCTCACGTTCAAAAACGATATCCAGTCGCGGGTCGATCTTTGGCGTGCCGTCGAAATCTATGCGCCCTCGCGTGAGATCAAACGTCTTGCCGATCAGCAACAACAGGCCCCGCACTTTCTCCACGTTGCCCGTCAGCAAGGGTTGCGCGGCAGTCCCCTGCACCGCCAGATCCACCCCCCAGGTACTGTCGAGCCCGCGGCCGCGGACAAAGACCCGCCCGGGTGATGTGATCTTGAGGTCGAGATTGACCGAGCTTTCGGCCTGGTCCTCTTCCTCCTCCTCCTCGCCCTTGATGATCACATCACCAAGGTCGACAATCCCCGCCGAGGCGTTCGAGACGAGGCGCACTTCGACGGTTTCCAGCACGATCTCGCCGGTGACATCCAGCGCGTCAATCGGCCCGATCACGTCGATATTGCTGTCAACGCGGGCGGTCACGTCGTCACGGCGCACCAGCACGGCCTTGTCGATGACGGTCCTGATCTCGATCCCCGACTGATCCAGCGCGACCTCTCCCCGGGTCGTGATGGTGCCGGCACCGGCATCCTTGGCATCGAGCTCGAATGTCAGCGCGCCTTCGGGCGTGATCTGGGTGTCCAGCGTCAGATCGGTCAGGATCGTGCCGGCATCCAGGTTTTGATACCCGCCATCGGTGATCCCCATATCGCCGCTGATCTTGGGGTCCGAGATATCTCCCGTGATGCCCAGATGAACCTCGGCCTTCCCGGTCAGGAAGTGGCCCGCGGCGGGAACCATGGCCCAGATCTTGCCGATCTCGCCCTCCCAGTCGAGGCGGGCGTCGATCGGGCCGCGTGAGGCCGGCGTGGGAATCAGACCGGGCCGCAACGGCAGCTCGGCGCTGAAGGTCAGCGGCTGCCCGAAATCGCCCACCAGCTGCCCGGAGGCATTGGCGATGCGCCCGTCCCAATCGGCGTTTGCCTCCAGCGACATCGTGTTGCCGGTATCCACGCCCTCGAATTGCAGCTCGTCGATGGCGAGGGTGACATTGGCCGGCCCCCGCCCGGTATCGAATGTCGCGTCGGCTGAAACGGTGCCGCCCAGAATCGGCGCCCCGGCAAAGCGCCTGGCAAGCCCTGCGTCGAGATTGCTGAGCCGGATCGCTCCCTTCATCCCGTTGCCGTATTTGTCGATATCACCCACCAGCGCGCCGCCGCGGGGCAGCGCGATATCGATCCCCTCGACCACGACCCGCGCGCCCTGGGCGCGGATGGTCATCGGCTGATTGAGGGCGAGCGTCTCCTCGCCATAGCCCATATCGAAACGGCTTATGGTCGCGCCATACTGGGGGCCCGCCGCGTCCGCCTTGGCGGCGAGCGCCAGGTTGATCTCGTCCTTCTTGACCTTGCCGGTGGCCGAGGCAGTCACCGCAATCCCCGTCAGCGGCCCCTGGGCGGTGGCCGAGAACCGCGCGACCTCCAGATCCCCGGCCTCGATGCCGTCGACCACCAGATCCGTATCGATCCCCGGCGTGCCGAGCAGGTTGCTGAGCCGCGCCGACAGGTCCACGGCGGCGATCCGGGCCTTGTCGGCGCTCAGATCGGTTGCCTTCAGCGTGGCGACGGCATTCTGCCGGCCCTCTGGACGCGACAGCGTCACTTGCCCGTTCAGCGCGCCGCCCAGTTCGGCCCCGGCAAGGCCCGACAGCGGCTTGAGCGAACCCGATGCCAATGTCAGCTTGCCCTCGGCCAGGGTGCTTTCGGTATCAAGCGCCAGATCCCCCTTCACTGCCAGGCCCAATGCCTTTGCATCGAACTCCGACAGGGTCAGCTCCGGCGCGGCGAAAACAAACCGGGTCGAGGCGGTGGCATCGCCATAGGGGCTATCGCTCAGCTTGGCCTGCAAGGTCCCCTCCGGCGCCTCGCCCACGCTGACATCATGGTCGAGCGCCAGATCGCCATAGCTGGTCCCGTCAAAGACGATCTCGCTCAGCGCGGCGGTGCCGATGATGGTGGGCACGCCGCTTTCCATCACCACCTTGCCGTTCACTGCGGCCTTGCCATCAAGCGCGACGTCATAAAGCTCGGTGATGGGCGCGAGCGATCCGGTGCTGAGATCATAGAGGATCTCGCCGGAACTCTCCGCGATGTCGAGATCCCCGCTCGCCTTTGCCGTCAGGATGTCGGTCCGGATTGTCGATGGCTCGAGCGAGAGGGCATCGGCATCCAGAACGCCCTTGGTCTCGAACGCGACGATGCCTAGCAAGCCGGGTGGGATCTTGTCGATCCGCATCTCCTCGCCCGTTCCCTCCAGATCAAAGGCGGTGCGCTCCCCCTCGTTGGTGACATCGGCGCGCAGCTCCAGCGAGGCCGCGTCGACGAACTCCTGAACCAGACCGGTCAGCGAGGCCACCAGCGACAGCTCCGTGGCCTCGCCCGCGCGTTTGACCGACCCCTCGGCCTGGATCGCGCCCTCGACGATCTGGTCATAGGCCAGGGCGGCGGGGCCCATATCCGGGGCGGCCAGCCGGAACGCGATATCGGCATCCTGGGTTGCCAGATCCGCGGTTCCCGAGGCGTTGAGCCTGAGCGGCCGGGAGTCGAGATCCAGCGCCTCCAGCGTCAGCGCATCGCCGTCCAGCGTTCCCTTTGTTGCAAACGTAGGATCGCCCAGGATCTCGGGCGTCAGTTTGTCGATCCGCATCCGCGTGCCCGTGCCGGACAGATCGAAATCGGTGCGCGCGCCCTCGTTCTGCACCGTGAGCGTCAGCGCGAGATCCGCGGCATCGGCCATCTCGTGGCTAAAGTTCTGGAACCGGGTCGTCAGATCGGCGTCCAGCACCCCGTCCTTGCGCGTGGCCGTTCCCTTGGCGTCGATCGCCCCGGTCACCGCCTGATCATACGCGGCGGCGATGGGGCCGAGATCGGGTGCCGCGAGGCTCAGCGTCAGATCTGCGTCCTGCGTGTCGAGATCCGCCGTGCCGGACACCGCCAGCTCGACCACCTTGGAGGTCAGGCTCAGGGTTTCGAGCGTCAGCGCGGTGTCGACAAGCTCTCCGGCCAGGCGCAGATCCGGGTCGCCCAGCACATCGGGGCCGAGTTTGTCGAGGCGCAGCCCCTCGGTCCCGCCACTGACCGAAAAGGTGGTGGTCGTCGGCGCGTCGTCCACCTCGGGCGTCGACTGGGCGACATCGATCACCAGATTGGCGCCGCCGATATCGGCGGGCTGGGTCAGCACGCCCATAAGGTCCAGATCACCCTTGGCCGCGATATTGCCCGGCGCGCCCTTGACCGTGCCGACAAAGGCGAGACCGCCAAACTCCACACCCGGCACGGCGGCGGAGAGGCCCGGGCGTGCCGCCAGATCGATTTTCAGATCGGCGGCCCCGGTCGGGCGCGCATAGCTTCCCGACGCGATCAGGTCGAGGTCCGGGGCCTTCAGATGCCCCTCTTCGATCAGGATCAGGCCATCGGGGCCCTCGCTGGCCCGCGCGATCAGTTGGGCCTCGGTCCCCAGTACCGCGGCGAGATTCGGGGCCATCAGGGGGCCGGGCCGGGCGGTCAGCTCGGCATCGACCTTCAGCGGCCCGGCATAGGAGATATCGGCGCGTCCGTTCAGGTCCAGCGTGTCGGCGAGCGCGATGGCGAGCGTCATCTTCCAGTCGTCCGGCGGGCCGGAGGCATCGATCTCGGCGGTGGTCGAGGCCTCGGGCGGCAGCCCGCCCAGGTCCGAGATCATGCCATTCGGCCCTTCCCTGGCATCCAGATGCAGGCTGAGCGTGTTGTCGGAAAAGTTCCGCGCATAGTTGAAGTTGATCACCCCTTCGACCGCGTCGAGGCGTTTGAGGTTCAGCGCGACCGCCTGAATGTCGCCCTCGTCCTGCGCGCTGCCGGTGGCATCGAATTCGATCGCATGGCCGAGCACGGCTTGATCGACCGACACATCCTCGAGCGCCATGCGTTCGATCTTGAGCGCCAGCGGGCTGCGCGGCCAGTCAAAGGGGCTGGCATCTGCGTCGCTCTCCTCGGCATCCTCATCTGCCGGCTCCTCGGCAGCGGGCGCCGGCACCGGTTGGCGCAACACGTCCACATCGGTAAGCGCGAGGTTCGAGAACTCGATCTCTCCCAGCAACAGCCGTGCCGGGGACCACGAGAAATTCAGGCTTTTGGCGCGGAACCAGACCCCCTGGGAGTCCGCAATCGCGAGATCGGTGATCGCGGTGACGCCATCCTCGGGTTCCTCGACCCGGCCCGCGGTCACCTCGAACTGCCCCTCGACCGAGATCTGGTCGAGCAGGAACTGCACCATGGAATTCTTGAGACCCAACAGCGACAGCTGCGCCGCCGCGGGGCCTGCCACCAGGCAGATCGTCAAGACGATGAGAAGACGTTTCATCAAAAGGCCTGCCCGATCGAGAAATACAGCTGGAACGCATCGTCCACGGGGCGTCCGTTCAGCGGGAACGCGACATCCACACGGATCGGGCCCGCAGGCGAATAATAGCGCAAGCCAAAGCCCGCGGCCACCTGGAAGCCATCGTCAAAGCTGGGGAACAGCTCCTCCGACACCGCGCCGCCATCGACAAAGACGACGCCGCCCAGATCGCCATAAAGCTTGGCGCGGAACTCGCCGCTCAGCTCGATGACCGAAAGACCCCCCGTCGGGTCGTCATCGGCATCCAGCGGCCCGATCAGATACTGGCCATAGCCGCGTACCGAGCCGCCGCCACCTGCGAACAGCCGCCGGTTATCGGGCACCGTGTCGATCGACTCCGCGATGATCGAGCCCAGCCGGCCACGGGTGGCAAAGATATACTTCTCCTCGCCGGTGAGATCGAAATAGGTGGCCGCCCGGGTGTCGAGCGACAGGAACTGCACGAATTCTTCGTTGAAGATCCCGGCAAAGGGCGTGACATCAGCGCGAAACCGGATGCCCTTGGTCGGGTTCAGGAGATCGTTCGAGCCGTCATATTCGGCAAAGGTCGGGATCCCGCCCAGATAACTGGTCGAATCGCCGTCGACCGGGTCCTTGATGTTGCTCGCCTCGGCCAGCCCGCCGGCGCCGACGGTCCATTTCGGGGTCAGCTTTCGCTCGATTCCCGCGGTCAGGGTGGCGGTATCGGCCTCAAAGGCGTCGTTGTCCTCGTGGCGAATGTCGAACCCGGCGACAAAGTCCTGACCGTCGCGCAGAAACTGCGGCTCGCGATAGCCAAAGGTGAGCCGCTGGATCTCGAACCCCGCCTCGGCCTCGACGCCAAAGGTTTCGTTGGCGCCGAACAGGTTGCGGTTTTCATACGAGCCCAGGACCGAGGGGCCGTCATCGGTGTTATAGCGCACCGAGGCGGCGATGGTGCGTTTTTCACGCTCTTCGGCGGTGATGGTGATTGGCAGGGCCACCGGCGCCTCACCCTCGGGCGCCTGTTCGGGGGCGAGCACCGAGAGCGTGCTGAAAAGATCGGTCGAGAGCAGCTCGGCCTGATAGTCCTCGAGATCCTTCTGGCTGAACGTCTGCCCGACATCAAAGTCGAGATAGGTGCGCAGATATTCCTCCTCGACCTCGTCGAGCCCGTTGAAGGTGATGTCGCCGAAAACGCTGAGCGGGCCCGCATCCAGCGGCGAGGTCACCTCGATCGTGTCATTGTCGAGATCCGCCACCGCCCGCCGGTCGCCCCGGCTGGCATAGGGAAACCCGGCATCGCGAAGGCGGGTGACTGCCCGTGTCTCGGCATCGACGATCTTTGCCGCGACCGCCGGTCCGCCCACGGGCGAGCCGAGCGCCTTGGGGTCGAGTTCGGGGGCCTTGCCGCGGGCCTCGATCGGCATGTCGTGGCGGGTCAGGATGAATTGCGGCCCCGGCTCGATGTCATAGACGACCAGGGCGCGCTGTCTTTTCTTTTCCGGGTCTTCTTTCGTCGGGTCGCCGTCATCGGTTGAGGTGGCGGCGGTTGCGGCCTCGTCCTGCTCGGTTTCGCTGCTGTTTTGCGGAACCCCGTTCTCGGAAACCTCGGTGACCGTCACCTCGACCTCGCCGGTGTAATAGCCCTCCGAGCGGAGCAGTTTCTGGATCGTCGGCTCGTCGCTTTGCGCCCGGCGGCGCAAAAACGGGATGCTCTGCGCGCCTTCATCTCGCCGCTGATAGACCGTCAGGGCGGATTCAGCCGTATCCAGCATCTCGTCGGTCGGAAGCCCGTTGATCTCGACGTCATAGTCGACCAGCGTCTCGGGCGCCTTGAAGAGCGGCTCGTCAAACCCGTCATCGCTGCCGCATCCCGCGATCACCAGGGTGACGCAGAGGCTAAGCGCTCGAATTCCGCGGGAGAGGGCGTGGCGCATGAAAAACCTTACTCGGGCAGAAAAAACCGGGTGTATGGACATCTAAAACAACGTTGCGGCGGCGCACCGGTCACTGCAGCGGCAGGCCGTTGATCGTAATTCCGCCAGCGCCCATCTCGATCCTTCCGACCATCTCGTTCGTCGCCGGGTCCACTTGCAGATAGTTTTGCGCCATCAGGCTGGCGATCAGGAGGATATCGGGCGTCAGGATACCGGCTTCGACCAGGCTTGTCATCGCTTCGATCACGCCGCTTGCGCGTACTGTGACCGCGCCGTTGGGCAGATTGATCGGCTGGATGAACTCGATATCGCCGGAGGCCTTGACATAGGCGCCCAGGACGGCGGCATCCGCGCGGTTGATGCTGAGCGTGCCAAACGCGACCGGCGGCGCCTCGCCCGGGCGGACTTCGGATTGCGGCTTGGTCAGGCGCATGGTGCCGTTGGCGTCGAACAGAAGCTCCGCGGGGGCGCGATCGAGTGTTTTTTCCTTGTCCAGCGCCTCCCACAGATCGGCATCCAATGTCAGACCGATGATGGCGAGCTTGGTCTCGAAAGGTTTCATCTCCTCCGACGGCGCAAAGGGAACGTGATAGATGACCTCGAACAAATCGGCGCTCAGCTTGGCATTCTTGAGCGGGCCGTCCCCCTGGGAGGCCATTTCCCACGCCGAGTCGCGGTGTGCGGCGTTCAGCACCAGCGAGCCGTCCGCAAGGCTGAAGCTGGACGAGGACGTGCCCCCCGTGATGCGCAGATCGCCGCCCGCGGTCTCGGGCGTTCCGGCGGACGCCATATGGGTGACGGATCTGCCAGAGGTCAAGGTGCCGGAAACCTCGCCGCTCAGCGTGCCGTCAATCATCGCCTGAACTTCTTCGGCCGTGCGCAGGTCGGACGAGCCGGTCATGACGATGTCGTCGATCTGCCCCTCGATGGTGACGGCGGCGCCGGTTTCGGCGGTGTTCTTCACCACGAAATCGAGCAGGTCGATCGTGCCCGTCGAGGTCACCGGCTGGCCGCCGATCTGCAACGGCATGCTGGCCGTCGAGTCGAGCCCCTGGAACTCGACGGCGACATGGGCATTGGCGGGCGCATCGCTGAACACCGCCAAAAGACTGTCAGCGGTCGAGAGAACCGTTCGTGTGGTGCCGGGCAACCCGTCGACCACCACCTCGGCATTGATCGTTTCAAAGGTGACTTCGACCGGCTCGGGCAATGCGCCCGACGGATCGTCGGGGTTTTCGAGGGGAAGAAACTCCAGTTTGAATTCCTTTGGCAGCGTGGTGGTCAGCCGGTCAAAATCGGGAAGCTCGGCGCTCGT
>JBCCHW010000065.1:0-16309 GCA_039028555.1 Pseudomonadota bacterium | reverse complement strand
ATCTCGGCCTTGCCGCCGGCCTCGATCGCCTCGAACCGGTTGCCGTGATCCTCGAACAGGGCTTCGACCTCGTCCAGGGGCGTGACGGCGCGGGCATCGGTATGGGCCTTGTCGAAATAGGCGGCCAGCGCCTCGGCCACCCGGGTGAGTTCGAGGCTCTGTTCCGAGAGGATGGCGTGGAACCGCTGGCGCTGATCCCCGCCGATCTCGTCGACGGTGGCGAGAATGTCGGCGATTGAACGCACGGCCGCGATATGGGTCAGCATCCGGTGAACGGATTCGCCCAGGAACGGGTCGTGCGTCAGCCGGTCGGCCAGCGACTGGGCGAGTTTGGCCCCCTCATGCTCGGACCGCGCCAGCGCGCCCAGCGACCGGGCCCAGCCGGGATAGCGCCCGGTGAACTCGCCGGCCAGCGCGCCTTCGGGCTTCAGCGCGGCCAGGCGGGGGTCGGCCGCAATCTCGCGCAGCTGCTCGGCCAGGCGCTGATCGGAGGTGCCGTCGAGGTCGTCGACCCGCAGGCTCAACGCCTCGGCCGCGCGGCGCACCAGCTGTGTCGAGATGCTGCGTTTGTTGCGCTCGATCAGGTTGAGGTAGGAGGGGGAGATCCCCATCTCCCCCGCCAGAGCCGCCTGGGTGATGCCCGCGGCGCGGCGCTGCTCCCTGATCCGGATGCCGGCGATGCCGGTTCTCATATCGAAATTCCAGTTCTGTCAGAATGACTTGGTGCGTTGCAGTGTAAATTATTTACAAAATTGTGCAATAGCAAGATAGATAATTTACAAGAAAATTATTATATATCAAAGAGTTGTTGAGTTTTTGACCCAGTTGAGTATTTTGGCGCTGGGCGGCTTGTGCTGTCCGATTATTCGGCATGCCGGGGCAGTGGTATGGTTCCAGAGCCGGTGGCCAATTATAAATGGGAGGAAGGACATGACCTTCAAGATGAACCGCCGCGGGCTGCTCAAGGGCAGCGCTGTCGTGGGAACCGGGCTCGCGATGCCCACCATCTTTACCAGCAGTGCATGGGCAGCAGGCTATACCAACGAACCGACGGGCGGTACGGTCACGCTGGGCTTTAACGTGCCCCAGACCGGTGCCTATGCCGATGAGGGCGCTGACGAGCTGCGCGCCTATCAGCTTGCCGTTGAACATATCAACGGTGAAGGCGATGGCGGGATGCTCAACACCTTTTCGTCCAAGGCGCTGGGCGGCAACGGCATCAACGGCAAAAAGGTCGTCTTCGTCACCGGCGATACCCAGACCAAATCGGACGCCGCACGCGCCTCGGCCAAGCGCATGGTCGAGAAAGACGGCGCCATCATGATCACCGGCGGCTCGTCGTCGGGTGTGGCTGTGGCTGTGCAGGATTACTGCCAGACCGCGGGCATCATCTTCATGGCGGGTCTGACCCACGCCAATGACACGACCGGCAAGGATTGCCGTGCAAACGGGTTCCGCCACTTCTTCAACACCGAGATGTCGGGTGCTGCCCTGGCGCCGGTGATGAAAAACCAGTTCGGATCGGATCGCGTGGCCTATCACCTGACCGCCGATTACAACTGGGGCTGGAGCCAGGAAGGCTCGATCAAGAAGTACTCGGAAGACCTCGGCTGGAACACGGCGGCTGCCGTGCGCACGCCGCTGGGTGCCGGTGACTTCTCGCAGTACATCACGCCGGTTCTGAACTCGGGCGCTGACGTGCTGGTGCTGAACCACTATGGCCGCGACATGGTGAACTCGCTAACCCAGGCGGTTCAGTTCGGTCTGCGTGACAAGCAGGTCAACGGCAAGGACTTTGGCATCGTGGTGCCGCTCTATTCGCGCCTGATGGCGCAGGGTGCCGGTGACAACGTCAAGGGCATCTACGGCTCGACCAACTGGCACTGGTCGCTGCAGGATGACGGCTCGAAGGCCTTCGTCAAGTCGTTCGGCCAGAAGTACGGCTTCCCGCCGTCGCAGGCGGCGCATACCACCTATTGCCAGGCGCTGCTTTATGCAGATGCCGCGCAGCGGGCGGGTACGTTCATGCCCTCGGGTGTCGGTGCGGCGCTGTCGGACTTTGACTTTGACGGTCTGGGTAACGGCCCGACCACCTATCGCGGCCACGACAACCAGTGCTTCAAGGATGTGCTGGTCGTGAAAGGCAAAGAGAACCCGTCGTCGAAGTTCGACGTCCTCGAAGTTGTCGAAGTGACGCCGCGCGCGCAGGTCGAGTACGGCACCGACCTGCTCGGCTGCAACAAGGGCGCCATCAACGACGGCGCCTGATCGCGCCGCCAGCGACACGACCGCCGCCCGCATGACCGGGCGGCGGACCTTCAACCCGGGGGAGGGTTGAACCGAAGGCGCCGGATTGTGCCTGTCAACCGCTGAAGACGAGGAGAAAAGGCGATGGACGCCCTACTTCTGCAGGTTCTTAACGGTCTCGACAAAGGGGGAGCCTACGCACTGATTGCACTCGGCCTGACCCTGATTTTCGGGACACTGGGTGTGGTGAATTTCGCCCATGGCGCGCTGTTTATGCTGGGCGCGTTCGTCGCCGTCACCGTCAAGGCGTTGCTGGGCTTTGAACTGGTCACCGAGGACCCGACCCAGTTGACAGCCTGGGGCACGCCGATGGAAATCCGAACGCCTTACATCGTTCATTATTTAGGCGATTTTGGTCAATCGATTCTGAACTACTCGGTCCCTGTCTCGGTCATTGTGGCCATTCCCGTCATGCTGCTGATCGGCATCGTGATGGAGCGCGGCCTGATCCGGTATTTCTACAAACGCCCCCATGCCGAGCAGATCCTCGTGACCTTTGGCCTTGCCATCGTGGTCGGCGAGTTGATCAAGAGCCAGTTCGGGGCAAATCCCATCCCGCAATCGGCGCCCGAGTCCCTGAAAGGCATGGTCGATTTCGGTGTGATGATGGGGTTCGAGCCGGGTGCGGTGCCGTATCCGACCTGGCGTTTGGCCTATTTCATCTTCTCGCTTTGTGTGATCGCCGCGGTGTTTGCCTTTCTGCAGTTCACCACCTTTGGGATGGTCGTGCGCGCGGGGATGGCGGACCGCGAGACGGTCGGCCTGCTCGGCATCGATATCGACCGCCGATTTACCATTGTCTTTGGGATTGCGGCCGTTGTCGCCGGGCTTGCGGGCGTGATGTACACGCCCATCCAACCGCCTGACTATCACTGGGGCCTCGACTTTCTGGTGCTCAGTTTCGTGGTGGTTGTCGTGGGCGGCATGGGCAGTCTGGGCGGCGCGGTCGCCGCGGGCTTTCTGCTCGGCATCATGCAGAGCTTTGCCTCGATGAACGAGGTCAAGCAGATCCTGCCCGGGATCGACCAGATCATCATCTATCTGGTTGCCGTCGTAATCCTGCTGATCCGGCCGCGGGGCCTGATGGGGCGCAAAGGCGTGATGGAGACCTGAGCCATGACAGACGTGATCAAAAAACAAGGCGACATGATCCTGCTGCTGTGCTTTTCAGCGGCGGTGCTGGCGGGCCCGATCATCCTCGCGCCCTTTGGGGCGGGATACCCCGATCTGTTGCAGAAATTCGCGATCTTTGGGATTTTTGCGATCGGGTTCAACATTCTGTTCGGGCTCACCGGCTACCTCTCGTTCGGTCATGCGGCGTTTTTGGGCGCCGGGTCCTATACGGCGGTCTGGGTGTTCAAGCTGCTGACCATGAATCCGATTCTGGCGATCATCTTTTCGGTCATCATTGCGGGGGCTTTTGCCGCGGTGATCGGTTTCATCAGTCTGCGGCGCTCGGGCATCTATTTCTCGATCCTCACGCTAGCCTTTGCGCAGATGAGCTATAACCTCGCCTATTCGGTTCTGACACCGATCACGAACGGGGAGACCGGGCTGCAGCTCACCCAGGCGGATCCGCGCTGGATCGACACGACACTCTTTGGCGTGAACTATGGCAATGTACTGCCCTCGGCCAGCCTCTTCGGGATCGAGATGGTGAAGTGGAACGCCTTTTACTTTTGTGCCGTCATCCTGATCATCTGTTTCTATGTCTCGATGCGGATCTTTCGCTCGCCCTTCGGGATGATGCTGAAAGCGGTCAAGACGAACCAGAACCGGATGAACTATACCGGGCTGAACTCGCGCCCCTATACGCTGGCGGCCTTTGTCATCTCGGGCATGTATGCCGGGCTTGCCGGGGGTCTGATGGCGGTGACCGACCCGCTGGCAGGGGCCGAGCGGATGCAGTGGACGGCCTCTGGCGAAGTGGTTCTGATGACCATTCTGGGTGGAACGGGCACCTTGCTCGGCCCGGTGATCGGCGCCGGCGCGATCAAGTATTTCGAGAACATCTTCTCGGCCTTCAACAAGACCGAGCTGACGAATTTCTACAGCGGTTTCCTGCCGGATGCCCTGGTGGAGCCCTTCGTGTCGGTCTCGGCACTGTTTGTGGGCGAGGGCTGGCACCTCACCCTGGGCGTGCTGTTCATGCTGATCGTGATCTTCCTGCCCGGTGGCCTGATGGAGGGGGTCGCCCGCATCGGGCGGCTCATCACGGGCAGGAAGAAAGCGGCGAAAAAGGGTGGCGATGCGGCCACCATTCCAGCGGAGTAAGGGCCCATGGGTATTCTCGAGGTACAGAACGTCAACAAACGTTTCGGTGGCCTGAAGGCGCTCGACGAGGTCAACCTGTCGGTCGATGAGGGGTCGGTCCACGCCATCATCGGCCCGAACGGGGCGGGTAAATCGACCCTGCTCAACTGTTTCGTCGGCCGGCTTGAGCCCGATACCGGCACGGTGATGTTCGATGGCAGCTCGCTGTTGGGGATCAAGCCGCACGAGATCAACCAGCTCGGCGTCAGCCGGGTGTTTCAGACACCGGAAATCTTTGGTGAACTGACGCTGATCGAGAACGTCATGATCCCCGCCTTTGCCAAGCGGGACGGGTCGTTTACCATGAACGCCTGGCCATCGCTGTCGGGCGAGAAGAACGTTTATTCCCAGGCCGAGGAGCAGCTCGCCTCGCTCGGCCTCGGCGACAAGCGTGACGACGTGGCCAGCCAGCTGTCGCGCGGCGACAAACGGCGGCTGGAGCTGGCCATGTGCCTGGTGCAAAAGCCAAAGCTGCTGTTGCTCGACGAACCCACGGCGGGCATGGCGCGCGCCGATACCAACAACACCATCGAACTGCTCAAGGAAATCGCCAAGACCGGGATCACCATGGTGGTGATCGAGCACGACATGCATGTCGTGTTTTCGCTGGCCGAAAAGATCTCGGTCCTTGCCCAGGGTCACGTGATCGTCGAGGATGAGCCGGAAAAGATCAAAGGCAATCCAAAGGTTCAGGAAGCCTACCTCGGCGGGGCGCATCTATGAGCGCGGCAGAAAAGATCAGGGAAGGAGAGGCCATGGCACAAGATCCAGCCCAAAACCCGGGGGAAGGACAGATCGTTCAAAAAACCGCCCCCGTCGTCGAGGCCAAAAAGGCCAAGGGCACCTCACCGGCCTTTTTCTCGGCCTGGGACCTGCACGCCTATTATGGCGAGAGCTACATCGTGCAGGGCGTCAGTTTTGATATCCGCGAAGGGGAGATCGTCGCGCTGTTGGGGCGGAACGGGGCAGGAAAGACCTCGACGCTTCGCACGATTGCCCGGCTGGACGACCCGACGCTGACCCATGGCGAAATCTGGCTCGACCACCAGCCGCTGCACGAGATGAAGGCCTTTCAGGCCGCACGCGGCGGGATCGGCCTCGTGCCCGAGGACCGGCGCATCATCCAGGGGCTGACGGTCGAGGAGAACCTCCAGCTCGCCCAGATTGCCGAACCTCGGGGCTGGTCGCTCGAGCGGATCTACGAGCTGTTCCCGCGCCTGGGCGAACGGCGCAAGCAGGAGGGCACCACGCTGTCGGGGGGCGAGCAGCAGATGCTCGCGATCTCGCGCGCGCTCGCCCGCGATGTCAAACTGTTGCTGCTCGATGAACCTTACGAGGGCCTGGCCCCGGTGATCGTGCAGGAGATCGAGAAAACGCTCGAGCAGATCAAGTCGCTCGGCATGACCACGGTGCTGGTCGAGCAGAACGCCATCGCGGCGCTGCATCTGGCCGACCGGGCGATTATCCTCGATATGGGGCAGGTGGTGTTCGACGGGACCGCGCAAGAGGTGCTCGACAATGCGGATCTGCGTCAGGAATACCTCGCTATCTGACACGCGCCCGCCCGGGCCGGTCGATCAGATTTACGTTATCTACAAATAAATCCGTTGAATTCTTGATCGGTTCGACGGAAATTATTCCCATGTACGTTTCAAAAAGAGCCGTCCCGATTCCCACCGTATATTGGGTTCAGGCTCTGTTAATACACGAAATCTAGTTCTTGTAAGACAAAGCGACTCACCCCCAGAGGATACCTGCCATGGCAGAATGCAATCGAGACAAACCCGGAGTTCGCGCCGGTATCGGCTTTTCCGACCCCAGCGGAGAGTTGTTTCGACATGTCGTGTTGCCGGCGGGCAATCTGCAAAACGCCATCAAGCAGCATCTCGACGAAAATGGCCCCGGGCTGGACCAGACCACGCTGCACCTTTTGGCGGCGACCCGCGATATCCTGGGCGATATCTCGCGCAAGGGGGCCCATATCGCTATTCAGCCGGAACTTCAGACGGCCGATACCTAGGCGCGTTGCACGGCCGATACCTAGGCGCGTTGCGCGGTCAGGCAGTCTGCCGGTTTGGCGATTTCATGCCGGTCAGGATCAGGCTTAGCACGATATCGAGATCGGACATGATCGCGTCCTGACGGTGCCAGGCCACCAGCGCCTGCGGCATCCAGAAGGCCGAGGTGGCGAGCAGCAGGGTCCATCCCTGTCGGGTGGGGTCGCAGGCTGAAAACTCGCCCGTCTCGATCCCTTCGGCAATCAGCCCGGCAAAGGCATCGCGCAGAAACATGCGCTGATTGTCGACCAGAACGTCCCCTTCCGGGTCGTCGCACAGAAACTCCGCCATCTCGAAAATGCGCGGCTTGCCGGCCATCGTCTCGACCAGATGGGCAACGCCCGCGGTGATGGCCGCTCGCAGGCGCGTCTCGGCCGATTTCCGGGGGGCGTGGCGGGCATCCAGCATCTTGCCATGCTGTTGATCGAGGAAATTCTCGACCACCGCCAGGCCGATCGCCTGTTTGTTGCGATAAAAACGATAGATGTTGCCCGTCGACATGTCACAGGCCCGGGCGATATCGCTGACCGAGGTCTTGGCAAAGCCGTAATGGCCAAACAGCTGTTCGGCCTTTGTGCGGATCCTGATCTGGGTGGCGACGATCTGTGGATTGGTTTCTTTGCTGCTTAACATCATACGCTCCTAGAAAAACCAGCGGAGCTTGGTGCGGACATAGCTGTCATCCGCGAACGAGCCCTCGAAACTGTTGCTGTCGGTGTTGAGAAAGGCCTGGGCTTCGATCTCGATCCTGAAATCGTCGCTCAGCCGCCGTTCGGCCTCGAAACGCAGGCCAAGGGCGCCATCGTCCGTGTCCACGGCCGAGGTGAAAAGGAGTTCGGTGTCCTGAGCGTCGTTCAGCGAGAGCCGGGTGCCCAGGATCAGATCGTTCTCAAAGGGGGTGAGGGCCTGCTCTCCCCGCGCGTCATAGGCGTATTCGCCGATAAGGCCCAGATCGGCGTCACTGTCAAAGAGGCCAAAGAAGGTGTGCTCCAGCCCCCCGGTGGTGGCAAAGTAGTCCTCCTTGACGCCCGACAGGTTGCGCTGACCGGTGCGATAGATGCTCTCGAGTTTCCAGAGGGTGGCATCGGCGGTGTATTGCGCGTCGATCCCCCCTTGCACGATGCGCGAATAGACCGGCAGCAGGATCTGGCCACTTTGTCGAAAGCTCGGATCGCGCGACAACCCCTCGAACGCCGACAGACCCAGATCGACATTGCCGATCACGCCCGAATAGCGCACGGCAAAGGCGGGGGTCCATTGCTCGGCATCGGTTTCGTAGACCGGGTTGCTCGTGTCGACCGGGATGGCAAAGCGCAGGCGGCCCGCGCGGCCGGGAAAGGTCCGCTCGCGGAAATAGGGCATGGCAAAGGCCGAAAACTCGCCGATCTCGGTCAGATAGGCGGCCTTGACCATGGGTTGCCCCATCGGGATGTCGTTGATCTGGCTCTCGACCCGGTCGATCTGGTTGATGATGTTGACCAGGTGCACCACCTCGGTCTTGCCCCAAAAGAGGGTGTCGACGCCCGCGGTGAACGACCAGTCGCCCGATGCGTAGTCGAACTTGAACTCGCGGATATCGACATGGCTGCGCCGGTTGTCTGCGGCATCGGCCCGGGCGAACGGGGTCAGGCGAAAGGCCAGATCGCCGTCCAGCCATTCGGCCAGCAGGGTCGCGGTGCCGGCGATCGAGGCATCGTCGCGGGTCTGGCCCGCAAACTGCGGTGCCTGGAAAAAGCCGGTGGCCTCGATCTCGAGATCGCCGAAAAACTCCCAGTATTCCGGGGCCAGATCGGCACCCCGGGCGGGCAGTGCGGCCAGGATCGCAGCGCTAGCGAGACAGTTTCTGAAGGCGGCTTTTGTCAAAGTCACTCTCCGGGATGGTGGCGCTAAAGTCGTAGTCGTGCCAGATCAGATCGGTTTCCTTGCCGGTTTGCAGGTTCTTCATCTGCATCACGTCGGGGCGCCAGTATTTGTCGAGATACTGGCGATACCCCTTGAAGGTCAGCACCTTTTCCAGATCGCCGCGCCGGTTGTAAAAGTCGACCCGCTGCAGGCGGTAAGCGTCCTGATCGACCCAGGTGGTGCGTTTGGAATAGCCCGATTTGGGGTTCACCGGGACCGTTTCAACGACGAAACAGGTGAGCTCTGCCTGGGTGGGGCAGGGCTCGTCGTAGAGATAGCGATAGGTGTAATCGGGCACTTCCTGGCTGCCCAGATCCTCGAAGGAGAACTCGGATGAGACGAATTTGCCGGTCCGGTTCGAGCTCGAGATCCGCTTCACCCGCTTCAGCGCCGGCAGATAGAGCCATTGATCGTCGTCGCTCGGCTCGACATTGGCATGGGTCAAGAGCGAGGTTCCCTTGATGTCGCGCGGGCGCTCAAAGATGATCACGCCCTGATCCCCGACCCCGGGATCGGGCCGCTCACGCACCGCCGAGCGAAACTCGCGGATGCTCTCGCGCCCGTTGCGATCCCGCAGGATCATCTCGCCATGCACGGTGTAGGAGCCATAACCGAGATCCCGGCGATCGGCTTCGTTTGCAATCTCGAGCCCCTTCTGCTCGGCGGTTTGGGCATGCAGCCGGCCGTCGACAGCGGCGAGCGCGCACAGCGCCGTCAGGGCAAGGGCAAGGGTCGCGAGGACAGGTTTCATCGGTGTCTTCTTTCGGTCCAGCCAGATCAGCAGAGAGGGAAGCAGCAACAGGTCGGCGACCAGCGCCAGCGAGATGGTGATCGCCGTCAGGCGCGCCAGATCCCGGTTCACCGCAAAACCCGATTGTGCCAGGATCCAGAAGCCCGCGACAAGGCCCACGGTCGTCACCAACAGCGCCATCCCGACAGAGCGGAACGTGTAGCGCACCGCGTCCTCGGGCTCGAGGCCCCGTTTGCGCGCCCGCGCGTATTTCGACAGGAAATGCACCGTGTCGTCGACCACGATGCCCAGGGTCGCGGCCAGCACGACCGCAATGGCCAGCGTCACCGCGCCGACACCGTATCCCCACAGGCCAAAGGCCATAAAGGCGGGCAGCAGGTTGGGGATCAGGCTGATCACCCCGATCCTGACACTGCGCAGCGCGACCATGATCACGCCCGAGATCACCATGATCGCCAGGATCGAGCCCATCAGCATCGCGCGGACATCGCGGTACGAGATCAGGTTGAACACATGCACGATCCCGGTGGGTGTGACCACGGGCAGGCCGGGATTGGAGTCGGTCCATGCCTTTTGAATCAGCGGGGCGTTCTCGCTGATCCACTGCCCCGCCTTGATCGTCAGTTCGCGCATCGAGGCCGTGGTGACATTGCGCAGCCGGGCCGAGACCCTGAGGATCGAGCGATCGATATCCACCTGATCGGTCAGGTCGAGCCCGTATCCGAGGCTCAACTCAAACAGGAACAGGTACTGGCTGGCTTCCTCGCGCGTGACCGGCAGGCGATAGCGTTCGGGCGCATCGCCATGCATGTTCATGTTGAGCTGGCGCAGCGTGTCGGTCAGCGTGGCGACATTGGTGACCTCGGGCTGTGCCCGCAGCCAGTCGACAAAGCCCGATACCTCGCGCAGATAGGCCGGATCGTTCACCCCCTGTGCCGCACCGGAGGGCAGCGGGAATTCGAGCATGTTCACCCCGGTCAGGTGATCTTCGGTAAAATCCGTATCGACGCGGAAATCATAGCGTTCGTCGAAATAGCGGATGAAGTCATCTTCCAGCTTCAATCGCGTCATGCCCCAGACCGAGGCGATCACGATCACCGTCATGGCGGGCAGGATCACCCGGTTCCACCGCACGACGAAATCGCCGACATGCCCCATCAATGTGCTGTAAACGGCAGGCTTGTGATAGCGCCGGATCGGCAGGAAGGTGACCAGCGCGGGCAACAGCGTGAGGCTGAGAAAGGTCGAGGCAAGCACCCCGCCCGCGATCGCGTTGCCAAGCTCGCGAAACGGCGGCGAGATGGAAAAGTTCAGCGTCAGGAAACCGATCGCCGTGGTGGTGCCCGCGATGATGATCGCCGCCATATGCTCGGTCAGGGCGCGGCGCATCCACTCCTTGCGGTCCTCGGTTTCAGGCATGTGCTGGCGGGCGGCGGCAAGGATGTGCACCGCCGAGGCAACCGCAAGCGTCATCGTGTAAAGCGGGACCGAGACGGTAACGGTATTCAGCGCCAGCCCCATCCAGGCCAGCACCCCGAGCCCGCACAGCGCCGAGATGCTGATCACCACCAGCACCGAAAGGGTGGCCAATAGCGACCCGAGCGCGATCCCCACGATCAGCAGAATCGCCAGGAACATCGGCGGAATCAGCGCCTCGGCGTCCTCTTCGCCCGCGACGGCAAAGGTGCTGTTGACCATCACGCCGCCGGTCAGACGCAGCGTGATACCGGGATAGGCGGCCTCGATATCGGCCTTCATCGCCTCGACTTCGGCGACGATCTGCGGGGTTTCGCGCCGCGGATGGGTTCTGGGCAGCTCAAAGCGGACAAAGACCATCGTCGTGTCCCCATCGGGCGAGACGAGCGAATTGAGCAATTCGATGCGCGACAGGGCGACCTCGCGCGCATGCGCGATCTCGGCCGGGGACGCATTGGCCGGATCCCCGATCAGGTCGTTGACCACCAGGTCGTCGCCGTCGGCATGGCTGTTCTGAAAGTTCGTGATCGAATCGACCCGGCGCACATAGGGCAACAGCCACGCCCGCTCGGTGAGCTCGCCGATGGCGCGGATCACCTCGGGCGTGAAGACATCGCGATCGGCCAGGTCGAGCACGATCATCAGGTTCTCGTCGCGCACGAACGTGTCCTCGAACCGGTCCAGCGCCTGGCGGTCGGGGTTCTCGGGCGCGAAAAAGATCCGCAGATTGGGGTTCATCGGCAGAATGCGGTCGATATGCACCAGCGACAGGGCCACAAGCCCCAGGCTCACGACCAACCACAGCCATCGAAGCCGGATGATTTGTTCGGACAGCCGCTGGGCTAATGGGCGTGCAATGGGCTGATGGTGCATAAAATGGCTTTCGTTGACCAATGCCGACTCTCGCCAGATCCGGAGCTAGGTCAACATGAAAATTGAACAAAATTGCAAAGTATTCAGAGCCGTCGTCATGCTGCAACGTCGTCGCGCGATCGTTGCCGATCGAGTGGAATTGACAAGAACGCCGCCGTTGAAACAAATGGCGTATCAGTCAGGGAGATTTCCATGGAATCGGTGTCAACGGTGGGGGTTGTCGGCCTCGGGTCGATGGGGTTCGGCATTGCGCGGTCGCTGGTCAGGGCGGGATTCGCGACCCATGGGGCCGATGTAAACGAGGCCGCCGTGGCGCGTCTGGTGGCAGAGGGGGGCGCGCCAGAACCCCTCGCGCAGCGCGCAGCCTCCCTCGACGCCCTGGTGATCGTTGTTCTCAATGCCGCACAGACCGAAGCGGTGCTGTTTGGCGAAAACGCGATCGCCCCGGCGCTGCGCCCCGGCGTGCCGGTGATCGCCTGCCCGACCGTGCCGCCCGAAGTTGCCCGGACGCTGGCGGCGCGCTGTGCGCAGACCGGGTTGCTCTATCTCGACGCGCCGATCTCCGGCGGGGCGGTCAAGGCGGCCCAGGGCGCGCTCAGCATCATGGCGTCCGGCACGCCCGAGGCCTTTGCGGCGGCGCGCCCGGTGCTCGATGCGATTGCCGAGACGGTCTTTGAGCTGGGCGATGCAGCCGGCGCGGGCTCGGCGATGAAGATCATCAACCAGTTGCTCGCCGGCACCCATATTGCCGCAATGGCCGAGGCGATCACCTTTGGCATGACCCAGGGGGTCGATCCCGCGACCACGGTCGAGGTGATCGGCAAATGCGCGGGCCAAAGCTGGATGTTCGACAATCGCGGGCCCCATATCGTCGACGGCGACTACACGCCCCATTCGGCGGTGGACATCTGGCTCAAGGATCTGGGCATCGTGCTGGATGTGGCGAAATCGGCCAAATTCTCCGCCCCGTTGACAGCGACCGCACTGGCGCAGTTCATCGCGGCCTCGGGCTCGGGCCTGGGGGCAGAGGATGATGCCGCGGTCGCCAAGGTCTATGCGCGCAACGCGGGCCTGACCCTGCCGGGGGCGGACTGATGCTGCTCGGCTGTATCGGCGACGATTTCACCGGATCATCGGATCTGGCGAACACGCTGGCAAAACAGGGGATGCGCGCGGTGCTTTACAGCGGGACCCCCTCGGATGCGGCCGCAGGCGATGTCGAGGCGGGGGTTGTCGCGCTCAAATCCCGCACGATCCCGGTTGCCGAGGCGGTGGCGCAATCGCTCGATGCGCTCGACTGGTTGCAGGATCAGGGGTGTGAGCAGTTTATCTTCAAGTATTGCTCGACCTTCGATTCGACGCCCGAGGGCAATATCGGCCCCGTTGCCGATGCCCTGGCCGAGGCGCTGGGCGCGACCGGGGTCATCGTCTGCCCGGCCTTTCCGGGCACGGGCCGCTCGATCTATCAGGGGCATCTCTTCGTTGGTGACCGGTTGCTGAGCGAGTCGGGCATGCAGAACCACCCGCTGACGCCGATGGTGGACTCGGATATCCGCCGCTGGCTGATGCCCCAGACCCGCCACGAGGTCGGCCATATCCCTGCCGAGACGGTGTTTCAGGGCCGCGAGGCAATCCGCAGGGCGCTGGCGGCCCAGACCGGGCGGTTGCTGGTGGTCGACGCCATCCGCGACGAGGATCTGATCGAGATCGGCGCCGCTGCCGCAGATCGCAAGCTGATCACCGGAGGCTCCGGTATCGCCATGGGCCTGCCGGAAAATTTCCGCGCCCGTGGCCTGATCGGCGAGACATCGGGGTCGTGGCGGGGTGAGGCGGGGGTCTGCGCGATCCTGTCGGGCTCCTGCTCGATCGCCACGCGCTGTCAGGTGGCCCGGCACAAGGCGCTCCATCCGGCCATGGAAATCGCCGCCGAGGAGGTGCTGACGGGCAAGCTGACCGCCCCGCAGGTTGCCGGGTGGATCCTGGCGCAGAGCGGCCTGCCGCTGGCCTATACCTCGGCCGATCCCGCGGTGGTCGCCGGGATCCAGGCCCGCTTTGGCCGGGACGAGGCGGCGACGGCCATCGAGGGCCTGTTCGCCGAAACCGCCCGGCTGTTGATCCGGGGGGGTGTCACCCGGCTGATCACGGCAGGCGGCGAAACCTCGGGCGCCGTGGTCGAGGGGCTGGACGTGACCACGATGGAAATCGGGCCGGAGATCGACCCCGGCGTGCCGGCAATGCGCGTGACCGGGCGCCCGCTCACCATCGCGCTCAAGTCCGGCAATTTCGGCGGCGAGGACTTTTTCGAGAAAGCAGCGGGGGTGCTGGCGTGACCGAGGCAAAACTGCGCGAAGAGATCTGCCGCCTTTCAGCGTCGATCTTTGACCGGGGTCTGACCGGTGGCTCGTCGGGCAACATTTCCGCGCGGACCCAGGATGGCGGCCTGTTGGTGTCGCCCACGGGCTCGAGCTTTGGCGCGCTGGATCCCGCGCGGCTCAGCCGGTTCGACGCGGCGGGCACCCTGATCGGTGGCGACGCGCCGACCAAGGAGATGCCGCTGCACACCGCCTTTTACGAGACGCGCCGTTCGGCGGGCGCGGTGGTGCACCTGCATTCCACCTATTCGGTCGCGCTCTCGATGCTGCCCGATATCGACCCCGACAATGTGCTGCCGCCGCTGACGCCCTATTCGGTCATGCGGCTGGGCAAGGTCAAGCTGCTCCCCTATTTCCGCCCTGGCGATCCGGCCATGGGCGATGCGATCAAGAGCCTGGGCGGCAAACGCTCGGCCGTGCTCTTGGCCAATCATGGCCCGGTCGTGGCGGGCAAAGACCTCGAGGCGGCGGTTTATGCCACCGAAGAATTCGAGGAGACGGCAAAGCTCGCCCTGCTGACGCGCGGCATGAGCCCCATCGGGCTGACGACCGCGCAGATCCTCGATCTTGTCACCACCTTTGATGTCGACTGGGAGTGATCCGATGAAGTTCTCCGCCAATCTCGGCTTTCTCTGGACCGGGCTCAGCCTGCCCGAGGCCATTCGCAGGGCGGCAGGCGCGGGCTTCGACGCGGTTGAGTGCCACTGGCCCTTTGACGAGGATCCCGGCGCGGTCCGGGCCGCGCTGGAAGAAACCGGCCTGCCGATGCTGGGCCTCAACACCCTGCGCGGTGATGTGGCCGCGGGCGAGGCGGGGCTGGCCGCGGTGCCGGGCCGATACGCCCGGGCGCGCGAGGTGATCGACCAGGCGGTCGCCTATGCGGCCCGGATCGGCGCGCGCAACGTTCATGTGATGGCCGGGGTGGCCTGTGGCGGCCAGGCCCGCGCGACCTATTGCGAAAACCTCGCCTATGCGGCCGAGCGGGCCGGGGCCGAGGGGATCGGCATCCTTATCGAGCCGATCAATACACGCGACATCCCCGGCTATCACCTGAACCTCGTCGAGGACGGGGCAGACGTGATCGCCCGTGTCGGGCAGGACAATGTCCGCCTGATGTTCGACTGTTATCACGTGCAGATCATGCAGGGCGACCTGATCCGCCGGATCGAGACGCATCTCGACGTAATCGGGCATCTGCAATTTGCCGCCGCCCCCTCACGCGCCGAGCCCGATACCGGCGAGGTCGCCTATGACTGGCTGATCCCGGGGTCGCGGCGCTGGGTTATGACGGCTATTGGGGGGCCGAGTACAAGCCCGCCGGGACGGTCGAGGACGGACTCGGCTGGCTGGGCGCGTATCGCGGAGACTGACCGGAGGGCGGTTTTCGGGTGTTTTCGCGGCCCGGGGAGGGCGGGAAATTGCCATCCCCTTTGCATCCCCTAAGCATCCCTTTTGCATCCCCCCCGATTTCGGCCTTTGGCGGCGGTTGCCCGCCGCCTGTTCGGGTCAGTTCAGCTTGCACTCCTTGGCATAGGAATCGCTGTGGTTCTCGATGGCGATGCCGACCAGTTTGTTGGTGGGTTTGCCGTCACCGGCGACCACTTCGCGGACATAGATGGTCTCGATCGGGTGGTTGTTGGTGTTGAAGGTGAACGCGCCGCGGGTCGAGTCGAACTCGGCTGCCTTCAAGGCCGCGCGAAAGCCATCGGGGTCGGTTTCGGGATCGGCTTTCTCCAGCGCCGAGGCGATCAGCAGGCCGGTGTCATAGCCCTGGCTGGCATAGAGCGTCGGCTTGCGGCCATACTCTTTCTCGAAGGCCGCGACAAAGGTCTTGTTCGTCGGATTGTCGAGGTCTGATGCCCATTGCGAGGTGTTGAAGGTGCCAATGGCAGCATCCCCGATCGCGCCGATGATCACCTCGTCGAACGAGAAGGCCGGGCCATAGACCGGCAGGCCCACATCCGCCGCTTCGTATTGTTTCATAAAGGCAATTCCCATGCCGCCGGGCAGGAAGTAAAAGACGCTGTCCGCACCCGAGGCGCGGATCTGGGCGATCTCGGCGGCATAATCCTTTTGCCCCAGCTTGGTGAAGATCTCGTCCTTGGACTCGCCGAACATGCGTTTGAAGCCGTTGATGGCATCGACGCCTGCGGGGTAGTTTGGCGCCAGGATGACCGGGGCTTTCAGCCCCGCCTCCTTCATGTAGCCGCCCATCGCCTCGTGCAGCATGTCGTTCTGCCAAGCGGTGTTGAAATAGT
>JBCCHW010000064.1:0-16350 GCA_039028555.1 Pseudomonadota bacterium | reverse complement strand
TCGTCGCGAAAGCAGGGCGCGATCTGGAAGTACTTGTCAAAGCCCGACACCATCAACAGCTGTTTGAACTGTTGCGGCGCCTGGGGCAGGGCATAGAACTTGCCCGGATGCAGGCGCGAGGGCACCAGAAAGTCGCGCGCCCCCTCGGGCGAGCTGGCGGTGATGATCGGGGTCTGATGCTCGCGAAAACCGATATCCCACATCCGCCGGCGGATCGACGCGACCACGTCCGAGCGCAGTTTCATGTTTTCCTGCATCTTCTCACGGCGCAGATCGATAAAGCGATAGCGCAGGCGCGTTTCCTCAGGATACTCATCGTCGCCAAAGACGCGCAGCGGTAATTCTTCAGCAGCGCCAAGGACTTCGAGGTCGCGGATAAAGATCTCAACCTCGCCGGTCGCAAGCTTTGGGTTGACCAGTTCGGGGTCGCGGGCCTTGACCGTACCGTCGATGCGGATGACCCATTCCTGGCGCACCTTCTCGACCTCGGCAAAGACCGGGCTGTCGGGGTCGGCCAGCACCTGGGTCACGCCGTAATGGTCGCGCAGGTCGATAAACAGCACCCCGCCATGGTCGCGCACCCGATGCACCCAGCCCGACAGGCGAACGGTTTCGCCGACATTCGCGGCGGTCAGGACGGCGCAGGTATGGCTGCGAAAGGCATGCATGTCAGGGCTCCCGAAAAGGCGTGGGACAGGCGTTCTCTATCCCAAAGTCGGCCCGGGATAGACCTTTTGCATCCACCGATGTCAAGGCTCATGCGCGCGCGCGCTGTTTTGGACGCACCGGCGCCACCGGGCCGGGGCCCTGTCAAATCACCGGCCGAGGGGATATGCTGGCCCGAAACGAGTCTGCACTGGGATGGGTAAGATGAAGAAACTGTTCTTTCCTGCGGTACTGACGACGCTGGCGGCCTGCGCCGGCGATCCGCGTGCGCCGGCCGATGCCCGTCAGCCCGGAGACGAGACGCTGAGCTGTGAGCAGATCGCCCAGGAACGCCAGTTGAACGAAGAGCGCATGACCAACCTGGCCCGGCAAAAGGCCGTCTCTGGCGCGGGCAATTTCGGGACGTCGATCTTCAATCCCTCCGCGCGGCGTCTCTCGGATGGCGAGCAGGCCGAGATCGACAAGCTTGATCTGCGAAATCAATGGCTTAACGAACTGGGCGGCACCAAGGGCTGCGGCTGATACTGGCCGCTGATGCCCGGCAAACGTCAGGTTACCGGCGTGATCACCACCTCGATCCGGCGATTGCGCGCCGGCCCTGATTCGAGCGCATTGCCCGCGATCGGCGTTGTCGCTCCCAGGCCATAGGTCACGATCCGCACCGGTGCCACCCCGCGCGAGCGCAGATAGTTCGACACCGCCGCCGCGCGCGCGTCGGAGAGCGCCTGATTGGCCGCCGCCGTGCCGGCACCGTCGTTATGGCCCATGATGTCGAGATAGCTTTGCGGATACTTGTTCAGCACCGCAGCGACCTGGTCGAGATCATCGTAAAAGCGCGGCAGGATGGCCGAAGACCCGCTGGCAAAGGTTTCCTGTCCGGGAAAGACCACCAACAGCGACCGTTCCTCTCGCAGAACGGCCGAGCCGGTGCCGGTGAGCGCGCCCTTCAACTCGCCTTCCTGCGCGTCGAGGAACCCGTCGACCGCGGAGTCGGCAAGCGGCGGGATGCCCGCCTTTTCGAGCGCATCGCGCCGGTCGTCGACGTGGTCTTCGGTGATCTGGGGCTCGGCGTCATCCGGCTCGGACCCGCCACAGGCGGCGAGCGCGGCGCAGGCTGTCAGCGCGAGAAGGCTTGACCGGATCAAAGATCGTGCGCCGGAGACAGCGGAGACTGGAAACTTCGAAAACCAATCATTATCAATCATTTCTTGCACCTTCTTCAACTAACGGTCTTGATTATGGGCCCCCATTGCGCCTTGAGGGGGTCGAGGGATTTGACCTGCCTGTCAAAGATGCCGAGCCCGCCCGCCGCCAGATCCCCGTAAACTGTCCGCTCGGACAGCCAGGTCAGCGGGTCGCGGCCGATTTCGGACAGGAACCCCTCCAACTCCCGCTTGGCGCGCGAGTTCGGGCGGGTGCGATTCATGATCATATGCACGCCGACGCGGCCCTTGCGGATCTTCTTGATGTCTTCGATCTGTTCCAGAAAGGTTGCGGTCGAGGCGCTGTCGAAGAACGAGGGCTGGACGGGGCAGAGCACCGCGTGCGCCTCGGCGATCAGTTTTTCGGCCTTGGCCCCTTTCAGGGCGCCCGGCGCGTCGATCACCAGCCATTCGACCTTTTTGGGCGCATCGCCGATATCGCTGCCGCTGCTCCAGTCGAGCCCGATGATCGGGCGTGCGGTCGCGGGTCGGCGATTGAGCCAGCCGATCGAAGAGCGCTGTTTGTCGGCATCGGCCAGGGCGATCCTGTAGCCGCGATTCGCAAATGAACTCGCCAGATTGACCGAGATCAGTGTTTTGCCGACGCCACCCTTGCGATTGGCGACCAGAACCGTCTTCATGCCCGTCTTCTCCCCGTTTTTTCTCGGTGTGTCCTTGGTAATACGGTGCTGACGCCGCGATGCAAAGTCGCTGAGCGACAAAATTCGCGACAACCTCATGACAGCGCGCTAATAGATGAAGCCATGATTGTCATCACGTCCACGTCCGATCTGGCGGCTGCTTGCCAAAGGTTCGCCTCATCCCCCTATGTCACCATCGACACGGAATTTATCCGTGAACGCACCTATTGGTCACAGCTGTGTCTGGTTCAGATGGCCCGCCCCGGCGATGCCGAGGAGGATGCCGTCTTGATCGATCCGCTGGCTGATGGGATCGACCTCGCCCCGTTGTTTGAGCTGATGGCCGATCGCTCGGTCACAAAGGTGTTTCACGCCGCGCGCCAGGATGTCGAGATCTTTTACAATCTTGCCGGGCTTGTCCCGGCGCCGCTGGTGGATACTCAGGTCATGGCGATGGTGTGCGGCCATGGCGACCAGGTGGGGTACGAGACCATCGTGCGCCGGTTGGTGCGCGCCGATATCGACAAGAGCTCGCGGTTTACCGACTGGTCGCGCCGCCCGCTGACCGACAAACAGCTGCATTACGCGCTGGCCGATGTCACCCATCTGCGCGGCGTGTACGAGCGTCTGCAAGCCGATGTCGACGCCTCGGGCCGGGCGCATTGGGTGGCCGAGGAGATGGCGATCCTGACCAGCCCGCAGACCTATATCAACGATCCCGACATGATTTGGACCCGGGTCAAGGCGCGGTCGAGCAACCCGAAATTTCTGGCAATCATCCGCTCACTGGCGCGCTGGCGCGAGATCACGGCGCAAAGCCGGAACATTCCACGCTCACGGGTGCTGAAAGATGATGCGTTGCTCGAGATTGCGACCGCAAAGCCTAGAAATGTAACGGATTTTGGAAAGTTGCGACTGGCGCAGCGCGACGTGCGCAAGCCCGAGGTGACAGCCGAGATCCTCGCCGCGATCGAGGAAGGTCTCGCCTGCCCCAACGACCGGCTGCCCAAGATCGCGGTGCCGCCGCGGCGCAAGGAGGGCTCTGCGGCGATCTCCGACATGCTGCGGGTGTTCCTGAAAGCCCGGGCCGAAGAGTTGAAGGTCGCGTCAAAGCTGATCGCGTCATCCGCCGATCTCGATGCGCTGGCGGGAGAGAACGAGCCCGACCTGCCGCTGTTGAAAGGGTGGCGGCGCGAGGTGTTCGGCGACGACGCGCTGCGCATCTGTTCAGGCGAAATCGGCCTGGTGGTCGGCCCGACGGGCATTCAGGTGATCGAGCTCGACTCAGCCTTAAAAACCCATCTGGACCCCGCCTGACAAGGCATGCACCCGAATGCCGGTGGCGCCGCGCAGGTCATCACGCTTCAACAGGATGTCGGCGCGGATGTTGCGTGCCGTCAGGGTTCCCTGGTTGAGCTCGAGCCCGGGTTTGGGCGGGCGGGCGACAAAGTCATAGTCGAGATACCCGTCGAGCCCCGGGCTGCCGTCGCGGCGCGCACGCAGTTGTGGCTGTGAATAGCCAAGCGCGGGCGCGGTGCCAAAGGCGGTAATGACAAAGCCGTTGCGCGTGCGCCCGATCTCGATCTCGCGCACCGCCTGGATGGGGACGGGGCTGAGCGCGATCTGCTCCTCGGGGGTCAGCACCTCCTCTTCGTCGCTTGAAAACAGGCCGCATCCGGCCACAAGAACCATGGCAAAAACCAGCGACAGTCGACCGATTGGCATTCAGCGCTCCCTCAACGTCAAACATCGGGGCAATTCGCCACAAGCCCGGCACAAAGGAAAGGAGAATCTGCAATCCCTGATACACCCGTTTTGCGGGCTGGACGCGGCGGGTCCGCGCAATTAGATCTGCGCCAGGCAAAGGAGACGGTCATGGCCAGCGAGGCTTTCGAGGAAATTGTCGAGAATTTCGAGCTCTTCGACGAGTGGGAAGACCGCTATCGCTATGTGATCGATCTCGGCCGGGACATGCCCGAGTTGCCCGAGGCCCGCCGGACCGACGCGGCCAAGGTCGAAGGCTGTGCCAGCCAGGTGTGGCTGGTGCCCGAATTGCGGATCGAGGATGGGGTGCGCCGGCTCTATTTCGACGGCGACAGCGATGCGATGATCGTGCGGGGCCTGATCGCGGTTTTGCGCGCGCTGGTTTCGGGCGAGGCGGTTGCCGCGATCCCCGCAATCGATGTGCAGGGCGAGTTGGCGCGGCTGCACCTGGAAACCCATTTGTCGGCGCAACGCTCGAACGGGCTGAAGGCAATGGTGCAACGCCTCAAAGACCTTGCGGCGAATTCCGAGGCCGCTTAACACCACCCGTGGATTTGATTTCGAGCTCCCCCCCAGGGGGCGCCAAGCAATAGGAGCCGCTTTATGGCCGATGCCCTGACCGAGTTGTTGACCGAGCGTGAGTGGCTGTTGCTGGACGGGGCCACGGGCACCAACCTGTTCGCCATGGGCCTGGAGGCCGGCGAGGCGCCGGAGCTTTGGAACATCGACGATCCGGACAAGATCAGGGCGCTGCATGACGGCTTTATCGAGGCGGGCTCGGACCTGGTGCTGACGAACTCGTTTGGCGGCTCGTCGTACCGTCTCAAGCTGCACAACGCCCAGGATCGGGTTTTCGAGTTGAACAAGGCGGCGGCCGAGATTGCCCGCGAGTGTGCCGACAAGGCCGATCACAAGGTGATCGTCGCCGGTTCGCTGGGCCCGACGGGGGAAATCATGCAACCGGTCGGCGCGCTGAGCCACGAGGACGCCGTGGCGGCCTTTGAAGAGCAGATCGACGGCCTGATGGCGGGCGGTGTCGACGTGATCTGGGCCGAGACAATCTCCTCGGAAGAGGAAATCCGCGCCGCCGCCGAGGCTGCGGCGAACAAGGGCGCGCCGTTTTGCGCGACGCTCAGCTTTGACACCGCCGGGCGCACCATGATGGGCGTCACCTCGGCGGGATATGCGGGCATTGCCGAAACGCTCGCCACCTCTCCGATCGCCATCGGCGCCAATTGCGGTACCGGGGCGCCGGACCTTTTGCGCACCATTATGGGCATCGTCGATGCCTCGCCGGGTCAGGTCGTGATCGCCAAGGGCAATGCGGGCATTCCGAAATATGTCGACGGCCACATCCACTATGACGGCACGCCCGAGCTGATGGCAGAATATGCCCGCCTGGCCCGCGACATCGGTGCCCGGCTGATCGGGGGCTGTTGCGGCACAAAGCCCGAGCATCTGCGCGCGATGCGCGCCGCGCTCGAGAGCCATACGCCCCGGGGAAAACCCCTCCTCGAGACGATTGTCGAGAAGGTCGGCGCGTTTTCGTCGGACAGCGACGGTACCGGTGGCGAAACCGTGGCAGAGCGGCCACGGCGGCGGCGCAGACGGGGTTAAACTGCATTTCAAGAGCCGGAATCTAACGCTCGCGTCGCTTTAGAATCCTCTCGTGACGATTTTTTTCTAGTCGAACCGGATAAAATCGCTGATGGTTTTTCGGGCGAAAGATTGTCGCGCCACGACTTGGCAGGGAGCCACACATGTACGATGAAGAAGACATCGTTCTTAGCGAACTCGATGACGAAGAGCTCACCCAGCAGATGTGGGATGACCTCTATGATGGTCTCAAGGAAGAGATCGAGGAAGGGGTCAACATCCTTCTCGAACGCGGCTGGATGCCCTATGAGGTTCTGACCAAGGCCCTGGTCGAGGGCATGCGGATCGTCGGGATCGATTTTCGTGACGGGATCCTGTTTGTCCCCGAAGTTCTGCTGGCCGCCAATGCGATGAAATCAGGCATGGCGATCCTGAAACCGCTGTTGGCGGAAACCGGGGCCCCGCGCGTCGGCGTGATGGTGATCGGTACGGTCAAGGGCGATATCCATGATATCGGCAAGAACCTGGTCTCGATGATGATGGAAGGAGCCGGGTTCGAGGTCTATGACCTGGGCATCAACAACCCGGTCGAGAACTATCTCGAAGCGATCGAAGAGCACAGCCCCGATATCCTCGGCATGTCTGCCCTGCTGACGACCACGATGCCTTATATGAAGGTCGTGATCGATGCGATGAAGGAAAAGGGCATCCGCGACGATTACGTCGTGCTGGTGGGCGGTGCGCCCCTGAACGAAGAGTTCGGCAAGGCGATTGGCGCAGACGCCTATTGCCGCGACGCGGCGGTGGCTGTCGAGACGGCGAAATCCTTTATGGAGCGCAAGCACAACCAGCTTGCCGCCGGCGCCTGACGACCGGGCATTGCACTGATGTGCGCCCCGGATCGTGCCGGGGCGCCGTGATTGACCTTGATCGGCCGCATGCCCATCTGTCCCCTGGGAGGTTGCTGGATGCCGCTGGATAAGATCGTTCTCTACATGGTTGGCGGGGTCGCCGCACTGGCGGCGGTGGCCTATGCGATTGCTCTGTTGATCGGGGCGGTCGAGATGGGCCTTTATGGCATCCTTGTTCTGATCCCGGCGGGCATTGTGATCTATGTCGTTCAGCGGATCATCCGGGAGCGGATCGAGAACCGGGAGGATGACTATTATGACAAGATCGAACGGTGATATCATGATCGTGACCGGCGATGACATTCCCGGCGCCGAGATTGTCGAGACCCTCGGCCTTGTGCGCGGCTCGACGGTGCGCGCCAAACATATCGGGTCGGATATTGTCGCCAGCCTGCGGAACGTTGTTGGCGGCGAAGTGACCGAATACGCCCAACTGCTCGCCGGCTCTCGAGAGCAGGCGATCGACCGGATGAAGGCCGAGGCGCGGGCACTGGGCGCCAATGCGATTGTCGCGACGCGCCTCACCACTTCGGCCATTGCCAACAACTCGTCCGAAGTTCTCGCCTATGGCACAGCGGTCAGGTACCGGGATGGCTGACGAGATTTCGCTGGATGACGCGTGTCTGACGGAGCAGGGGCTCGAGCCCCGGGCCCCCAATTCGGGCAAAGTCCTGCTGATCGCATGCGGTGCGCTGGCGCGGGAAATCCTCGCGCTGTCGCGGATGAACGGCTGGGATCATTTCGAGCTGACCTGCCTGCCGGCAAAGCTGCATCTGTTTCCCGATCAGATCCCGGATGCGATCCGCGCCCGTGTGGCCAGGGCACGCGCAGACGGTTTCGAGGACATCAAGATCATCTATGCCGATTGCGGGACCGGCGGGCTGCTCGACAAGGTTTGCGACGAACTGGGGGTCGAGCGGATCGACGGGCCCCATTGCTACAGCTTTTTCGACGGCAACGATGCCTTTGCCGCCCGGGGCGAGGCGGGCGAGATCACGTCGTTTTATCTCACCGATTTCCTGGTCAAACAGTTCGACGCCTTTGTCTGGCGGCCCATGGGCCTCGACAGGCATCCCGAGTTGCGGGACATGATCTTCGGCAATTACGAAAAGCTGATCTATCTGAGCCAGGTCGACGACCCGGATCTGCTGGAAAAGGCGCGCGAGGCGGCGTCCCGCCTCGACCTTGCTTTTGAGCATCGCCATACGGGTTATGGCGACCTCGCCGCCTTTATGGCCCGCAGTGCCTGACCAGGGCGCCCGGTGGCAGTAAAGGGTGGCCGTTAAGGGGTGCCGTTAAGGGGGGCCGTCAAGACAGTTTGTCGCTCAATTCGATCAGCCGCGGGCCCGGTCGTGGTGCCGGTGACAAAAGCCGGTTCAACCGATCGACCCCAACGCCCTGCCTTCCCGCGGATGGTACCGATTTCAGGCGGTCCAGCCGCTGAGAGACCCGGGCATCCACGCGCTGCTGTTCGCGGCGCCACAGCAGATGGCGCACAAGATTCTTCATTTACTCACTCCACTACGCAACTAACACGTCACAAAACTACTCAACGACGGCCTGATCAGGCCGCAAACAGGTCTACTCGTCCTTCACGATGCGCAACTGCGGCCGGGCGCGCGCAGAATCGACGCCCGCTTCGGACCGGTCACGCCCCCCTTCGATGCTTTTCAGGCGGGTGGGATGATCGGGTCCTTCAAAGGGCGCCATCGGTTCGGCAAAGGCCCGCACAGGTTGCTCGCCCGCCTGCATGCTGGGGGCAGGGCGCTCGACCGGGCGGACCGACATCTCGTCAACCACAAAGCGCAGCGCGCTCACATTGACGCCGGCCTGCGAGGGCGTGCCCGAAATCGGGTGCAAAGCGCCGATCACCCGATTGACCGAGCCGAAATCGCTTTTCAGAGGCAGCAGAACCATTTCCCAGTTTGTCGCCAGCTCGTTGTCTTCGATCAGCCTGGCATAGCCGACACCCGGCTCATCGAGCACCTCTTCGACCAGGGCCGAGATGTTCTGGCGCGACTTGCCTTCCATGATGGCGCGGATCGACATGCCGCGAAGCTCCATGCCAAACGCGTCGCCGATCGCGCTGCCGGCAAGGCGAAAGCGGATATTGCCGTTGCCGAGGCTTTCGAGGATGAACAGATACCGGGCATCGCAATCCATGTCACGCGGGTCGATTTCGGTTCTGAACGGCACGTCACGGTCGCCGCGGAGACGGTCCCAATAAGCAAAGAGCGCGCGGGTTTCTGTATGCAACATATCGGTCGAGTGGTTCAGTCGTGCCCGAGAAAAATCGACACACACCGTGTCGTTGGTTCCATCATTGGTCATCTGCGTACTCCGTTACTAGCATTTTGAATAATCTTGTACCATCCGCGCGCGGTCTAACCCGTGATAAGCAATTCTCGTGCCAATGCCAGCGTTTAGGCCTGTTGACCTGACATGGCCGAGTTCTCTAGTAGGAAGAATGGCGGGGCACCCCGACTTGCAGAGGGATTTTTCATGACGTCACAAAACGCGGCTGAGCGCAGGGGAATCATGTTCATCCTCTCGTCGCCCTCGGGTGCCGGAAAATCGACGATTACCCGCCGCCTGCTCGAAAACGATCCCGCTTTCATGCTCTCGGTCTCGGCGACGACCCGCCCGCAACGTATGGGGGAAGTCGAAGGGGATCACTACTACTTTGTTGATAATGAAGAGTTTTCCAGAATGACGGCGTCAGATGAGTTGCTGGAATACGCAACCGTTTTTGAAAATTTCTATGGAACGCCTCGCGCACCGGTTGAACAGGCGCTGGCCTCGGGGCGCGATGTTTTGTTCGATGTCGACTGGCAGGGCGCGCAGCAATTGGGTGCCTCAGGCCTTGCGCCCGCCGTGGTCAAAGTCTTTCTTTTGCCCCCCTCGATCGCCGAGTTGGAGCGTCGTCTGAAGGCCCGCGCAGCCGATAGCGACGAGGTGATAGGTCGCAGGATGCGCAAGGCGCGAGACGAGATATCCCATTGGGCGGAATATGATTATGTCCTGATAAACGACAATTTTAATCGATGTTTTTCGCAAATTGAGATGATAATTGCAGCCGAGCGTCTCAAATGGCAAAGGCAGAGATGGGTGTTTCCCGCCGTGAACGCCCTGTACGAAGAGTTCGAGGGGCAACAGGAATGAGTGTTTTTGCCCTGGGCGCGAGGCGTCCGACCTTACCCGCCAAGGGCGAGTATTACATTGCGCCCGGCGCTCAGGTGATTGGCGATGTTGTTCTGGGCCCTGGCGCGTCGGTCTGGTTCAACGCCGTGCTGCGCGCCGACAACGAGCCGATCCATCTGGGCCCGGGCAGCAACATCCAGGACAATTGCATCTGCCATGTCGATCCGGGGTTTGCGATGACCATCGGGCGGGACGTCACGGTCGGCCACGGGGCCATCCTTCACGGCTGCACGATCGGTGATGAGAGCCTGATCGGCATGGGAGCCATCGTGCTCAACGGGGCCAGAATCGGCAAGGGATGCGTGATCGGGGCAAAGGCGCTGGTCACCGAAGGCACCGAGATACCCGACTACTCGATGGTTCTGGGGATGCCCGGAAAGATCGTCAAAACGCTCGATCCCGAAACCTCGCGAAAGTTCAACACCGGCGCGCGTGTCTATCAGGAGAAGATCGGCATCTATTCCGATGGTTTGATCGAACTTTGAGGACATGCCGAGAGCCGGATCGACCCCTCGCGCCGGTCAATCTCCACACGCGCCGACAAAAGAGCGGCGGTCGTGCGAATGAGGCAGAATTCGATGTCGCCGGGTTTTTCGGCGAATTCCTGCTCGGCGGTCAGCAGGTGCGCGCGTGTCTCGGTCAAAGTGACACGATCGCCCACGACGTCGAGGACGCAGACCTCCTCCTCGCTTGGCAGAATCGAGAGGCGGAGCACCCCCTTTAATCCCGCCATGGACGCCCCGGCCATCAAAAGCAGCCCGCTCAGCTTTGCGAGTTTTGGTTCCAGGGTGGCGGCGGAGCAGGTCACCTCGACCGAAAGCCGGTTGGCCACTTCCTGGCACTTGGACAACGCGATGAAGCTCTCGAGCATGATTCCGGGATCCTCGGCGGTCTTGTAGCCCAGAACGACCCGGTAGAACTTCAACACCGACGTCCCGCGCTCGGCCGCCCGGCAGAGCATGTCGAGATCCTCGGCATCGCCCTGATCGCCCATCCCGCGCATCATATCCGCGACATTCGATATGGCGCCGATCGGGCTTGCCAGATCGTGACAGATTCGCGTCACGATCAGGGCGGGTAGCGCGTTCTTCATCGTCTGATCCCTCTTGGCTGGCCTGAATCCTGCTATCGGTTTAGGCTCGTTTTATGATTGGCATGTTCGAACCTGGAACCCTTGTCCGCAATCCCGACCGCGATGACTGGGGTGTTGGTCAGATACAGTCGGTGACGGGCAACAAAGTTACGGTAAATTTTGAAGAAATTGGCAAAATGGTTTTGATTCTTGATTCCGTCACTCTCGAGATTGTTTCCGGCGACCCTTATTGACCGGGATAAGGTAAACGCCGTGTTAACATCTTTGCCCAAGGCAAAAAATCCCCACAGGGATTGACACGTGACCACTGCCAAGGTTGCGCGCCAGCCACATTGTCCATAGTGTCCCGGCGGACCGGCGCACCGAGAGGACGTCGCGTCGATAACGAAAACCATCGAGGGCTTTCGCTGTATGCGAATAGATGCCGGGCGCTTCACGGTTCGACTTGCCGAAGACGAGGATGATGTGCGCGCGGCACAACGTCTGCGCTATCGGGTGTTTGTCGAGGAGATAGGGGCGACCCCATCGCCCGAGGATGCGCGAGAGCGGCGCGAAACCGACAGGTTTGATCCGTATTTCGAACACATGCTGTTGGTGGATAACGAATCCGATCGACCGGAGATCGAACGCGGCGTCGTCGGTGTCTACCGGCTGATGCGGGATTCGGCGGCGCGTGAGGGGATCGGCTTTTATGGCCAGTCGGAATATGACCTCGAGCCGCTCCTGTCCTGCGGGCGCGCCTCGCTCGAACTGGGCCGTTCCTGCGTCGACAAACAGGTGCGCGGCGGTGCGGGCATGCATATGCTGTGGAACGGGCTCGGCGAGTATGTGAATGCGCGCGGGATCCAGATCATGTTCGGCGTGGCGAGCTTTCACGGCAACGAGATCGAACCGATCGCCCAGGCGCTGAGCTATCTCCACTACAACCACCTCGCGCCCGAGGATCTGCGGGTCCGCGCGATCGAGAGCCACTTCGCGGCGATGGATATCCTGCCCCAGGATCAGGTCAGCAAGACGGCGGCGATGCGCCAATTGCCCGCCTTGATCAAGGCCTATATCCGGCTTGGCGGCTTTGTCGGCGAAGGCGCTTTTATTGATCGTGATTTCAACACGATAGATGTCTGTCTGCTGATGGACACAACCCGCATGGTCGAGCGGTATCGCGACTATTACTCGCGTGAGCGCGCGGGCACCCAGGAACCGACGCCGCGGGCAACCTCTGCATGACATGGAATGACGCCGACCCGGTCGCGTTGTCCAACGCGCCGTTCCCCTGTCGCGTCATCGGCCTGGTGCGGTTGGCCCTCACCTTTCTGGTGACGCTCTTTTGTGCGCTGGTGTTCTTGCTGGGGCGCGCGCTCCGGTCGGTCTTTGGATCTTTCATCGTCTTTCACTTTGGCGCCGCGCGGTTCTGGGCGCGCAGCAGCGTCTATCTGATCGGGCTCAAGCACGAGGTGCGCGGCACGCCGATCAAAAGCGGGGCGCTGGTCGCCAATCATTGTTCCTGGTCGGATATCGTCGCGCTCAGGGCGGTCCGCCTGATGTACTTCGTCTCGAAGGCCGATGTGGCCGGGTGGTTCGGCGTTGGCTTTCTGGCGCGCGTCTCGGGCACGATCTTTATCGAGCGGCGACGGGTGGAGGCCAAGCGGCAGGAGCAGGTGCTGCGCGAACGGATCGCGGCGGGTCAGCTTCTCTGCTTTTTCCCCGAAGGCACATCCACGGATGGCCTGCGCGTGCTGCCGTTCAAAAGCTCGTTGTTCTCGGCCTTCTATGCCGAGGATGTCACGGGCGATCTCTTGGTGCAGCCCGTCTCGATCCGCTATATCGCCCATGCCGGCTCGGGGCTGCCCGACAGCTTTTTCGGCTGGTGGGGCACGATGCCCTTTGGGGCGCATGTTCGCTCGGTGATGGAACGGTCGTTCGGCAACAAGGTGGTCGTGACCTTTCACGACCCGGTGCGCCCCGCGGATTTCAGCGACCGCAAGGCCCTCGCCGATTATTGTCAGGCCGTTGTGGCCAAGGGACATGCCGAGGCGGCGCTCGTTTAAGGTTTGCGGTTCCGCACGAGTGTGCAATACCTCGGGAAACTTGCAGCGAAGGTTCCCATGAGCGACCCCCATTCCCAGCCCGGTGGGCTGTTTCTTCCCCGTGTAAAGCCTGAAATCAGCCTGGATGTCTCACCAGGCGCAGACGTCGATACGAACGAGGCGCTCGGCCAGTGGTTGCGCGAGCATGCCGTCGAAGAGGTCGAGTGCATCTGTTCAGACTTCGCGGGCGTCGGACGGGGCAAGGTGATGCCGGCCTCGAAGTTCGCGGGCGCGTCGCAGACCTTTTTGCCGACCTCGCTGTTTTTCCTCACAATTACTGGCGGTTATCCCCATCTCGAAGGCATATCGGGCTATGATACCGATGCCGATCTGATGCTGCTCCCGGATCTGTCGACGGCGCGGGCGGTGCCTTGGGCAAATGATCGCTCGGTGCAGGTGATCCATGATGTCTGCGACCGGGAAGGGAACCTGATCGAGTTCTCTCCGCGCTCGGTCCTGCGCCGTATCATCGACCTCTATGCGGCCAGGGGGTGGAAAGCCGTCGTCGCGCCGGAGCTGGAGTTTTATCTGACCCGGCCGAACACCGACCCGGATTATCCGCTGGAGCCGCCGATGGGCCGCTCGGGCCGCGCGGCGCAAAAGGCGCAGGCGTACTCGATTGCTGCTGTCGATGAATATGACAGCGTGATCGAGCACATCTATGATTATGCGGGCGCACTGGGCCTGGATATCGACACGATCATTCAGGAAAGCGGCGCGGCACAGCTCGAGATCAATCTGCTCCATGGCGATCCGATGGACCTGGCCGATCAGGTCTTTCTGTTCAAACGCCTGATCTGCGAGGCGGCGATGCGGTGCGGATGCTATGCGACCTTTATGGCCAAACCCATGGAGGAGCAGCCGGGCTCGGCCATGCATGTCCACCAATCGGTGGTCGATATCGAGACGAGAGAGAACATCTTTTCCAATCCCGACGGGTCGGCTTCCAAGGCCTTCGATCACTATATCGGGGGATTGCAGGCCTATTTCCGCGCCGCGTGCTGCCTGGCAGCTCCTTATGTGAACTCCTATCGCCGGCTGGTGCCCGACATGACGGCGCCGATCAATCTCGACTGGGGGTATGACAACCGCACCACGGGGTTCCGGGCGCCGATTGCCCCGCCGGCCGCGCGCCGGATCGAGAACCGGGTGATCGGGGCCGACGCCAACCCCTATCTGGCCATCGCGGCGACGCTGGCCTGCGGCTATCTCGGCATGACCGAGGAAATAGCCCCGCGCGAGAACATCACGACCGACAGCTATAACCGCGACCGCGAGCTGCCCTATGGCTTGCTGGAAGCGGTGGAGGAACTGCGCGGCTCCGCCGCCCTGGCCGAGGTTTTGGGGCCAAGCTTCACCCAGCTCTATTCCATGGTCAAAGAGAGCGAGTACCAGGAATTCATGCGCGTGATCAGCCCGTGGGAGCGGGAGTATCTGTTGCTAAACGTCTGACACCGAGTTCTTTTCGAGGATCGCGGCCATTTCCTGCAAAGTCGGGATCAGCCCCGCCGGGTCGGACCAAAGCGCGATATCGGGCACCACGAAATCGGTGATCGCAGCCAGATCGCGTATCTCGTCGAGGCCGACACCCCCTTCGGCAATGCAGGGCGTCTCGATCACATCGGCCCACCATTGAAAGACCTCGGTCTCGACCGTTTCGCCATCGCCGAGACCACCGTGCGCCTTGACCGGACCGAACGAGACATAATCCGCTCCGGCTTCCGCCAGCGTCATCCCGACATGACGCGAGGTGCCTGCTCCGGCGCCGACGATCGCCTCATCTCCCAACTCCTTGCGGACCGAGCGGATCGGCGTCGCCCCCTTGCGCAGATGCACGCCATCCAGGCCCAGCGGGCGAACCAGGCGATAGTGTTCGGTGATCACCAGGGCGATATCCGCGTCATGGCAGACCGGCATGAGATGGTTGGCCGCGCTGCGCCAGGCGTCCTCATCGGTGTCACCGCCCAGATCGAGCCGGACACAGGCGACCGGTACCGTGGCAAGCAGACGGCTCAGATCCTGGGCAAAGGCGGCGGGCTCGAAGTGCGGGGGCGTCGTCAGATACAGCCGGGCAGGGGCGGTGTCGGTCATCTCATGGCCTCTGGTCATCGCAATGCGTCGCGTTGGGCGGCATCCTCGGTTATCACGGGCGGCCCGCGCCTGCCAGAGGTTCAGTCAGACGTCCCACCAGGTTGCCAGCCGGGGGCGGCCATTTCGAAATGGGCAAACTCGAAGGCCGGCGAAACCGTGCATCCCACCAGCGTATAGGCGCCGGTCGGCCGGGCGCTTTGCCACCAGCCCGGTGGCACCAACAGCTGCGGGCGCTGGCCTGCCATCACGTCGGGGCCAAGGATCTTTTCCTCATGCGCCTCTCCGTCCGGCGACAGGCCCAGGATCAACGGCCCGCCGTCATACCAGTGCCAGATCTCGCCTGAATCGACCCGGTGCCAATGCGAGGAATCGCCCTGTTCGAGCAGGTAGTAGATCGATGTCCCGCTGGCGCGCGCGCCCGCAGGCGCATCGGCGCGCCATGTCTCCCGAAACCACCCGCCCTCCGGATGGGGGGAGAGCTCTAGCTCGGCAATCAGATCTTTCGCCTTGGTCATCGGATGTCTCCAATCGGGATGGCGGGCCGCAAACAAAAAGGGAGCCCCGCAGGGCTCCCCTCATGTCGCGGGCTGACAAGGGGCAGGGCTCAGGCCTTGCCCTTGTAAATGTCGATCAGCTTGTTGAGCATGTCGATCGCTTCGGCACGCGGGCGCTGGAACGTGTTGCGCCCGATGATCGAGCCGTTGCCGCCGCCGTCGCGGATCGCGCGGGCGTCGTCATAGACCGAGCTCTCGCCCTTCTTCGCGCCGCCAGAGAAGACGATGATCCGCCGCCCGTTGAACGCTGCCTTCACGCAATCGGCCACGCGGTCGGCCCCGGTCGAGATCGGGATCGACTGCTCCTCGTAGACCTTCTTGGCTTCCTTCAGCTCGAGATGGTCGGTGGAGAGCTTCACCTTGATCACATGGGCGCCGAGGAGTGCCGCGATCTGGGTCGCGTAGGCACCGATATCGATGGCCGTCTCGCCGTCCTTCGATAGCGCCTCGCCGCGTGGATAGGACCAGATCACCGTCGCCACACCCTTTGCCGCGGCCTCCTCGCGCATTTCTGAGATTTCCTCGAACATGTCGAGGCCGAGGG
>JBCCHW010000063.1:0-16384 GCA_039028555.1 Pseudomonadota bacterium | reverse complement strand
GTCGCGCGGCGGAAACTCCACCGTGTCGCCATAGTCGAAATAGGCTGCAACTTCGTCTGAGCTATGCGAGAGATTGTAAAGGCCGCACATGGGCGTCACTGTAAGCACGATCGGATGAGCACTCAAACCCCAATCCCCCGTTCTCCCGTGCTGGGTGTCAGCATCGCCTGCTGGCGTGACAACGAGGTGCTTTTGATCCAGCGCGGCAAGGAGCCAAACAAGGGTCTGTGGTCTTTACCGGGTTGCAATGGATCGGAATGGCTCGATGAGCTTCCCTGTCGCAGGGGTCCGGTCTGAAGGCCATCAGGCCCCGCGACGTGGTCGTCGTCGCCGGCATTTGTGTCGCCGGGAACCCGGGCAGCGGGTTTTGCCCGGGCCCGTGCTGGCGTCAGAAATGCCAGCTCAGCCGGGCCAGGGCGCTGTAGCCGCGGCTGTTTTCCGAGGCCATGACATTGCCGGAAACCGTCAGCGACAGCTGCTCGTTAAAGTTGATATCCCCGGCCACTCCCAGATTGTAATAGGTCTTGTCCGCCTGTTCGATGGCCGAGCCGCCGCCGGGCAGGTTGACAAAGTCATAGCCGATCTCGCTGGTCTCGCCGGTCAGCACCACCAGGGCGCTGGCGCGGGTATAGATGCGTGACTCCGCCCCCCACAGGTCGGTGTTGAGGCCGAATTCCAGCCCCGGGCTGGCCATGGTCAGCGTGTCCTGAAAGGCGTCGGCACGCACCGCGCCTAGCCCGCCCTTTTCGGTAAAGCCGTCCTGCCACAGTTGCATCGCCGTCACCCCGGCCGTCGGCTTGAGATAGAGGCCGTCGTCCAGGTCGACCAGATAGCTCACATGGCCCTGCGCCGCGAGGAAGCGGCCATCGGGGCTGCCGGCCAGGGTGCTGCCGTTCACCTCGCGGTCGAAGTCGCTGAAATACATCCCGCCCGAGAGCAGGCCGCTGAGGGTCCAGTTCCCGATCTCCTTCTTGGCCACGGCGCCCAGCTGGAAGGTGTCGATATCGCCGTCGAACCCGCTGCCGTTCAGCGAGCTGATGTCATAGCTGACCCCATAGCCCGCGAACCAGCCCTCGCCCAGCTCGTATTGCTGACCGCCGGCAAAGCTGAACCGGTTGGTGTCATAGTCCAGCCGGTCAAAGCCGCCGGACTGGCTGAAATGCCCGCCGCGGGCATAGCCCCAGCTGCATTCCCCCTGGCGGTTGAAATCGGGGATCTCGTCGTCAAAGCCCGGGCAGCTCATCAGGCCGTTCTGGAAATCCACCAGCGCCTGGCGATTGACCGCGACGCCCAGAACCGCTTCCTCGGGCAGAAACTCGGTGTAGATGTCGTTGAGCTCGTCCAGCGAGGCGGCATTCAGCACATCATTGGTGAGCCCGGCGGTGAAGGCATGGATCTCGATCCCCTCACTCTCCTCGAGGGCGGAAAAGGCGATAAAGCCGTCCAGCTGATCCGCGGCATTGCGAATGTTGGTGCTGCCGTGGTCCAGCGTCCCGTTGCGCGTGCCCGAGTAATCGACCTGATAGTCAAGGCTCAGCGTCTGATTGTTGTCAAATCGGGTGATGGAGAGGCCATAATCGACCGTCGCGGTGTCTTGCACCGTCGCGTTGTTGTCGAACGGATGACCATCGCCCTGCGAGTTGATGATGACCTGGCTGTCCTTGTGTTTGTCACGGACCAGATTGATGCCTGTGACATTGGGCACCACCTCACCGGTCAGATCGATGCCGTTCTTTGTGATCACTATCTGGTCGACATCGCGATTGCGCCCCAGGATCCCCATGTTGAGATCGGTCGCAAGGGTCCCTGCCTGCGTGATCCGGACACCGCTATGGGTGCTGGTCAGGATCCTGTTCAGGCCGCCGGGCGAGATCGTGCCGTAATTGGTCAACCCGCTGCCCTTGCTGCCCAGATTGAACTCGCGCCCCACGGCGAGCACCGCGCCCTCGGCATTGTTAAAGGCATTGTCGTAGTCGTCATCCAGCAAAACGGACCCTACGAAAACGCTATTGTTGTTGATCGTCAGCGAGGCGCCGGTCCTCTGCACCGCATAGCCGGTGCCCGACTCGCCATCGGGCTTGGCGATCACGCCATTGTTGGTCAGCGTATGCCCGGTTGTCGTGTCACCGCCCGAGAGCGTGATCGCACCGGCGGCCGACAGCCCCGCGATCACCCGCGCGCCTTCGTTGATGGTAAGCGACAGCGTTCCCTTGGTGCCCTGGCTCGCGGCCAGAATGGCATAGCTGTCCTTGCCAAAGGCCGAAACAACGTCCGAGACTTCGATGTTGACGTTCCCGCCATTGCTGGTCAGCCCGCTTTGGGCGTCGATCGTGCCGCTTTGCGCCAGGATGCCGACCGACTCCGCCCCCAGCGCGCGAATGGCGCCATTGGCCGTGACGGTAACGGTGCCAGCATTGCCAAAGCTGCCCCTGGTCCCGGTGGCACCGGTATCCGAGATGGCCGGCGCCCCGCCCACGCCGCCGATGCTCTGCGCAGAGATCCCGATGCTCTGCTCGCCAAAGACGGTGATCTCGCCGGTCGCGGTGATCGAGATGTCGCCGGCGTTGCCTCCCGCGCCTCCGTCACCTGGTGTCTCCTGATTGTCGGGCTGCGCGACCGCGTTCACCCCCGCACCGCCGGCCCCGCCAGTGCTCATCGCCGTGATCCCGTGCGCGGCGACGCCCGCTGTCGTGATGTTCCCCCCCTGCGTCAGGGTGATGTCTTGGCTGATGCCGCCCGGCCCGCCACCGTTCTCGTCGGAGTCGCCCAGATCCAGCGCGCCGGCGCTGCCTTGCCCGCCCCGGCCGACCAGCACAAGACCATGCGAGCCATCGCCAATTGTCGTGATCTCGACATCACTGGTAATGTCGATCAGTCCGCTTTCCGCCCCAACCGCAAAGGCGCCGTTGCGCCGACCGCCCGCGCCGGGACTGCCCGCATTCCCTCCCACGGTCTCGACCCAAATGCCAAAGGCGTTGTCCTGGTTCGTCACGATGCTGCCCGTCAGGTTGTCCCAGATAATCGAGCCACCAGGCCCACCGGCACCGGCGTCACCCCCGGGGAGCCCGGTAATTCGTCCTTCACTGCCATCGCCACCATCGCCACCGACAGTGCTGACAACCAATCCGTGTGCGCCTTCGCCAGCCGTCGTGATGTCGAACGGAGCGGCGTCGGCAGAGCCGACGGTGATGTCGCCACCGGCACCACCCTGCCCCCCGGGCGTGCCTAGAATATTGCCGGGAATGGGGAACACGGCTCCTCCCCCGTGACCCCCGATCGAGATCATCTCGATACCGATCGCATTCTTGCCCTAGGTCGTGACGGTGAAGACCGGCGTCCGGGAACTGCCGACATTCAGAGTCAGTCTGCCAGCGTCACCGCCGTCTCCCCCAGCGTCAATGAAACCCAAGCTGCCATTCCCGCCTGAGGACATCATGCTGAGCCCCACCGAGGCGCCGCCCGATGTCGAGATGCTGGCAATCCCGAAATCGGTGTTTCCCCCGACCGTGATGTCGCCACCAACCCCGCCGGGCATGGCCGGGGATTCGTTTTCGGTCGGTGTCGAGTTACCGCCGATGGACTGCAGAACAATGCCGCCCGACTTTTCCCCGCGCGTGGTAATCGACCCGCTCCCCAGTTCATAAAGCGTGATGTTGCCACCGGGGCCGCCCAGATTGCCGTTGCCGACACCACTGGGCCGGCCTGCATTGCCGCCCTGACTGATGGCGATGATCCCGGGCGAGTCATCGCCATTGGTCGTGATCGCCGTCGTGGCGACACCCACATTTCCCGGGCTGGCGCCGATGGTGATCGTGCCGGCAAATCCGCCCGCGCCGGCATTCGTGACCTCGCTTGACCCAGCGGGATCGTCACCGTCGCTGCCATCGGCGGCGATCGAGCGGACCTCGAAACCCGCAGAGCTCTTGGCCAGTGTCTTGACGGTCAGCGGCCCGTCGGAACTGGTATTCAGGCTGATATCGCCCGCACTTCCGCCGTTATTGCCGTTGCCACTGCCGCTGCCGCCCGCGGTCTTGCCGGCGGCACCGCCCAGGCTCTGAACCAGGACAGCCGGCGAGTCGGGCACATTGGTGGTAATCTCTCCCAGGACATTCACATCCAGGTTTCCGCCGTTTCCGCCCGCGCCGGTATCGTCGTCGCTGTTTGTTTCGTTCGAGCCTCCGGCACCCGCCTGAGAGCTGACGAGAACGCCGAAACTCTCGGTGTCCCCGGTCGTGAGCGTTCTCGTCTCCAGCGAGTCGGCGATCAGGTTCAGCGTGAGGTTGCGCCCGGCCGCACCGCCATCGCCGTTGCCGCTATCGGTGTCGTCGCCGTTTGCGCCGGTGGCGCTGATGCTGGTAAGCGCGATGCCGCTTGCGTCTTTCCCCTGCGTCGTGATCTTTTGCCTGGCATCAATGTCTAGGCTGCGGTCATCCGCAGTGTCGCCGGTGTCCAGCGAGAATTCGATCGCCGCGGTATCTGATGCCGGAGCGATCGGCGCGGTAAGGTTCTCGACGATCACATCCGTCACGCTGGTCTGGAAATCGGTGCCGGCCGAAATCCCGCTGCTCTGATTGCCCTTACAGGTGACCTGTGTCCCGTCAGAGCTGGTTGTGCAGGCGTCCGGCCCCGCATGCGACGGCGTCGGCTGCATCCAAAAACAGGCGATAACGGCGCCCGGTGCCGCGCTCCAAAGACGTTTCATGCTGCGTTTTCCTCGGTGGGCTGCGTGGTGGTGGAAGTCTCCGACGCGGATATAAGCCGGTAAAAGGGACCGCAGTTTGGCAATTGCATTACTTTTGAAAGGCGCGTGCTGTGCCCGCTTTCAAAGGGAAAAAGGTGTCTGTCAGGACCAGAACCGCCGTTTGGGCGCGCTTCGTGCCCATAAAAGAACACAAACTGGCAGGGGAACGTCGCTGTAAAAGCGTTCGAGCAAGGCCGCCGATGGGCGCGAGAGGCTGCCGCCACTGCCCCCGCCGCCGCTACCGCCCGTGGCTGCGCACCGCCGGGCGGTCTTTCATCAGACCGGCGTCACCTTCAGTCGACCGTCTGGGTCACGCGGATCAGCTCGCCGTCGGAACTGTCGGTCAACAGCCATACCGCGCCATCGGGCCCGGTGCGGACGTCGCGGATGCGGCCGAACTCATCGGCAAAGTAGCGCTCTTCCGCCACCACACTGTCTCCGTCCAGGGTCAGCACCGACAGATGCTCGGCCCGCAGCGCCCCGGCCAGCAAGCGGCCCTGCCAATCGGGCACCAGCGGCGCGCTGTGGCTGTAGAATGTCAGCCCCGACGGCGCGATCGACGGGTTCCAGTAATAGACCGGCTGCTCGAGCCCTTCGGCGGCAATCCCCTTGGCAAAGCGCGCACCCGAATAGTTCGAACCATAGGAGATCAGCGGCCAGCCATAGTTCAGGCCCGCCTCGGCGATGTTGATCTCATCCCCGCCAGCCGCGCCATGCGACAGGGTCCACAGCGCACCGGTCTGCGGGTGCAGGGCCGCGCCCTGGGGGTTGCGATGGCCGATCGACCAGATCTCTGCCAGCGCCTCGGCCCCGTCGGCAAAGGGATTGTCGGCCGGCACCGACCCGTCGCGATTGATGCGGATGACCGAGCCTGCATGGTCGAACGGGTCCTGCGCGCGCATCTGCGTGCCCCGGTCGCCCAGCGTCACGAACATCGTCTTGTCGGGGTTGAAGCGGATCCGCGACCCGAAATGCCGCCCGCCGGAGCTTTTGTCGCTCGCCCGGAAGATCACCTCGACATCCTCGAGCTTTTGCCCCGCAAGGTCGAGCCTGGCCCGCGCCACCGCGGTGCCATAGTCCCCGCCATCGGCCGAGGGTTCGGTATAGGTGAAATAGATCAGCGCGTTTTCCGCAAAATCGGGATCAAGCGCGATGTCCATAAGGCCACCCTGATTGATGGCTTCGATCTCGGGCAGTCCCTCAAACGGATCAGAGACCTCTCCCGCAACGATATGACGGATCGCGCCGGGCTTTTCGGTGACCAGGATCGAGCCATCGGGCAGGAAGGCCATGGCCCAGGGTTCATCCAGACCGTCGGCGATGACCTCGGTCTTCAAGGGGGTCGTTGCCTCTTTGTCGAGGCAGCAATCCGCGGGCGTCGCCAGGCCTGCACCCGCCGTGCCAAGAACAAAGGCCGCGGCAAAAAGAGGGGCGCGCAATCCGTGCATATCCATTCGGGTCTCTCTCCTGCAAAACGAGGCGGTCGGGGGAGATATGGGGCGTCACTGCGCGATTCAAATGACCCGCAGGGGCAACAATCCTGTGAAGCGGCGCCCCCGGCGGGGGTCGGATATCGGCGAAAATGATCCGCCGGGCGGGGCGGACTGCACGGAGGCGCGCGATACCGCGCATCCGTGCCCTTTGTCGGCGGCGGCCCTAGTCCGGAACGATATCGCCCGGCAGCGTGTTGACCGTCATCGTCTCGCTGGGCCGGAAATGGACGACCGAGCGGATCGACTGGCCCGCTTTCAGCAGATCAAAGGCGGTGTTGATCTGATCATGCTTCATGTGGTGCGTGATATAGGGATCGACGCTGAAATCGCCGCGCAGCCACTCATCGACCATGCCGGGCAGCTCGCTCCGGCCCAGAACGCCGCCAAAGGCGGTGCCGCGCCAGACCCGGCCTGTGACCAGCTGGAACGGGCGCGTCGAGATCTCCTGCCCCGCACCGGAAACACCGATCACCGTGCATTCACCCCAACCCTTGTGACAGGCCTCGAGCGCGGCGCGCATGACATTGACGTTGCCGATACACTCAAAGGTGTAATCAAGGCCGCCATCGGTCATCTCGACCAGAACGTCCTGGATCGGCGCGGTCAGATCGGCGGGGTTCACGAATTCAGTCGCCCCCAGAGCCTGGGCAAGCGGGAACTTTGCAGGGTTCGTGTCGATGCCGATGATCCGCGAGGCGCCGTTCATCACCGCGCCCTGGATCACCGCCATGCCGACCGCGCCCAGCCCGAAAACCGCGACGCTGGCGCCGGCTTCGACCTTGGCGGTGTTGCGCACCGCGCCCATCCCGGTCGGCACCGCGCAGCCCATGACCGAGGCTTTCGACAGCGGGGCATCCTGCGAGATCTTGGCCACCGAAATCTCGGGCAGAACCGTGTATTCGCTGAATGTGCTGGTGCCCATATAGTGCAGGATCTGCTTGCCCTTGTAGGAAAAGCGCGATGTCCCGTCGGGCATCAGCCCGGCGCCCTGGGTCTTGCGGATGGTCTGACACAGGTTGGTCTTGCCTGATTTGATATACGGGCATTCGGGGTCTTCGGGCACATAAAGCGGGATCACATAATCCCCCGGCTTGACCGAGGTGACGCCCTTGCCCACTTCCTCGACCACGCCACAGCCCTCATGCCCCAGGATACAGGGGAACAGGCCCTCCGGGTCTTCGCCCGACAGGGTGAAGACATCCGTGTGGCAAAGCGAGGTGGTGACGATGCGCACCAGCACCTCGCCATCCTTCGGGCCTTCCAGGTCGATCTCTTCAATCTCGAGCGGGCGGTTCGGCTCCCATGCAATGGCTGCGCGTGTTTTCATATCGATCTCCCTTTGTGTTCTTGTTCAGTGCATTGAGTGATGAGTTTCTTCGATGTCTGCGCTGTCGACAGGGTCGAGGACGAGCACCAGACGCGTCTCACCGCTGCCCTCGATCGGAGGCGAGCGGTGCAGAAAGCCGCAAGGCGGCGTGACCGGCCAGTTGGTCCCGCGCAGAACGATCGGCGCCCCGGTCGGCACGGTCGAGATATCGCCCGGCTCCTCGCCATTGGATGCCAGTCCGTACTGGGTGCCCGTGCCGCGATAGGTGCACACAAGGCGCGCGGTCACCGCATCGATATGAAAGCGCCGGCAGGCATTGGTGGTCACGATATCAAGCCGCATCAACAGAAAATCGGCCTGCATCACCTCGGCAAAGACATAGGCAAGTGCCGAGATATCGCCCACCAGACAGGCGCGTTCCTCGCAGTCCGGTGTCCCGGCGGCGTTGCAGAGATGCTCCAGCGCGTTGGGCACCGCATTGGGGCGCAGCGTTGTCCGGGTACTGGGCAGGTGCTGCGGGTCGAGCCCGTCGATCCAGGTCTGAAAGCGCGCCATGGGGCTGCGCTGCCAGATCACGGCGGGGTAGCCGGGCCGGCGGATGGCGCTCAGACCTTCGGGGTCCTCGACAATCCCGATCCGCGCATGAGAGTCCGAGAGGATCGGCTGCTGAATGCTCATCCTTCGGCCCCGGCATTGCGCCAGACCGGGAACGGGTCGGGCAGGTCCGGCAATGTTTCCAGCGACGCGGCCTGCTCCTCGGGCACCAGCGCCGCATCCAGCCGGGCTTTCAGGTCCGGCCAGTCGATCCCGGCGCCGATGAACACGATCTCCTGGCGCCGGTCGCCCCAGGGCTCGACCCAGTGATCGGCGACATAGCTTCGGGCCGACTCGTGATCGGGCCAGTGTTCCTGTGGCACCGACGCCCACCAGGTGCCCAGCGGCGTGATCGAGGAAAGCACGCCCGACAGCGAGAACTCCGCCACCCAATCCGGGCGCGTCGCGATCCAGAAATGCCCCTTGGCCCGGATGACGCCCGGCAGCTTGCCTTTCAGCACATCGAGCACCGCCTCGGGCACAAAGGGGCGGCGCGCGCGGTAGACATAGCTTGCGACGCCGTATTCCTCGGTCTCGGGCACATGATCGGCAAAGCCATAGAGTTCCTTGGCCCACATCGGATGCTCATGGGCCTTTTCAAAGTCAAAGAGCCCGGTGTTCAGGATCGCGCCCGCGGGCACGTCCGAATGGTTTGTCTCGATGATCTTGGCATCGGCGTTCAGGCTGCGGATGATCTTGCGCGCGGCATCGACCTGGGTGGGCTGGGCATCGTCGACCTTGTTGAGCACGATCACATCGGCGAATTCCATCTGATCGGTCAGCAGGTGGACCAGCGTGCGGTCGTCCTCCTCGCCCAGATCCTCGCCGCGGTCGCGCAGGAAATCGTGGCTGGCGAAGTCTTTCAGCAGATTGACCGCGTCGACCACCGTGACCATCGTGTCGAGGCGCGCGACATCGGCGAGACTCTCCCCCTCCTCGTCGCGAAACTCAAAGGTTGCGGCAACGGGAAGAGGCTCCGAGATGCCCGTCGACGCGATCAGCAGAGAGTCAAAGCGCCCATCCGCCGCCAGGCGGCGCACCTCGGCCAGCAGATCGTCGCGCAGGGTGCAACAGATACAGCCGTTCGACATCTCGACCAGGGTCTCGTCGGTCCGGCTCAGCTCGGTATCGGCGCGCACCAGATCGGCGTCGATGTTCACTTCCGACATGTCATTGACGATGACAGCCACGCGCCGCCCGTCGCGATTGTTCAGGACACGGTTCAGAAGCGTGGTCTTGCCCGCGCCCAGAAATCCGGAAAGAACGGTTACCGGAAGGCGGGTTTGCTCTTGGATCATTCAAGCCTCGTAGATCTGTTCGTCCTGGCTGGCCGGCGGGCAGCGCTGGTCTTGCATGACCTGCTATTCCGGGACCGGATCAACTCCGATCACCAGCATCAGGCATGCCCCTCGGTACAGCCTTGGTTTCCATGTTCTTCACGGCCGGCCTGATACGCGGCTCATTCTGTTTGTTATGTTATAACATTACTATTTTCAAGCGATCAAAGGGTTCTGATCTGCCACCATCGCGCGCGGCCCCGGCGCTGTCGCGCGCATCGGGGCGGGCCGGGCACTGCCGGGACCCGGCGCGGCATGACGGGCGGCGCTGATTGGCTGCTTGCTCGACCGGGCACGGGCGCAGGCCCGCCCCGTCAGAGCGATGCAGTTGGCCTGGTGACCATTGCGTGCGCGGTGAACTCGGCCAGCTCTCCACGCCACATCTGGCGGGCAAACAAAAAGGCGATGCCGTCCGGGCTGTAGGTGATCTGCTTCAACTCGATCCCCGCTTGAAAGCTGGGCAGTTCGAGCAGCATGGCCTCCTGTTCCTTTAGCCCCCGCATCCGAATGACAATATCGCCGGTATGCGAGATCATGTCGTATTCGCGTTCCATCAACAGGGTGGTCGACTGCCGCAGATCATGATCGAGCAGACCGGGAAAGTACCGGGCCACGGCGATCTCTTCCTCGACAAAGGTCGGATGACCGTTCGCCCTGAACAGCCTCGTATAGCGGTAAAGCGCCTCGCCCTCAGGCACCGAGAGCGCCGCGCTCAACTCGGCGCTGGCGGGGATCTGTTCCGCCGAGATCACCTCGATCTTCAGTTCGATGCCCAATTGGTCGGCATCGGCCTTGAAACTCACGACACTGCCGATGTTGTAGGTCAGCCGTTTCGGCGACACAAAGCGCCCCCGGCGCTTTGAGTTATAGGCCACGCCCTCCATTTCCAGCGCCACCAGGGCGCGCCGGGCGGTCATCCGACTGATGTTAAAGTCTTTCGCCAGCGTCCGCTCCGACGGCAAGGCGGCGTGTTCTTTCAGCGCGCCGGCGCTGATCTGATCGCGCAGATGATCGAGAACCTTCTGGAAGGCCGGGGCGGCGGTGCCCTCGTCAAGCTCGTTCTGATCCATCAAGAATAGCCTTCACCGGTTGTGAAATTGGTATAGACCAGAAACTCATCACTTACCAGCGCTTGGCAGACCACAAGCGATCCGCAGGCTGCGCCGGGCGGTTTGCGGCTTTTTTTCAGGTTCTTAGCAAAGTCTCATGGCCCCCGCGCCGGCGCCGGCCAGGCCTCGAGAAGGTCGGCTAGCCGGATGCCTCACCCTGCGCCCGAACGGCGGCATGCGCGGTGAACTCGGCCAACTCTCCGCGCCAAAGCTGCCGACTGTAGAAAATGGGGACGCCTTTGGGGGTGTGGATGGTCTGCTCCAGCTGCATTCCCACGTGATATTTCAGCAAGCCGAGCAGTTCCGACTCGGTGTCGGTCAGCGCGCGCATCTTGACGACAATATCGCCGGATTCCGCCGGCATGTTGTATTCCCTCTCCATCAGCAGGGTCGTCGACTGCGTCATGTCATGATCGAAGAAGCCCGGAAAATGGCGCACCGCCGAATACTCATACTCGATGAATGACGGATGTCCTTTGAGCCTGAACAGGCGAAGATACCTGTAAATGTCCTCGCCAGGCGGGATCGCAAGTTTCTCGGCAATGTCTGCGTCGGCCGGGATCACTTCGGTTGAGATCACCTCGACCTCCAGCCCCAGCGATTTTTCATTGCTCTCGGCCAGAAAACTGATTGTCGTACCGACATTATAGGTCAGGCGATGGGGCGAAACAAACCGTCCGCGGCGTCTGAGGCTATAGGCCAGCCCTTCGGTTTCCATCGCAATCAGCGCCCGTCGCGCGGTCATGCGACTGATGCCATACTCCTCGGCGATCGCTCTTTCCGACGGCAGCGGTGCGTGCGCGGCCAATTCGCCGGAACGGATCTTTCTGTGGAGGTGATCCACAACCCGTTGAAGGGCGAAATATTCTCACTTTTCGCAACATCCGTATCGGTCATACTGTCCCAATAACATCATTTTTTTGCGTTGGTCTATACCAAAGGGCTGGTATATACCAGAAAACTGGACTATACCAAGAATCTGGTATATACCAAGGATGCAGTTTCTCGGGCATAAAATCTTGGAGGACATGTGAGGTTCAAGGCTCGGCACACTTCTGCCAAAGGCGCACGCGGTCACTCGGCTGGACCCCGCAGCCCGGCCATGACTCCCAGCCCGGAACCGGCCTCGCCAGGCCCTGTCCCGGCCCTGTCCGGGCGCACTGCGCCACCGCCCGCGATCATAACGAGCCGAGTGGATAGATGACGATGCAAAGCCCCCTTCCCTCCAGCGCACAGGCCGTCATTATCGGTGGCGGAATCCACGGCTGTTCGGTCGCCTATCACCTGGCAAAACTCGGCATGACCGACATTGTCCTGCTCGAACGCAAACAGCTCACCTCGGGCACCACATGGCATGCGCCGGGCATTGTCGGCGAACTGCATGCGACGCGCGCCAGCACCGGGTTTGCGAAATACGGGATCGAGCTGCTTGAGGAACTCGCCCAGGATACCGGGCACGATCCGGGCTATCGCCGCACCGGTTCGATCTCGATCGCGCTGAACAACGAGCGGATGTCCGAGTTGAAGCGCAAGGCGGATTTCGCCCGGCGCTGCGGGGTCGAGACGCGGATGATGGAGGCGCCCGAGATTACCGAGCGCTGGCCGCTCATGAACCCCGAAGGTGTGATCGGCGGGCTTTATGTGCCCAATGACGGCACCGCCAACCCGACAAGTCTGACAACGGCGCTGGCCCATGGCGCACAGATGCGCGGGGCCAGGATTTTCGAGAACATCAAAGTCAATGAGGTGCTGACACGCGAGGGGAAAGCGGTCGAAGTCAGCACCGATCAGGGCACGATCAGCGTGGATGTGGTCGTGAACTGCGCAGGCATGTGGTTGCGTGAATTGGGGGCCCGTAACGGGGTCGGAGTGCCACTTCATGCCTGCGAGCATTACTACCTGATCACCGAGGCGATCAGGGGTCTGCCAGACGACCTGCCCGTGCTGCGATCGTATGGCGACCGGACATACTGGAAGGAGGATGCGGGCCGGATCCTGTTCGGCTTTGCCCATTTCCATTCGAGACCCTGGGCGACGAAAGGCATTCCCGAGGATTTCGCGTTCGACATCCTGCCCTTTGTCGACGATGACGTCGCCGAAGTGCTGGAGCTGGCGATGAACCGGGTGCCCGTGTTGAAGGAAACCGGGATCGAGACCTTTTTCAACGGGCCCGAGAGCTTTTCCCATGACGATCATTTCGTTCTGGGCCCGGCGCCGGACATCGCAAACTACTTCATGCTCGGCGGCGCGAATGCCACCGGGATCCAGTCAGGTGCTGGCGCCGGGCGCGCGCTCGCGCAGTGGATCGTCGACGGGCATTCGGCGAGCGACTTGAGCGAGATGGATCCAAAACGGTGCGAGGCGTTCCAGACCCGCGACCCCTATCTGCACAAACGCTGCCCCGAAACGCTGGTCCAGACCTATGCCACGCGCTGGCCCAACCGCCAGCGCCAGACGGTCCGCAACCTGCGCCGCTCCCCCTTCCACCACCAGATGAAGGCCCATGGCGCCCATTTCAACGAGGTCCAGGGCTGGGAGCGCCCGGCCTGGTTCGCACCCGGCGAGGTCGACCCGGAGTGCCACCACAGCTTTGGCCGCCAGAACTGGTTCACCCATGCGCTCCAAGAGCAAAGGGCCGCCCGCGAACGCGTCGCGATGATCGACTATTCGACGCTGGGCAAACTGATGGTCGAGGGGCGCGACGCGGAAAGCCTGCTCCAGCGCGCCTGCACCAGCAACATGGCGATGGATACGGGCCGCGTGGCCTATACGCTGATGCTGAACGAACTGGGCGGAATCGAAAGCAGCCTCACCGTCGCGCGCCACGCGGACGAAAGCTTTATGGTGATGAGCGCCGCACCGCATCGCCACCGCGACTATCTGCATCTGCGCGACCTGATCGAGCCCGGCGAAGACGTGCGCCTGCGCGATGCGACCGCGTCCTTTGGTGTCCTGGGGATCATGGGCCCCGACAGCCGCCGGCTGTTGCAGGCGGTCAGCGATGTCGACTGCTCGAACCGGGCTTTTCCGATCAACAGCGTCAGACAGTTTCAGATCGGCTGCACCGACGTGTTTGCCCAACGGCTCTCGCTCTCTGGCGAGATGGGGTGGGAGATCTTCATCACCCCGGACTTTGCCGAATATGTCTTCGAGGTCCTGATGCAAGCCGGCGAGAGCCTGGGCCTTCGCCTGATCGGCAACGAGGCGCTGAACGCCATGCGCCTGGAAAAGGGCTTTATGCGCTGGGGGTACGACATCGGATACACCGATTCCCCGCATCAGCTGGGCATGGACTTTATCTGCAAGACCCGCAAATCGACCCCGTTCATCGGCTGCGACGCCTATCTGGCGCGCCGGGCCGAGGGCGAGGGCCCCTTCCTCTGCTCGATCAAGCTTGCCGATCCCAAGCCGCTCTTGCACGGCGATGAACCGGTTCTGCGCGACGGGGCCATCGTGGGCCATGTCACCTCGGGCGCCTGGGGCCAAAGCACCGGCGCGGCCATTGGCCTGTGCATGCTGTCCCTGCCCGAAGGCATGAGCGGCCGGGATGCGGTGGCGCACGGCAGCTTCACCGTTCTGGTCGAGGGCGAGCCGATCAAGGCAGAGGTCAGCACTGCTGCGCTCTAAGATCCGACAAGCGCGCGGATTCTGATGGAAGAAAACCCCCGCCAGCCGACGACCGAAAGGCTCGCCGCGTCGATGTAATACCCCCGTTTTGCAGGACCCTCCCCTGCAGAAAACCCCGCCTTGAAGGGCCCCCTCCTTCGAGGCGGGGCCATATCGGCGCGGCCGCACCCAGCGTGCCGCGACCGCGCTGAGCCGGAATCCGCGCCCCGAACGAGCACGCGCGGCGCCTCAGGATCACCGCACCGGTTTTCAGCCGTCGCCGCGCGCGACCGGCCGGCGTGCCGGCGCGCGGCCCGGCTCAATGTCACATAACTACAACGCTAGAGACACATAACTGTTTCTTTTCAACGCTAGACGGGTGCGTGCGAAGGGGGAGCGATGTCAGCAATTCTAGTATCGGGCATTTCCAAGACATTCAGGGGCGGCGCCAAGGCGCTCGATGATGTTTCCATCGCGATCGAACCGGGCGAGATGGTGGCGCTGATCGGCGCCTCGGGCTCGGGCAAATCAACGCTGATCCGCCATATCTCCGGGCTGCTGCGCGCCGATTCCGGCAAGACCGGCGGCCAGGTTTCGGTACAGGGCCGCACGATCCAGAAAGGCGGGCGCCTGGGCAAGGATCTGGCCCTGTCGAGAACCGAGATCGGCGTCGTCTTCCAACAGTTCAACCTGGTTCCCCGGCTCAGCGTGCTGGTCAATGTGCTGGTCGGCCTGCTGGGCCGCATTCCGAAACTTCGGGCCACCCTCGGGATTTTCACCAGCGACGAAAAGAAACGCGCGATGCAGGCGCTGCACCGGGTCGGGATTGCGCGCACCGCACGCCAGCGCGCCACGACCCTGTCGGGCGGGCAGCAACAGCGCGCCGCCATCGCCCGCTCGCTGGTGCAGGGCGCCAAGGTCCTGCTGGCGGACGAGCCTATCGCCTCGCTCGACCCGGCCTCGGCCAAGCGCGTGATGGGCATCCTCTCGACCGTCAACCGCCAGGACGGCATCACCGTTCTGGTGTCGCTCCATCAGGTTGAATACGCGCGGCGCTATTGCCCGCGCACCATCGCGATGCGCGACGGCCGTGTCGTTTTTGACGGGCCCAGCCGCGACCTCACGACCGAGTTCCTGCGCGAGATCTATGGCGCGGCGAGCGAAGAACTGGTGCTGCCAGATGCGGATGACTTTGAACCCGCGCCCCGGCTGGTTGCCGGATAACACCCTTCCCACCCTCAAGGAGAGATGAGATGAAGACCACCCTACTCGCCGCGGCTGCGCTTGCCGTGGCCTTTGCCCTGCCGGGCGCCGCGGACGAACGCATCAACCCCGATACCCTCGCCTTTGGCATCCTCTCGACCGAAAGCTCCTCGGCCCAGCGCGAGAAGTGGGGCCCGATGCTCAAAGACCTCGAAAAGTCGATTGGCATCCCGGTCGAGCCGTTCTTTGCCTCGGACTATGCCGGTGTCATCGAGGCCATGCGCTTCGACAAGGTCGATGTCGGCTGGTACGGCAACAAATCGGGCATGGTCGCGGTCGACCGCGCCGGGGCCGAGGTTTTCGCCCAGACCACCGAAGCCAATGGCGATCAGGGCTATTGGTCGATCATGGTCACCCACAAGGATTCGGGCCTGACCTACGAAGACGTGATGAAGTGCGATGGCTCGCTCAACTTCGGCATCGGCGATCCGAACTCGACCTCGGGCTTTCTGGTCCCCACGACGTTCATCTTTGCCAAGGAAGGCGTCGACCCCAAGCAATGCTTCAAGACCGTGCGCAACGCCAACCACGAGTCGAACCTGATCTCGACCGCGAACCAGCTGGTTGACGCCGCCGTCGCCAACAACGTCGCGCTCTATCAGCGCCTGGCCAAGGCAAAGCCGGAACTGGCCGCCAATATCAAGGAGATCTGGCGTTCGCCCCTGATCGCCTCGGACCCGATGGCCTGGCGCCCGGAACTCGACGCGACGCTGAAAGCCAAGATCATGTATTTCTTCATGACCTATGGCCGCCTCGGCGATGACGAAGAGGTGCAGGTCGCCCGCGACAACCTCGCGCTGATCGGAATGGGGCCGTTTGTCCCCTCGTCCAATGCCCAGCTCTGGCCCTTCCGCGAAATGGAAGTGAACAAGGAAGTCCTCAAGACCAAGGGCGACGAGACGCTCACGGCCGAG
>JBCCHW010000062.1:0-16549 GCA_039028555.1 Pseudomonadota bacterium | reverse complement strand
CCCCCCCACGGCCGGCTGCGCCAGGGGCTAGTGCCCCCACCGCCCTCGCAGCGCCTGCACCGCGGGGAGAGCCGTCTCACCCCACAACCCCCCTCACATCCGCGCGGCACGCGCAGCGGGAGGGGGCCCCCCTCCCGGCCCGTCTTTGACGGGCATGTCCGGCTGGTTCTGGCTTGAGACTTTGCGCGGAACCTGGCCGGCGTTACGCGGGTGTTCCCGCGATCAGGCGACGGCGGAGCCAGCCTGAGACGCGGTCCATCAGTGTCACCATCAGGATGATCAGCACCACGTAATAGGTGACGTTCTCCCAATCTTTATGGGTATTGATCGCCTGGATCAGCAGGATTCCGATTCCGGCATCCACGATCGCCCCGATCACCGTTGCCGAGCGGCTGTTGGATTCAAGATAGTAGAGCGACTGGCTGATCAGCACCGGCAGGATCTGGGGGATCACGCCGAAGGAATAGCGCTGCAGCGGCCCGGCGCCGGTCGACTCCACGCCCTCGATCTGTTTGTTGTCGACATTCTCCAGCGCCTCGGAGAACAGCTTGCCGAAGGTGCCCGTGTCCCTCACCCCCATCGCCAGCGTGCCGGTCATCGGGCCGGGGCCGAAGGCGCGGCTGAGCAGGATCGTCCAGATCAGCCCGTCCACCCCGCGGAAGAAGTCGAACAGCCGGCGCAACCCGAATCTGCCGGCCTGGCTGGGGGTGAAGTTCCGCGCCGCCAGAAAGGCCAGCGGCAGCGCGGCAATCGCCGCCATGGCGGTGCCCAGAAACGCCATCAGGATGGTTTCGTACAGGGCCACGATCACATCCCGGTGCAGCCAGGTCTCGTTGCCCAGAAAGCTGCGGGTGATGAAGTGCAGATTGCTGATCTCGGGGTCGATCCGGTCGGGCGACAGGGCTGTCCGGACCACCTCGAGCGTGCTTTTGCCATAGAGCGGATTGTTGACCGTGAAGAAGAACTCCTCCCAGCCCCAGAACCTCCTGTGCGCCTCGAACCGGGCCTTGGTCGCCACAAGGCGGCGCCCGCCCGGGCGGGCATCGAAGCGGGTCTTGCTGGCCGAGGCCCAGTCCGGCGGGGCCTTGCCCCGGGGATAGGTGGCCTCGATCCCCTTGCGCCGGTCGGCGGTGAGGCGGATGGTGCCGTAATCGGGCACATGGAACAGCGTCTCGTCGGGCAGGAACTGGACGCTGTAGCCGTCGCCGAGATCGATATCGGCCGTGTCGCCTTGCACCCGGGCCCATTCGGGGGGCGTGTCATAGGTCGATGTCCGCTCGCCCTCCACCGCGACCGAGATGTCGCCGCCCCGGTTGTCCTTGGTCACCACCACCTTGTGGGTGAACATGTCCGAGATGAGCGTCAGCGCGCGCTCGGGCTTTGCCCGGTCGATCAGGCCGCTGACGTCAAAGGCGAAATGGGCATAGACCAGATAGGCGATGATCCCCAGCGGGATCAAAAGGCCAAAGATCTGCTTGCGGCGCATGAAGCGCTCGACTTCCTGGTGAACGGCGCCGCCCGCGATGGCCATGCTACGACCTCAGCAACAGCGTGTGGCCGGTCAGCTTTTCGCGCAGATACGAGGAAAGCTGATCGATCAGCACGATCGAGAAAAACAGGAGAGCAAAGATCGCCGCCGCGTCGTCGAACTGGCCCTGCCCCCACGAGATCGTGTTGCGCAGGTCATAGCCGATGCCGCCCGCGCCGACGAAGCCGAGGATGGCAGACGCGCGCACATTGATCTCGAAGCGCAGCAGGAAATAGCTCATGTAATTGGGCGCGACCTGGGTGATCACACCGAACCACATCTGTTGGATCCAGCCGCCACCCGTGGCCGCGACCCCTTCGACCGGTTTCATGTCGGCGTTTTCGTTGACCTCGGAAAAGAGCTTGCCCAGCGCGCCCACCGTATGGAAGGCGATGGCGATCATCGCCGGCACCGGGCCGCCGCCCAGCACATAGATCAGCACCAGCGCGATCACGATATCGGGGACCGCGCGCATGATGTCGAGGATGGTGCGCCAGACCGGCACCAGCCGGGGCCAGAGCGCGAGGCAGCGCGTCGCCATCAGCGAGAGCACCAGCGCGCCGAGCCCGCCGAACAGGGTCGAGACGGCGGCGATGTTCAGCGTCTCGATCAGGGCGGGGAAGTATTTGACCAGCAGGGCGGGAATGCCCGCGCGATCCTCCCAGGCCTCGCCCAGCACGGCGGCGGGAAAGTCAAGGATCTGCGGCAGCCCGTCCCAGAACCCGCCGGCATTCAGGCTGTCGACCTGGCGGAACCCGCCGACCAGCACCGCGACGAACACCAGGAACAGGATCGTCGAATACGCCTTTTTCGAGCGGTCCATCCGCGCATACCGGGCGTTGATTTCGGCGAGTGTGGTCATGGGGGGCCTGCTGATATTGAGGCGGGAGCCCGGGACGGGCCCGGGCTCCCTGATCTGTCGCGGCGATTACTGCTTGCGCTTGCGCGCTTCAACGATGATCTCATAGGCCGAGTGGTTGATCGGCTGGAAACCCTGCGCATCGCCGGCCATCACGCCATAGGCACAGTCGGGATCGGCGGTTTTCAGCGACGCCATCAGCGCGGTCATGTCGAGTTTGACGCGTTCGGGCAGGGCCTTGCGCAGCACGACCGGGCCTTCGGGGATCGGCTGCGAGCGCCAGATCTCGACCAAATCATTCATGTCGATCAGGCCGGCATCGACCGCCTTGCGCAGCGCGCCCGAGTTAAAGCCGTCTTCCCAGCTGCCCAGGCCATCGGCCCAGGTCACGCCGCCGTCGATGTCGCCATTGGCGACGGCGACGATGGTCTGCTCGTGGCCGCCGGTGAACTTGACCTCACCGAAATAGTCGCCCGAGTCCATCGTGGCGCCGGTGGCTTCGGGGATCTCGATCGAGGGGATCAGGTAGCCCGAGGTGGAGTTCGGATCGCCAAACCCGAAAACCTTGCCCTTCATGTCTTTGAGATTGCCGATCTCGGCATCCTTGCGGGCGAACCCGATCGAGTAATAGCCATAGCCGCCGTCGACATTGACCTTGACCAGCACCGGCTCGACCGCGTCCGGGTCTTCGAGGAAGGTCTTGGCATAGCCCGAGGCGCCCAGCCACGCCATGTCGATGGTGCCGCCCAACAGACCCTGGATCACGCCGTTATAGTCGGCAGGCGCAAACAGCTTGGTCGGCACGCCGAGCAGGGTTTCGGTTTTCTCGCGCAGACACTCATGGCTTTTCAGCCGGTCCTGGGCGTTTTCACCGCCAAGGATGCCGATGCGGAATTCCTTGATCTCTTCGGCCAGTGCCGGGGTGGCCAGCACGGCGGCTGCGGCGGCGGCCGCGACGATTTTCATCAGGTTCATGGGTCGATCCCTTGTTACATGCCTAGTGGGTGGCCCCTGGGGCCGGCTGTGATCCCCTCACCCGGCCAAAGCGACCGATGGCGGGGAAACTTTCGCACCGGTCAGGCTGGTCGAGGTGGTCGCCTCGTCAAACCCGTCACCGGCGTCATAGATCTCGCGGGCGGCCTCCTCGCTCAGCGCGGCAGAGGGGCCGTCAAAGACGATTTTGCCCGCGCGCATGCCGATCACCCGGTCGCAATAGGTGCGCGCGGTGTCGAGCGTGTGGAGGTTGCAGATGATGGTGCGCCCGTCCTGGTCGTGGATCTGGCGCAGCGCCTCCATCACGATCTTGGCGTTGAGCGGATCGAGCGAGGCGATGGGCTCATCCGCCAGAATGATCCTGGGGTCCTGGGTCAGCGCGCGGGCGATGGCCACGCGCTGTTGCTGCCCGCCCGACAAGGCTTCGGCCCGCTTGATCGCCTGTTCGACGATGTCGAGCCGGTCGAGCGCCTGCAGCGCCTGCAGCCGCTCTTGCCGGGAAAACAGGCGCAGCATGGCGCCCAGGGCCGAGTGATGGTTGAGCCGCCCCAGCAGCACATTGGTCATCACGTCCAGGCGCGGCACCAGGTTGAACTGTTGAAAGATCATTGCGCAGTCGGACTGCCAGCGGCGTTTCTCGCGGCCTTTCAGGTCGAGGATGTTGCGCCCTTCAAAGACGATTTTCCCCTCGGAGGCCGGGGTCAGCCGGTTGATCATGCGCAGCAGGGTCGATTTCCCGGCGCCCGAGCGCCCGATGATCCCGACCATTTGCGGCTTTTCCAACTGGAACGAAACAGTGTCCACAGCGGTGTTGGGCCCGAACTTTTTGGTAAGTTCGCGGATTTCCAGAATCATGCCGCCTCCGACTGCTGCGTCGGACAACAGGTACGGATGTTTCTTATCGGTTCCGCGACGGATTGGTTTCAGAATTGTGATAAGCGCGGCGGGGCGCGACTTGTCCACAGGGGATGTTGCAACGCCATGGGGCCGGGGCTGCAACCGGCCTCAGATAAGCCCGCGCGCGGTCAGATCGCGGGCGAGTTCCGCGGCGCCCTGAAAATGATGCGTGCCAAGGCCCAGCCCCGCCGCCGCGCCGATGTTTGCCGCACTGTCGTCGATGAAGAGGCCCTGCTCCGGGCGCAACCCGTTGCGCGCCAGCAACAGGCGATAGATCGCCGGGTCCGGCTTGACCAGGTCGACCTCGCCCGAGACGACCACATCGTCGAAGTCTGACAGAAAGCTGAACCTGTCCACCACCAGCGGCCATTTCTCCTGACTGAAATTGGTCAGGCCATAAACCGGCACGCCGCGCGCCCTCAGCCGGCCGAACAGCGCCGCCGTCTCCCAGATCGCGTCGGGCACGGTTTCGCTCCAGCGCCGGTCCCAGGCCGCGATCAGATCGGCATGGTCGGGATGTCTTGCCGATTGCACCGCCACCGCCTCGGCCCAGGGCCGCCCGCGATCCTGTTCCAGGTTCCATTCGGGCGGGCAGATACGGGTGAGGAAATGGTCCACCGCCGCCTCGTCGGGCAGCAACTGGCGGTACAGCCGCCTCGGGTCCCATTCGATCAGCACCCGCCCGACATCAAAGATCACATAGCTCATGGGCGCAAATCCGGCCTTCAACAGGGACTGTCGGCAATCTCCAGCAACATCTCGGCCAGGGCGTGGGGGGCGGTGATCATCGCGTCATGCGTGGTCGACAGCGGGTGCATCCGCCACCCCTTTTGCCGGGCCTTGTCATGCGAGGCGATGGCCGGGCGATAGAGCGGCCCGTTGCAATAGATATAGTCGATCGGCAGGCCCGCGCCCAATTCGCCGGTCACCGGCAGGGGTGTTGCATAGGTGCCAAAGGGGTGCGGGGTCAGATGCCGGGCGACCCAGGCGCCCTCGGCCGGGTCGGTCACGTCAAAGGCCGACGGCTCGGGCACCGGCATCGAGACGCCGCCGCTGCTCTCCTGGGCCAGTCGCCGGCGTTCGGCAACCACATCCTCGGGCAACAGGTCAAAGGGCGCCTGCCCGCCATCCACGACCAGCGAGTCGAGGCAGATCAGGCGCCGGATCCGCCGCGTCGCGCGTTCGGCCGCCCCCATGATCGCGACCCCGCCAAAGGAATGGCCGACCAGCACCGCGTTCTGATGATCCCCGGCCTCGAGCGCCTCGACCACATCGGTGACAAAGGTTTCAAGCGTGATGTCCCCGGTGATCAGATGCGCCTTTTCGCCCAGCCCCGTCTGGGTGACCAGATCAACCCGGTGCCCGCGGGCGGTGAGCAGGGCGGCGACCGCCTCCCAGCACCAGGCGCCGTGCCAGGCGCCGTGGATCAGAACAAAGGAATGCGTGGTCATGATCATATCCTCGAAAACTGTGCGGCGAGCTCGATATGGGCGGCCCAGCGGAACTGGTCGACCGGCTGGATCCAGTCGAGTCGGTAGCCCCCCTCGATCAGGATACGGGCATCGCGGGCAAATGTCGCGGGGTTGCAGCTGACCGAGGCGATGCGGGGCACCGAAGCCTTGGCCAGGTATTCAAACTGCATCCGGGCCCCGGCGCGCGGCGGGTCGATCACCACCGCCTCCACATGGGTCAGCTCGGCGGGCAAAAGCGGGCGCTGCACCAGATTGCGCCGCGCCGCCGCCACCGCGGGAATGGCGGGCGCGTCGCGCCAGGCCCGGTCGAGCGCCGCAACCGCGCCGTGGTCGCCCTCGAATGCCGTCACCTCGGCCCGCTCGGCCAGCGGCAGGGCAAAGGTTCCGACCCCCGCATAGAGATCGACGATGCGCCGTGCATCGCCCACCGCCTCGCTGACGGCGACGACCAGCGCCGCCTCGCCCTCGGCGGTGGCCTGCAGAAACGCACCGGGGGGCAGATGCACCACGGCGCTGCCCATCCGGACGGTGGCGGGCGTACGCTCGAGCGCCACATCGCCGTTCCAGCTGAGCCGCGCCAGGGCGGCCCGGTTCGCCGCCCCGGCCAGCAGGGCGCGCCCGGGGCCGTCGATCTCCTTGGCCTCGGAGATCGCCAGATCGACGCCGCCATCGGTGAGCGTCAGCGCGAGGCGGACCTCGCCCTTGCGGCTGGCGGCGATGGCCACCAGTTCTTCGAGCCGGGGGAGCATGTCGACCAGTTCGGGCCGCGCCACGACACAGGCCGAGATCGGCACGATCCGCTCGCTATTGGGCGCGTGAAAGCCGATCTGGATGGTCTTTTTGGTCCGCCTCGCGGTCACGGTGATGCGCCGGCGCGCGGCAGGGGGCGAGGTGATCATCCGGCGAATCTCGACGCCTTCGATCCCGCGCGCGGCCAGGGCGGCGCGGATGATCCCGGTCTTCCACTGGGCCACCAGCCGGTCGGAGGCGTGCTGGATCACGCAGCCGCCACACTCGGTAAAATGCGGGCAGGCAGGCTGGATGCGGGTCACGGCGGGCGACTCGACCTCGACCAGCCGGGCGCGGTCGCCCATCGGCTCGACGCTCACCTCTTCACCCGGCAGGGCATAGGCGACAAACAGCCCCTGGGCCGTCACCCCGTCGCCGCGCGCGCCCAAGCTGGCGATCGTCACCTGTTCGGTCATTCGATCCTCATCCCGGCGCGTTGGCCGGGTCGCTGGCTGGATTGCGGGCCGCGATCAGAAACTCGCGGTTGCCGTCGGCGCCGGTTATAGGGCTCTCAGCCTCGCCCGTCACCTGCCAGCGGGATTGTTCGAGAAATTCTTTGATCCCGGCCCTGATCGCGGCGTGGCGGGCGGGGTCGCGGAGGATCCCTTTCGAGGTGCCGCCCCGCCCGGCCTCGAATTGCGGCTTGATCAGCGCGACGAGCGAGGCGCCCGGGCGCGCGATGGCAAGCGGTGCGGGCAGCACCTTTCTGAGCGAGATGAACGAGGCGTCGCAGGTGATCCAGTCGACAGGGCCCCACAGCGCGGGCGAGATGTCGCGCGCATTCCGCCCGTCATGGCGGGTGACGCGGGGATCGGCGGCAATCTCGGGGTGGAGCTGATCATGGCCCACATCCACCGCATGCACATGGCTGGCCCCGCGCGCCAGCAGCACCTGGGTGAACCCGCCCGTCGAGGCGCCGATATCGAGCGCGACGCCCCGGGGGGTGAGGCCAAAGGTGTCGAGCGCATGCTCGAGCTTGAGCGCGGCGCGGCTGACCCAGGGCATCGGCTCCGCGGTCAGGCGAATCGCGGCCTCCGGCCCCGGCTTGAAGGCCGGTTTGACGATGATGCGCCCGTCGACCTCGACCACGCCCTCGGCAATCAGCGCCCGGGCCCGGGCCCGGCTGGGCGCGAGGCCCAGCACCACAAGCCGCTGGTCGAGCCGGCTCACGCCCGCCGCGCGCGCCGGCGCAGGATCACATTCGCCCGCTCGGCGCGGAAGAGATAGAGGAGGGCCGCGATGTCGATCAGCGTAAAGATCAGGAAAAGGGCGGCGCGAAACCGCCCCTGGCCGGTCCGATAGGTCTCGGCCGCGCTCAGAAACGGCGCCCAATGCTCGGCGATGAAGGGAAAGGCCAGCGCGCCGCAGAAATAGACCAGATAGAGCACCGCGCCCACCGCCCGGCGCATCAGCAAAAGCCCCAGCACCAGCGGCGGCCCCGCCGCCAGAAACACCCATTGCACCCAGTTATACGCCGCCGGGATGCGCAGATCGAAGAGGCCATCGGGATTGCTTGCCAGCACGACGACGATCAGGAGCGCCAGCAAGCTCTGCACCGAAATCCAGCCGAGCACGGCCAGCATGCCGCCGCGAAACCGGTTCAGCGGATGGGCCTGCCACGCCTGGGCGTCCAGCGCCTGCCAACTGCTCACGCGGCCTCGCGGCGGCGAAAGATGACGTTGGGCCGGGCGCCGAGGAACAGATAGGCGATCACGATCAGGTCGATCGTCACGGCGAGCGCAAAGATCGCGGCCCCCATCCAGCCCCCCGGTTCGGCATATCGCTGGGCGGAAAACCAGTTCAGTGCGAATCCCTCGGCCCCCAGCATCAACACAAATGTCACCCCGATATAGCCCGCATAAAGCCAGGGCACCACGGCCAGCCGCCTCAGCATCGCGGGCACGATCAGGAAGGGGCCGAGGATCATCGCGCCCCAGAGCAGCCATTCATAGGTATCGGGCACCGGATCAAGAAACAGGAGCGAGGTCCCCTCTGCGATCAGCCCCACCAAAAGCAAAAGGGCGAAAATCAGTTGAAAGCAGGCCCAGCACAAAACGCCGATCATGCCCCCTCGGAACCGGTTCAGCGGATGGGCCCGCCATTGCGGTTCTGTCAGTCTTTTCATCGCCATCGCCGGGATATAGACCGCGTGGCCATGCGGGAAAGGGCGCACGCGCGATGTTTTGGCCCGATGCTGCGCACCCGCCTCAGGCGCGTGCCGCCAGATCGGTCTTGCCCAGCGCCAGCATCGCCTGTGCCACGATATCGGGCGCGTGCATCGCCGCAACCTTGTACATGTTCGCGGGTGAATCCTGGTCGATGAAGATGTCGGGCAGCACCATGGGGCGGATCTTGAGCCCCTGATCGAGCAGCCCCTCATGCGCCAGCAGATGCAGCACATGGGACGCAAAGCCGCCCACCGCCCCTTCCTCGATGGTCACGATCGCCTCGTGATCGCGGGCGAGGCGCAGGATCATGTCGCGGTCGAGCGGTTTGGAAAAGCGCGCATCGGCCACGGTGGTCGAGAGGCCGTGGGCCTCGAGCTCTTCGGCCGCCTGCAGGCATTCCTGCAGCCGCGCGCCATAGCTGAGCAGCGCGATCTTGGTCCCCTCGCGGATGATGCGCCCCTTGCCGATCTCGAGCGGCTGGCCCACCTCGGGCATCTCGACGCCCGCGCCCTCGCCGCGCGGGAAGCGAAAGGCCGAGGGGCAATCGTCGATCTGGGCGGCGGTGGCCACCATATGCACCAGCTCGGCCTCATCAGCCGCGGCCATGCAGATAAAGCCCGGCAGGCTCGAGAGATAGCCGATGTCAAAGCTGCCCGCATGGGTCGCGCCATCGGCCCCCACCAGGCCTGCGCGGTCGATGGCAAAGCGCACCGGCAGGCGCTGGATCGCCACGTCATGGACCACCTGGTCATAGCCGCGTTGCAAAAAGGTCGAGTAGATCGCCGCAAAGGGGCGCATGCCCGCCCCCGCCAGCCCGGCGGCAAAGGTGACGCCGTGCTGTTCTGCGATGCCGACATCGAAGGTGCGATCGGGATGGACCTTGCCGAACACATCCAGCCCCGTCCCGTCGGGCATCGCCGCGGTGATGGCACAGATGCGGTCGTCCTTGTCGGCCTCCTTGATCAGCGAGTTGGCGAACACCTTGGTGTAGGAGGGGGCGTTGGAGGGCGCCTTTTTCTGCTCGCCGGTGATGACGTCGAACTTGGCCCTTGCATGGCCCTTGTCGGGCGCATTCTCGGCCGGGGCATAGCCCTTGCCCTTGACGGTCAGCGCATGGATCAGAATCGGGCCCCGGGCGCGGTCCTTGACCGTGCGCAGCACCTGGAGCAGTTGCTCCATGTCATGGCCGTCGATCGGGCCGATATAGTCAAAGCCGAGCTCCTCGAACATCGTGCCGCCGATGGTGGCGCTTTTCATCAGCGTCTCGGCCCGGTGCGCCCCTTCGCGCATCACATCGCCCAGCGGCCCGGGCACCGCGTCGAGCACGCCCTTGGCCGCGGATTTCAGGTCCTGCATCGGGCGCTGGGTATAAAGCCGGCTGAGATATTTCGAGAGCGCGCCCACCGGGGGGGCAATCGACATCTCGTTGTCGTTCAGGATGACGATCAGCCGTTTGCCCAGGCCGCCCGCGTTGTTCATCGCCTCATAGGCCATGCCCGCGGTCATCGAGCCGTCGCCGATCACCGCGATCGCGTCGCCGGTGTCGCGGCCCATCTCGCGCCCCATGGCAAAGCCGAGGGCTGCCGAGATCGAGGTGGAGGAATGGGCCGCGCCAAAGGGGTCGTATTCGCTTTCCGCGCGTTTGGTGAACCCGCTCAGCCCGCCGCCCTGGCGCAATGTGCGGATGCGGTCGCGCCGCCCGGTCAGGATCTTGTGCGGATAGCACTGATGCCCGACATCCCAGATCAGCTTGTCATGGGGCGTGTTGAACACCGCATGAATGGCGACCGTCATCTCGACCACGCCGAGCCCGGCGCCCAGATGGCCCCCGGTGACCGAGACGGCCGAGACGGTTTCGGCCCGCAATTCATGGGCGAGCGCGGCGAGTTCCTCGTCGCTGAACCCTTTTAGATCGGCCGGTGAGTTGACCCGGTCGAGCAATGGCGTCTTGGGACGATCGTTCAATTCGACCCCCATTCGCTGTGGCAGGGGGGTGTTCGTTGCTTGGTCATTGTTTCCTGGCCAATTTGTTTCACGACGTCTCGAACGGTTCGGTGCCCGGTTCGCCACCGTCGCTCAGGACGATTTTCTGAACCTTGAGTTCGGCATCCTTCAGGCGATCCTCGCAGTGCTTCTTCAACTCGTTTCCGCGGGTATAGAGAGCGATGGATTCCTCCAGCGGCACCTGCCCCCCCTCGAGCTGGCCGACAACCGTCTCCAGCGCGGCCAGCGCCTCTTCGAAACTCATCGCGGCGATGTCCTTGCCGTCACTCATGCCATCGCCTCCACATGGGCGTTCAGTTCGTCGAGATGCGCGGCACAGCTGTCGCACAAGCCGTCGAGGTCATAGCCGCCTTCGAGCGTCGACACCACCCGCCCGTCGCAGCATTCCGCCGCAGCCGCGCAGATTTCGCGCGTGACCCAGGCGAAATCCTCGGCCCGCCAGTTCAAGTTCGCGAGAGGGTCGTTCATATGGGCGTCGAATCCGGCCGAGATCATCACCAGTTCGGGCGCAAACGCGCGCAGGGCGGGCAGGATGCGGTCGGCATAGGCCGCGCGCATCTCGGCCCCGCCGCTCATCGGGGCCAGCGGCGTGTTGACCACATTGCCCACCCCGGTTTCCGACGCGCTGCCGGTGCCGGGAAACAGCGGCGACTGGTGCGACGAGGCAAAGAACACCTTTGGGTCGCGTTCAAAGATGTCCTGGGTGCCATTGCCGTGATGCACGTCGAAATCGACGATGGCAACGCGGGAAAGCCCCAGCTCCTCCACCGCATGGCGCGCGCCGACGGCGACATTGTTGAAGAGGCAGAACCCCATGGCGCGGTCCCGCTCGGCATGGTGGCCACAGGGGCGCATGGCGCAAAAGGCAGCCCGCGCCTTGCCGCCCATCACCGCCTCGACCGCCGCGATGTTCGAGCCCGCGCCGCGGCTCGTCGCCGTCAGGCTGTCCTTGCACATATGGGTATCGGGGTCGAGGCTGACCCAGCCATCGGCGGGCGCGGCCGCGATGATCTGCTCCACATAAGCCGCGTCATGGGCGCGCCTCACCTGTGCATCGGTTGCCAGCGGCGGCTCGGCCCGCGGCCAGGCCGCATAGGGCTCGGTCGCCAGCAGGGCATCGAGTGTTTCGATCCGCGCCACACGCTCGGGATGCCCCGGCGGCGTGACATGCAGATGGCTCGACGGATGTGTATAGAGCAAAACCGACATGACCCAATCCTAGACAGTGTTCACTGGCCACGCAATTAATGGGTGAATCGCTCCGGATCAATCCGGCGTTAACATGTACCCCGCCCCGCGAACGGTTTGCAGATAGCGCGGGCTTTTGGGATCGATCTCGAGCTTGCGGCGCAGGCGGGTGATCTGCACATCCACCGCGCGTTCCTGCACATCGCCCTCGGCCCCGCCCAGTTCGGCTGCCAGACGCTCGCGGCTGACCGGTTCGTTGGGCTTGATGGAAAACACCCGCATCAGCGCCTGTTCGGTGGAGGTCAGGCGCACCGGCTCGCCCTCGCACATCAGTTCGCCGCGCACGATGTCATAGCGGTTTCGGCCCAGCGTCAGCACCTTGGGCGGCGTCTCGGGCTCGGCCTGGGGCATGGCGCGGCGCAGAATGGCCGCACAGCGCAGCAACAGTTCGCGCGGCTCGAAGGGTTTCGAGAGATAGTCGTCCGCCCCGGCCTCCAGCCCTTCGATCCGGTCGCCCACCTCGGCCTTGGCGGTCAGCAGCAGGACCGGCGCGTCCACCTCTTCGCGGATGCGTTTGGTGAAGCTGAAGCCGTCCTCGCCCGGCATCATCACGTCGACCACCAGCATGTCAAAGGCCAGATTGGTCAACAGGCGGCTGGCGTGGCCCGCATCGCGCGCGGTGGTCACCAGATACCCGTGCCGGCTGAGGAACCGGCGCAGCAGATCGCGAATCCGGGAATCGTCGTCCACGATCAGGATATGGCTGGGCGTCGCATCGGCAACGGACTGCTCGGCCGGGGTGTTCATGGTGTCTGCTGCCCGATCATCGACAGGATTTTTTCGCGCTCATCGCTGTTTATCACGCATTCCAGCACCTGCCGGAACCCGGCAACCGCCTCGGGCCCGGCCTCGGCATAGGCGCTGCGCAGGCGGGCGCGCTGGGGCTCGGAGACCCGGCGTTCAAGCTCCTCGCCCGCGGGAGAGAGGTGCAAGAGGCGCTGGCGGCGGTCCACCTCGCCCATGCTCGAGATGACCAGACCGTCATCGACCAGCTGGCGCAGCACCCGGTTCAGCGACTGTTTGGTGACTTTGAGAATGTCGAGCAGCCCCGCGATCGAGATGCCGGGGTGGCGCTTGATGAAATGGATGGCGCGATGATGGGCGCGGCCATAGCCCATTTCCATCAACAGCCGGTCGGGATCGTTGGTAAAGTCACGATAGGCGAAAAACATCAACTCGATGCTTTGGCGCAACTGCTCGTCGGTCAGATAAAGCAACTGATCCGAGCGGTTGAAGCCCTGCCCTGCTGATTTCAAACTGTTTGGCCCCGATTGCGTCATCTGTCGATACCCCTCTCTGACGGCCGTTTTCGGCTCTTAACACGAATTACGCCTGTGTTGTTGACTGCCTGACACACCAATGATACGCGCATCCGCTGATTAAAAACCAGAAATGTCGTCATCAAAGTCCAGAATTAACAACATCGGACGCACCGGCGGCGGAAGACCCGAGGAAACGACCCATGGCCCTGGACAACTCCTATGACGACCGCGACGGCGAGATCTGGCTCGATGGCAAGCTCGTGCCGTGGCGCGACGCCAATGTCCATGTGCTGACCCATGCGCTGCATTACGGTTCGTCGGTTTTCGAGGGCGAGCGCGCCTATGGCGGCCAGATTTTCAGGTCGGTAGAACATTCCGAACGGCTGCTCAATTCGGGCGAGGCGATGGATATCCCCATCCCCTATTCGGTCGAGGACATCGAGGCGGCCAAGGCCGCGGTGATGCAGGCCAACGCCATGTCCGACGCCTATGTGCGCGTGGTGTGCTGGCGCGGCTCGGGCCCCGATATGGGCGTCGCCTCGGCCGGCAACCCGGTGCGCATGGCGGTCGCCGCCTGGGAATGGGGCGCCTATTACGGCGATGCCAAGATGAAGGGCGCCCGGCTCGACATCTCGAAATGGAAACGCCCGAGCCCCGAGACGATCCCCTGCAAGGCCAAGGCCTCGGGCCTTTACATGATCTGCACCATGTCCAAGCACGCGGCCGAGGCCAAGGGCTGCTCGGACGCGCTGATGATGTGCTATCGCGGCTATGTGGCCGAGGCGACCGGCGCCAACGTGTTTTTTGTCAAGGACGGCGTCGTGCACACGCCGACGCCCGACTGCTTCCTCGACGGGATCACCCGGCAGACCGTCAAGGGCATGCTGCGCGACAAGGGCGTCGAGGTGGTCGAGCGCCATATCGAGCCCGGCGAGATGGAAAGCTTTGAGCAATGCTGGCTGACCGGCACGGCCGCCGAGGTGACCCCTGTGGGCCAGATCGGCGACTACAATTTCGAGGTCGGCGCGCTGACCCGCGACATCGCCGAAAGCTATGACCGCCTGGTGCGCGGCAACCGCTGATCCCACCCGGGCGCGTCCTCATAAATTGGTGAACGCAGAGCTCTGCTTTCGGTGGCATTCCCGAAGCGGATCAATCAACTGTGCATGGGTAATGCGGGATAAATCTGACCTTTGAAACAGGCTTTGGACTGGCCTCGGGTGACGCCCCTAAAGGCGCCGCCACATTGATTTTCAGCACTATTCTTATCATGATCAAAGGAGCCCAAGGTGTGCCTCATGATGGAGACGCTAGATGGTCGAAAGCAATTCTGAGCTCGAAGTTTATGAACGCCAAGGGTATGGCCACAAAAGTGGATTCGGCGAACGACCAGCGGTTATCGTGGTTGATTTCGTGAATGGGTTCGCGGACCCTGATCAGTTCGGTGGCGGCAACATTCAGGAATCCATTGAAAACACGGTGGAGTTGCTGAAAGTGTCGCGGCGGACACGAACCCCAATCGCCTATACCCGGGTGGTTTATGCGGATGATGGGTCTGATACCGGCGTATTTTGCCTGAAATCTCCGAACCTGGCTAAGCTGACTGAAACGGCTCACAGCAGTCAGATTGTCGATTTATTGGCCCCGCAGTCGGGCGACTATATCGTGCGAAAGCTTCAGCCATCGGCCTTTTTCGGCACCAACCTGTCCGCTTGGCTGATCGGAAAACATGTCGACACGGTTATCGTTGCCGGGTGCACGACGTCGGGTTGTGTAAGGGCAACCGTAGTTGATTCCATGAGTTTCAATTTCAAGACAATTGTCGCCTCGGATTGCGTCGGCGATCGCGCGTTGGCACCGCACAATGCAAACATGTTCGATATGGAACAGAAGAATGCCGACGTAATGACCTGCCGTGAAATTTGTGAAGCTCTGTCCCGCTGACCGATCACAGCAGCGTCCGGAGCTTGCGCGCGACGTGCTCGCTGGATCCAACGCCCGGGCCACAGCGTCTAGGTGTTTAGTCCCAGAATGTGATGGTCCATTGATCTGTGACCACGCAAAGGATGCACTATGGGACAAGTTCTTTGCGGCGGGCCAAGGCGGGTGAACGGGCCGGGCCGTGGCCCCCGTCACCGTTGATCCGGCAGGCGGTATCCTTCGTCGTTCAGGGCCTGGCGCAGTTTCAGTTTCGAGATCTTTCCCGTCGCCGTGTGGGGGATCTCGTCGCGAAACAGCACCTCGTCGGGCAGCTGCCATTTGGCGAAATGCGGGCGCAACAGGTCGAGGATGCTGTCGGTATCGGGCGATTTGCCGGGCATCGGCACGATGATCAAGACCGGGCGTTCGTCCCATTTGGGGTGCGGCATGGCGACTGCGGCGGCCTCGAAGACCTCCGGATGGCTGACGGCGGCGTTCTCCATCTCGATCGAGCTGATCCACTCGCCGCCCGACTTGATCACGTCCTTCAGCCGGTCGGTGATGCGGACGTAGCCGTACTGGTCCATGGTCGCGGCGTCGCCCGTGTCGAACCAGCCCTGGGCATCGGTGGCACTGTCGTCCTGTTTCATGTAGCGCTCGACCACGCCCGGCCCCTTGATCATCAGCCGGCCCTGGCTGTGGTCGTCCCAGGGCATCGGATGGCCGTCGTCGTCATGGATCTCGAGATCGACGGTATAGGGCGGATGCCCGACCTTGAGCTGCACTTCGATCTGCTCCTCGGGGGGCAGTTTCGCCACCTCGGGCTTCATGGTGCAGAATGATCCCAGCGGCGAGGTCTCGGTCATCCCCCAGGCATGCAGAACCTGCACGCCATAGTCGTTCTGGAACGCCTCGATCACCGCGCGCGGGCACGACGAGCCGCCAATCACCACCCGGTCGAGATAGGGCAGCTTTTTGCCGGTCTCTTTCAGATAGGCCAACAGCGGCAGCCAGATGGTGGGCACCGCCGCCGTGGCCGTGACCCCCAGATCCAGCATCTCGTACAGGCTGGCAGGGTCCATCAGACGCCCCGGCAGCACCATGCCGGCGCCCGACATGGGCCCGCCATACCCCGTCGACCAGCCATTGGCGTGAAACAGCGGCACCACCGGCATCAGCATGTCGTTCGAGCCGAGCCCGAACATGTCGGGCTGGATCATCGCCATGGCGTGCAGCACGTTCGAGCGGTGCGAATAGACAACGCCTTTTGGGTTGCCCGTGGTGCCCGAGGTATAACAGATGCCACACGCGGCGCGTTCGTCCACCGGCTCCCAGCCCGTGTCGCCATCCTCGGCGGCGATCAGCTCTTCGTAGCAGTGCACATTGGGCAGCGAGGTTTCGGGCATGTG
>JBCCHW010000061.1:0-16625 GCA_039028555.1 Pseudomonadota bacterium | reverse complement strand
CTCGTGCGACACCATCTGCGACAGCACCGAGAACGCCAGATCCCCGGACTGCTCGGCGTTGTAGGCCAGCAGCGGGATGTACGGCGTCGCCTTCGGCGCCCCAACCGGCCGGGCCAGCGGCTCTTCGACAAGGTGCCAGTCGGGTCCCCTTTCGGCCTGGTGCCGTGCGATGCGTTCGGCCATCTCTGAATCCAATGCCTCGCCGGTGGCGATAAACACATGGGGCGGCGGGGCGCATGCCAGGGCACGGGCGGATTTGCCCGAGCGCGCACCGCCCAGGATGAGGGTCACATGGGCCATCAGGCGACCTTTCGCGTGAAATGGAGGGGGATCGCGTAGGGGATCTGCTCGGCAAACACGTCGCTGAAACCAGCGCCGGTCAGGATCATGCGGGCGGCGCGGATCGGCCCGGCATGGGTAACGAAGACCGTGTCGTCTCCGGCTTCGCTGATCGCTTCTTGGACGCGCCTGTGAAGCGCGGCAAAGGTCTCGCCACCCGGGGGCGCAACGTGCCAGGGGTCTTCGGACCAGGGGTCGCTTTCGCGCCGGTCGATCGCGGACCATGGCTGTCCCTCCCAGGTGCCGAAGTTGAGCTCATGCAGGCGCGGATCGGTCCGGAGCGGAGCGTTGAAGCGTTGCGCGATTTCCCGCGCGATCGGCTGGCAACGCCGTGCGGGGCTTGTGAAGACCCGTGATGCCCCGGGCAGGAGGTTCAGCGCTCGCATGGTTTCGTTCGTGGCAGCCGGGCCCAGACCGATATCGAGGCGACCATAACAGGTGCCGCGGGGGATGTCGGGCGTCGGATGCCGCAGAAAGATCATGCGCAGGCTCCGGCAAGCGTGATCAATACGGTGATCTCGGCGGCCTGTTCGATGGCGCCAAGGCCGTCTCCGGTATAGCCGCCGAGCCGGCGGAGCAGAAGCCGCAGGATGATCCAGGCGGCGGCGGCGGCAAGGGCGAAGGCGAGCAGCCCCGCCATTCCGAAGATCAGGCAGAACGCCAGGGCAGTGAGTGACGCCAGGGCAATTTCCGCGCTGCTGGCGCCCGGGCTCACACCGTCGCCCGCGCCGGCGGCACGTGCGTAGCCACAAAGTAGGCTGACGGGCACGATTGCGGCCCTACCGGTCGCGCCGGCGGCGACAAGGAGGAGGGCGCCTGTGCCGGCATCAACGCTCGCCAGGGCCGCCCAACGCAGGCCGATCGAGAGAATCAGGGCCGCCGCGCCATAGGTTCCGATCCGACTGTCGCGCATGATGGCGAGTGCCCGTTGACGCGGGGCATGCCCGCCAAGGGCATCGGCGGTGTCGGCGAGGCCGTCCTCGTGCAGCGCACCGGTGAGCGCGATCGTGCCGGCGAGTGCGAGGCCCGCTGCGATCTGGAGAGGAACGAGTGTCGCCGCGAGGATGAGCACACCGCCCGAAATGGCACCGACCAGCGCGCCGACGAGGGGGAAGTACCGCATCGAACGGGTCAGCTGCTCGGGTTTCCAGGGCGGCGTCCCCACCGGCAGGCGGGTCAGGAACTGGAGGGCCGTGGCCAGGAGGAGCGCCTCGCGCATCATCTCAGCCAACCTTGCCGGAGACGCTGGCGCTTTCAAAGGTCGCCATCTCGGCCAGCATGGCGGCGGCAGCGCGCAAGAGAGGCAGCGCGAGCAGGGCGCCGGACCCCTCACCTAGGCGCAGGTCGAGATCCAGCAAGGGTTCGGCGCCCAGATCGGCCAGCATGGATTGATGCCCTGGCTCGTGGCTGCGGTGGGCAAAGATCAGATAGGGCGCAATCTCGGGCCGTGCGGCCCGTGCGGCCATCGCGGCTGACGTGGCAATAAAGCCGTCGACCACCACGGCGGCGCGCCCTGCGGCGGCCCCTATCGCGGCCCCTGTCATCGCGGCGATTTCAAGGCCACCGAAGGCAGCGAGTATGTCGAGTGGCGTCTCCAGATCTGGGCGACGGGCGGCGCACCTTTCGAGGATCGCGCGTTTGGCCGCGATCCCGGCTGCATCGAGACCCGCACCTGGACCTGTGAGGGTGGCAATTGGGATCCCCGCGAGGGCATTGGCGATCAGCGCTGCCGACGATGTGTTGCCGATTCCCATTTCGCCAAGCGCGATGAGCCCCGCACCTTTGCCGACCGCTTCGGTCGCCAGTCGGGCCCCGAACCCCAGGGCATCGTAGACTTCCCCGGCTGTCAGGGCGTCTTGTCGTGCTGAATTTCGGGTGCCTCTTCGAATGCCGGCGCGGCGCAGATCCGGGTGGTTCGGCAGATCGGCGGCAACGCCGGCATCGGCGACGATCACATCGGCGTTGTTGGCGCGGGCAAAGACATTGGCTGCCGCACCGCCCGCGAGAAAGTTGAGAACCATCTGGGCCGTCACTTCGGCGGGCCAGGCAGAGACGCCCTCCTCGACCAGCCCATGATCCCCGGCAAAGAGGAGCAGCGTCGCCCGGGCCGACGGTTGTTCGACACCTTGGGCAATCGCCAATTGCAATGCGAGACGTTCGATCTGGCCGAGACTGCCTGGCGGCTTTGTCTTTGCGTTGATCTCGGCCTGCACCCGGTCGGCCAGGTCAGGATCGGGTGCCGCGATCTCGAGATGAGGCAGCATTAGCCAAGCGCCGGGATGCGGGCGACGAAATGGCCCTTCACGCCCGCGGGCCATTGCTTGAACGGGACCTGGCCGGTCTCGCTGTCCCGGTGCAGGGTTGCGTATTCGACCACGGCTTCGGCCGAGGTGTCGTCGGGCGTGAATGTCCCCAGAACATATGTCAGCTTGCCCGGCGCGGCGATTGCGGTGTTGCAATGGCGCTCGCACCCCATCAGGCACGATTGGCGGCGCAACTGTACGCCTTCGACCTCTGCGACGAGGCGTTCAACATAATCGGCCAGGATCTCGCCGCCTGCGCGTCCGTCGGGGCCGAGCTTTTCTTCAGCAGTGTACTTGCAGGTGTCGCAGACGATGATGGTCGTGGTCATCCGGCGGGCTCCTAAATGGGGGTCGCGAGCTCATCATGACCGGTATCGTGTCGGCTTCCGGCCCTGGAGAGGCGATTTTTCGTTTGATGCCGACATAGCGCGCGCTTAAGCAAGGAGCAATGAACAGCGCGCCCTGATTGTCGGGGCTGAGCGGAGCTGTCGCCGGGCCGACCCAAATGCGGGGCCCTCAGCGGCGGGCCTGTTCGGGGATCTCCTCGCGCGTCCAGGCATCGAAAGGACCAGCGATGAGCAAGTTCGGCGTCATGATCTGTGGCCACGGGTCGCGCAGCCAGGCGGCGGTCGATGAATTTGCCGTGCTGGCCGAGAAGCTGCCCGCCCATCTGCCACCTGACTGGCCGGTCGCGTATGGCTATCTAGAATTCGCCAATCCGGTGATCCGCGATGGGTTGGATCGGCTGCGCCAGCAGGGCTGCGACCACATCCTTGCCGTGCCAGGGATGTTGTTTGCCGCCATGCATGCCAAGAACGATATCCCGACGGTTCTGAATACTTATGCCGCCAAGCACGGGATCAAGATCGAATACGGCCGCGAACTGGGGGTGGACCCCAAGATGATCGCCGCTGCCGGCGCACGGGTGCAGGAGGCGATTGACCGGGCGAATTCGGAGTTGGGAAACGTAGCGATCCACGACACTTGCCTCGTGGTTATCGGTCGTGGCGCCTCGGACCCCGATGCGAATGCCAATGTCTCGAAGATAACCCGGCTGCTGTGGGAAGGGTTCGGTTTCGGCTGGGCCGAGACCGGCTATTCGGGGGTGACCTTTCCACTGGTGGAGCCCTGTCTTGAGCGGGTGGCGCGGCTGGGGTTCAGGCGCGTCATCGTGTTTCCCTATTTCTTGTTCACGGGCGTGCTGATCGACAGGATCTACGGTTTCACCGATCAGGTCGCGGCGGCCCATGGCGCGATCGAGTTTGTCAAAGCCGGATATCTGAACGATCATCCGCAGGTGATGACGACCTTCGCCGAGCGGGTGACGGAAATCCTCGGCGGCGATAACGCGATGAACTGCGCCATGTGCAAGTATCGCGCGCAGGTCCTGGGATTCGAGGCCGAAGTCGGCGCGCCGCAAGAAAGCCATCACCATCATGTGGAGGGTCAGGGCGCCTCGGCGCCGGGATCGAATGTTGCCGATTGCGACCTGTGTGACAGCTTTTGTACAGGGGCATGCCGTCTGAATCAGGGGCATGCTCACCACCACCATGATCACGGACATGGGCACGCTCACAGTCATGACGGCGATCATGAACACGGGCATGGCCACGACCATCACCATCATGCGCCCTATCCGCATGCGGATCATCCGCTTGGCCCGGAAAGTGTGCGCAAACATCTGCGGAGCGAGCCGGGCTGACCGGCCGGGAGGATGGCGCTGCGCTATGAACGCAACCCGGCGGCGATCTACCGTCAATCCTTCGCGATCGTGCGCGAAGAAGCGGAGCTGGATCATTTGCCCGATGATCTGACCGAGGTCGCGATCCGGTTGGTCCATGCCTGCGGCATGCCGGAGATTACGGCGCGGCTCGCCTGGTCCGACGATGTGGTGGCAAGCGGGCGAGCGGCCCTTGCCGCCGGAGCACCGGTGCTTTGCGATTGCGAGGCTGTGGCGAGCATGGTGATCAGGGGTCGCCTGCAGCGCGGAAACCCGGTCATCTGCACTCTGAATGATCCCGGGGTGCGGGAACGGGCCGGGGATACCGGCACGACCCGGTCGGCGGCTGCAGTGGAGCTGTGGCAGGCGCATCTGGCAGGGGCCGTCGTTGCCATCGGCAACGCCCCGACGGCGCTGTTCCGGCTGCTCGAGCTACTTGATGAGGGGGCACCGCCGCCAGCCGCGATCCTGGGATTCCCGGTGGGCTTTGTCGGCGCCGCAGAGTCGAAAGCGGAACTTGCGGCGCGACCACGCGCGCCGTTTCTGACCTTGCGCGGGCGCCGGGGCGGCTCGGCGCTTGGCGCAGCGGCGGTGAATGCGCTGGCGGCAGGCCTGGGGACACCGTCGTGAGCAGGTGGAGCTTGCGTTACGTTCCAAGCCGACCCGCCAAACGGAATGCGGCATGCGCCGCATGCACCTTTTCTGGTGCTAGAACGGGGAAGTTTGCGTTGGTGTCTGCGCTGCATAAGGGCTCTTTGGACGATTCTGTGGGGCAGGGCCTCTGGTTGGTCGTGGAATCGGGACTTTGACCGCGCCCTGGTTGACAATCGTCGGGATTGGCGAAGACGGCGTTGCTGGTTTGTCAGCCGGTGCCAAGGAGGCGCTTTCTCAGGCGGAATTCGTCCTGGGAGGAGACCGGCATCACGATCTGACTGGCAGCAGCGATGCGACGCGGTTGCGTTGGCCTACGCCTTTTGATGCGATGATTGATGCCATCCTCGCCCATCGAGGCCGGCGTTTTGTGGTGCTCGCCACGGGTGACCCGCTATGGTACTCGGTCGGCGCGCGGATCGCGCAGGCTGTCCCTGTTGCGGAGATCGTGTACCACCCCCAGATTTCGGCCTTTCAATGGGCGGCCTGCCGGATGGGCTGGTCGGTGGCGGATGTCGAGACGCTGACCGCCCATGGACGACCCGTAGAGCAGATTGTGCCGTTTTTCTGGCCGGGCGCGCGGTTGCTGGTTTTGACCGCCGGGCGCGAGACGCCGGGCGATGTTGCGCGATTGCTCACGGCCCGGGGCTATGGACGGTCGCAGATTGTGGTTTTAGGCAATCTTGGCGGTCCTCAGGAACTGCGGATGGACGGCGTTGCAGCGGACTGGGCGCAGGCCATGCCCGAGGTTCCGCCATTCCATACGCTTGCGGTCACGTGCCTTGGCACATCGGAACCTTTGATCGGGCGTTTGCCGGGACTGCCGGATTCCGCCTTTTCCCATGATGGCAAGATGACCAAACGGGATGTTCGCGCGATCACGCTCGCGCGCCTCATGCCGGCCCGCAAGGCGGTTTTGTGGGATATCGGGACGGGGTGCGGATCGATTGCGGTCGAGTGGATGCGCGCGGCGCGGGATGCGGCGGCGATCGGGTTTGACAGCGATACGGGGCGGCTCGCCTTGGCGCGCGACAATGCGCAGCGCCTCGGCACGCCGGGCCTCACGCTGGTCCAGGGTCTGGTGCCCGAGATATTACGCGAGATCCCGGCGCCGCAAGGGACCAAGCCCGATTATCGTCGGCCGGATGCGGTTTTTGTGGGTGGCGGCTTGTCGGACGATGTGGTCGAGATTGCGCTCGACCGGCTGCGGCCCCTTGGACGGCTGGTTGCGAATGCCGTGACCCTTGAAAGCGAGGCCTGCCTGATCGCGCTTCATCGGCGCTATGGCGGCGAGCTCACGCGGATCGCTGTTGCGCATGCCGCGCCCGTGGGCGAGATGACCGGCTGGCGCCCGGCCATGCCGGTGACCCAATGGAGCCTGCAGCGATGAGCGGGACACTGTTTGGCATCGGTGTCGGCCCCGGCGATCCGGAACTCATGACCTTGAAGGCGCACCGGCTGATCGCCTCGGCGCGCGTGGTGGCGTACCCCGCGCCCGAAGGCGGCGAGAGTTTCGCCCGCGCCATTGCGGCCTCGGCCATTGCGCCGGGCGCGGTGGAGATTCCGATGCAGGTGCCCATGGTTCCCGCCCGGTTCCCGGCGCAGGACGTCTATGAGGAGGCTTCGGAGCAAATCGCCGCGCATCTCACAACCGGGCGCGACGTTGTCGTTTTGTGCGAGGGCGATCCGTTCTTCTACGGGTCCTTCATGTATCTATTCGCGCGCCTCGCGAAGGGGTATGCGGTGGAGGTCGTTCCCGGCGTCTCGTCGCTTGGCGCCTGTGCCGCCGCGTTGTCGCGCCCCCTGACGGCGCGAAATGACGTGCTGACCGTGATACCGGGCCCGCTGCCCGATGCCGAGATCGCCGCTCGGGTTGCGGCGGCGGAGGCTGTTGCGATCATGAAGGTTGGGCGCCATCTGGGCCGTCTGCGGCGTCTCATCGAGGAGATGGGATGGCTTGACCAGGCAGGCTATGTGGAGCGGGCGAGCCTGCCTGATGGACGTGCGGTGCCGCTGGCGGATGCACCGGATGAGGCCCCGTACTTCTCGATGATCCTGATCTATAAGGGGGCCGATCCATGGCTGACATGAGGCCGGTGGTGATCGCACTGTCGCGGTCTGGAGAGGCGGTGGCGCATCGGGTTGCGGCGGCTCTTGGGGCCACGGTGCATGGGCGCACAGGCCGGGTCGAGCGCGCCGATGCGTTCTTTCCCGATGCGTTGGAACATGTGCGGGGTCTTTTTGCTGCGCGGGTCCCGGTGGTCGGGGTTTGTGCCGCGGGGATCCTGATCCGCGCTGTTGCACCGCTGCTCGCTGACAAGCGGGTAGAGCCGCCGGTGCTGGCGGTGGCCGAGGATGCCTCGGCGGTGGTGCCGTTGCTGGGCGGTCATCGAGGCGCGAACCGGTTGGCCCGCCGGATCGGTGAAGCACTTGGCGCAAGCGCTCAGGTGACCACGGCGGGAGACTTGGCGCTCGGTATCGCGCTTGATGAACCGCCTGCGGGGTGGGCGCTGGCAAATCCCGAGGATGCCAAGGACGCCATGGCGGCGGTACTGTCTGGTGCCCCCTTGGTTCAAGACGGAAAACTGCCGTGGGAGCCGCCGACCAGCGTGCCCGGTGGCGGGGAGATCATCAGTGTGACACTCGCCGGGTCGCTTGCACCAGGTAGAGCTGGCCCTGACAGGCTGCTCTATCATCCCAAACGGGCTGTTCTGGGCGTGGGATGCGCACGCAACTGCCCGCCAGAAGAACTTGCAACTCTCGCCCAATCGGTGCTGGAGGAGGCCGGGGTCGCCTATCGTTGCGTGGCGATGGTGGCCTCTTTGGACCTCAAGGCAGATGAGCCGGCAGTGCTGAATCTCGCCCGGTCGTACGACGTCCCAGCGCGTTTCTTTGATGCGGCTGCGCTGGAGGCGGAAGCTCCACGGCTTGCCAACCCGTCTGACGTGGTCTTTGCCGAAGTCGGATGCCACGGCGTTGCGGAAGGTGCTGCGCTTGCGGCGGCGGGCAAATCCGCGCAGCTGACTGTTTCAAAGAGAAAATCCACCAATGCGACGGCCGCACTCGCCCTCGCCCCGGCCCCAATCGTTGACCTCGCCGGCAGGGAACGCGGTCGCGTTAGCCTCGTGGGTATCGGTCCCGGCCAGGCCCCGTGGCGCACGCCCGAAGCTTCGCAGATGATTGCCGAGGCCGACGAGTTGGTGGGTTATGGCCTCTATATTGATCTTGTCGGGCCACTCGCCGCTGGCAAACCACGCCGTGATTTCCCGCTGGGTGGTGAGGAGGATCGGTGCCGGTTTGCTCTCGAACGCGCTGCAGAGGGGCGGCACATCGCGATCCTTTGTTCGGGGGATGCAGGGATTTATGCCATGGGTGCATTGGTTTTTGAGCTCATGGATACCGGTGCCGCGGGCGGCCTGGTCTCTGACGCTGCGCGGCGGGTCGAGGTTGTGAGCGCGCCTGGGGTCTCGGCCCTGCAGGGCGCGGCGGCCCGGGCCGGGGCGCCCTTGGGGCATGATTTCTGCGCGATTTCGCTGTCGGACCTGCTGACGCCACGCGACGATATCCTGAAACGGCTCAAAGCCGCAGCTGAGGGCGATTTCGTGATTGCCTTCTATAATCCGGTCTCGCGCCGCCGCCGGACCCTGTTGGCTGAAGCGCGGGACATCCTGCTCGACCACCGGCCGCCTCACACTCCGGTGCTGTTGGCAAGCTCGCTCGGTCGGACCGACGAAAGCCTGCGGTATCGTCGCCTCGATGCGCTTGATGTGGATGAGGTCGATATGCTGACGGTCGTGATTGTCGGTTCCTCGCAATCGCGACTGGCGGCGCTTGGCGAGGGCCCGCGGATGTATACACCACGCGGTTACGCTGGGAAGGGGGCCTGCTGATGACTGTCCACTTCATCGGCGCCGGTCCCGGCGACCCCGATCTGATCACGGTCAAGGGCTTGCGGCTGATCCGGCAATGCCCGACCTGTCTTTACGCCGGATCCCTCGTGCCGGAGGCGATTGTTGCTGCCGCGCCCAAAGATGCGCTGGTACGTGACACGGCGCCGATGACGTTGGACGAGATCATCGCCGAGATCGAGGCCGCCCATGCAAGGGGTGATGATGTGGCGCGGGTTCATTCGGGCGATCCCTCGCTTTATGGCGCGATCGCCGAACAGATTCGGCGGTTGCAGGCACTGGGCATCGACTACGAAATCACACCCGGTGTCTCGGCCTATGCCGCGGCAGCCGCCGCCCTGGGGCGCGAGTTGACGATCCCAGAGGTTGCACAGACTGTCATTTTGACCCGCACGGCCATGAAGAGTTCGGCCATGCCCCCCGGTGAAGACCTCAAGACCCTCGGCGCCTCGGGGGCGACGCTTGCGATCCATCTTTCGGTGCGCAACCTGCTCGAGATCGAGCGGGAACTGACGCCGCTGTATGGCGCCGATTGCCCGGTCATCGTTGCCTACCGAGTCGGGTGGCCCGATCAGCTGTTTATCGAGGGTACGCTCTCAAACATTCGGGATCGGGTTCGCAAAGCGAAAATCACCCGGACCGCGCTGATCCTGCTCGGCCCGGCATTGGCCGAGACGGATTTTCGGGACTCGGCGCTTTATGATGGCGCTTACCCGCATGTTTTGCGTCCAAAGCGCAGAACTTGAGGCGTCGGGAAAGCAAAACCCCGGCGCTGACGGGCAGCGCCGGGGTGATTTCTGGCCTTGGCGATGCGGATCAGGCCATCCACCAACGCTCGGCAAACCGGTAGCCGTCTAGGCTCCAGTTCGACGCGGTCAGTTCTGGTACCCCGACGCTCTTGCTGCGCGCGGTGACATAGCTTGCGAACATCGGCACGATCACGCCGCCGTCATTGTGCAGGATCTCCTGCATCTCATAGTACATTTCGCGGCGCAGGTCGTCATTTAGCTCGGCGCGGGCCAGAACCAGCAACTCGTCGAAACGGGCGTTTGACCAGGCAGTATCGTTCCATGGAACGCCGGTTTCATAAGCGGTGGAAAACATCTGGTCTTCGACCGGTCGACCGCCCCAATAACAGGCGCAGAACGGGTCTTTGTTCCAGACATTCGACCAATAGCCATCGTTAGGCTCGCGCTTTACGGTGATGTTCACACCGCCTTCGGCCGCCGAGGCCGAGAAGAGTTGCGCTGCATCGGTTGCGCCGGCAAACGCCGCCTCCGACGTCTGCAGCGTCACGTCCACCGAATCGAGACCCGACTGTTTGAGGTAGTATTTCGACTTGTCGGGATCAAAGTCTCGCTGCGGCAAATCCTTGTTAAAGAACCGTTGGTTCGGACCGATCGGCACGTCGTTGCCGACCGAGCCATAGCCCTGCAGGATCTTTTCAAGCATCTCTTCGCGCTTGATGCCGTACTTCAACGCCATGCGGACATTGTTGTCGTCAAAGGGGGCAGTATTGCATCGCATCGGGAAGGTGTAGTGCTGCGTTCCCGCATTCGAGGCGATCACCAGATTCGGGTTGCGTTTCATCAGCGCGACCGTCTTGAGATCGACCCGGTCGATCACGTCCACCGAACCGGTCATCAACGCATTGGTGCGGGCAACCGGATCGACGATGGCCAAGAGCTCGACGCCTTCGAGATTGACATTGCCTTTCCAGTAACCGTCGAAACGGGCGAATTCGGCCCGAACGCCCGGTTCGAAGTTCTTCAGCTCCATGGGGCCGGCACCGATACCGGCCTTCCAGTCCATCGTGCCATCGTCGTTGGCTGGCATGATCGGCAGGTGATAATCGCTGAGGATAAAGGGGAAATCGGCATTGCCGCTTTCGAGATCAAAGCGCACCGCGTCGTCGCCAACAGCGGTGATTTCCTTGACCGGGGCCAGGATTGGTTTGGCCGCTGATTGGGAGTCTTCACCCCGGTGGTGGTTCATCGACGCAAGCACGTCTTTGGCCGTTACTGGGTTGCCATTGTGAAAATTCGCTTTGACCAGCTTGAAGGTCCAGGAACTAGCATCCTCGGAGGCTTCCCAGCTTTCGGCCAGTTCGGGCACAAGTGCACCGTCTGGCGCGACCTCGGTCAGGTAGTTGTTAAAGCAGAAACCGACACAGGTCATAAACCCGTTTTCATAAGTGCCGGGATCGAGGCTGTCTGCCGTCTGACCATGTGCCATCCCGATGCGGATCTTTCCACCTGGTTTTGGCGCGTCAGCGCGCAGGGGGGCTCCGTCGAGCCCGATCATAAGCGCTCCTGCTGCTGTTCCTGTCTGGAGCAGGCGACGGCGCGTAACGCCGTTCCGAACTTTGTTCTTGGTCATGTGATCCTCCTAGGTTGTTCTGAACCCAGGCAGACGGAACCATAGTTGGCCGATGGGCACAAGAACCAGCGTACACACGATGTGAGGAGATTTGGTGCGCACCGCGCTGGCTAAGGCCAACGATCGGTCAGGTCTGGTATTGTCCCAGCGCGTTCCACTCGGGGTCATTTCCGATCCGCTCGCGCACAAAGTCCATAAAAGCGCATGCCTTTGCCGAGAGGTGCCGGGTCTGAGGATAGACAGTATAGATCGTATGGTTTGGCCAGACATAGTCGGGCAACACCACTTCCAGCGTGCCCTCGGTCAGTGCCCCGGCGCAGATGAATTCGGGTTGCAGTGCGATCCCCATACCGCGTGCGGCCGCATCGCAAAGCACGTTGCCGTTGTTCGCCCGCATGCGCGGGGTGACTTGCTGCTTGCCCTGGGCACCATCCGGTCCTGTAAAGGTCCAAACTTCCGAACGAGAACTGCCCACGTAACAGAGCGTCGGCAGCGCCGCGAGCTCTGAGGGATGGGTTGGCCGTCCGTGCAGATCTAGAAATTCGGGTGATGCGATCGCGCGCATGGCGACATCAGCGATCTTGCGCGCGATCAGCGTACTGTCCTCGAGCGTGCCAATACGCACGGCCAGGTCGAGGCCTTCGCCCACGAGGTCGACATGGCGGTCCGACAGGTCCAGCTCGACCACCAGTCCGGGATTGGTCTCCATGAAGTCGGTCACGATTCCGGTCAGGTAACAAAGGCCAAAGCTGAGCGGGGCGGCTACACGGAGCGTTCCGGTCAGCAGATGCGCGGCATCCGAAACTTCGGCCTCTGCCTCCTTGAGATCGGCCAGGACCCGTTCGGCCCTTGCTGCAAAGATCTGACCCGCTTCCGTCAGGCTCATCCGGCGGGTTGTGCGCGTCATCAATGTTGCGCCGAGGCGCCGTTCCAATTCCTTCAGCCTGCGTGAAACTGCCGAAGGAGCCAACCCCATCACCTCCGCAGCTTTTGTTACACTTTGAGTTTCCACGACCTGCAGGAAACAACGCATATCCTCGAAACGATCCAAAACGCTCTCCACCAAGTAAAAGACACCGCCGACTCGGCATCTATTGCCGTCAATACATCCTCTGATGCTATCAAACGAGGGGCTGAACACTTTCTGGATGCGATTTCATAACATGGACATTCTTTGTTAAGCGCCGTCCCCGTCGGCGAAGCTCTGGTCCCTTGACTTGAATGATCTGAATCCAGCATAGGTTGGGATCTGATACAATCAAAGAAGTTAACGAAATGCTAACGGATCTGCGGATCAGTCTAAGCGACGCTAGACGATCGGGTACACAACGATCTTCTTGTGTTGCCGGTGCCGCTTTGCTGTGCACTGTGCCTGTAAAATCGGCTGTCTAAGTCCGCTCTGGTGTCCGTTTTCCCGGCGGCGCTGACCCCAATAGGCAAGCAGCGGATTGGGCCACGATTTTAAACCGCCGCGGTGCGGCCTTGCTGCGCTAGGGAGAGCCGCTGTCGCAGAATCTGCTCGACGACAACCCATGCGCATTCTTTCGGCCGCGTTGTCCCGCCCTGGCTGTACCGGTGTTACCGAAAAGTTTCGCACTATTGCATCGAGGTAATCATGCGAATATGCTGCGGCGCAGCATGATGGAGGCGGTCGATGGCCAAGACAATCCTGTTCGCTCAGCAAAAGGGTGGTGCCGGCAAGACCACGCTGCTTACCCAGATCGCGGCCCTGTTGGCGGGGCAAGGAAACCTTGTGACCCTGATCGACCTGGATCCCCAGCGCACGCTGTCGAGCTGGTTTGACAAGCGTATACAGAAGTACGGCGAGGGCGGAGGGCTCGAGCTCACCGAAACCTCGGAGTGGCGGGCAGCCTCTGATATTGCCAAGGCGGGCAAGACCGCTGATTACGTCTTTGTCGATGCCCCGGGAAGCGCCGATATTCTGGGCCGGATTGCAATGCGCGAGGCGGATTTCGCCGTCGTGCCTTGCCAGCCCTCGATGCCGGATGTTTGGGCGTCAGAGGCTACGCTGGCGATGCTCAACAAATCAGGTTGCGCCCATGCCGTGGTGCTCAATCGTTGTCCGCCACGGGGCAAGGCAGCTGATACCGCTGCCGAAGCCATGGCAGAGACGGGTGCGCGCATCCTGGATGCACGGGTTGGTCAACGCGCGGCTTTTGCCGACGCCTTCATACGCGGCTCCGGCGTCAGCGAGACGGCGAAGTCGTCGAAAGCGACCGGCGAAGTCTCGGCAGTCACCTCCGCGATCCTCGATCAACTCGCCTGAGCGGTCGCGCCACTGCCGGTCAGGGCGAGGAATACTTCCTCGAGATGCGGCTCCTCGGTCGTGATATCGGTGAGCGCGAAGCCTGTCTTCTGAACCTCGGCGATCAGTTGTGGCGCCTCCATCCGGCTGCGCGAATAGGTCAGCGCCAACAGGTCCGGCTCGCGTAACGTTGCGTGCACGCCATCGATCTGCGGCACGCGGCCAATGGGTGCCGCACATCTCAACAGCAGCGTTTTGGCATCCAGTCTCCCGACCAGCGAGGCGGTGTCGTCGCAGGCCACCAACTGACCCTGGTCGATGATTCCTATCCGGTCGCACATTTCCTCAGCTTCCTGAAGATAGTGGGTAGTCAGGATTACCGTGGTCCCCGACTCATTCAGCTCGCGAATGTACGACCAGAGCATCTGGCGCAGTTCGATATCCACACCTGCGGTGGGCTCGTCCAGCACCAGAACCTCTGGCTGGTGGATAAGCGCCTTGGCGACGAGCAGACGGCGGCGCATACCGCCCGAAAGCGTGCGCGGATAGGCATGGGCCTTGTCCTCGAGCCCCACTCGGCGGAGAATTTCCATCGACCGGCGTTCTGATTTCGGCACGGCATAAAGCCCCGCCTGCACCTCGAGCGCTTGCAAGGGCGTAAAGAAGGTGTCGAAATTCAGCTCCTGTGGCACAACGCCTATCGCAGCGCGGGACTGGCGCGGGTTGATGTCCTGATCGAACCCCCAGATCCGGACTGTGCCGGCGGATTTGATCACAAGGCCGGCAAGGATGTTGATGAAAGTGGATTTTCCGGCACCATTTGGGCCAAGCAGGCCAAAGATAGAGCCAGCGGGTATCTTCAGGTCAACGCCCTTCAATGCGTCCTTGGGCGGGTTGCCCCTGTAGCCGGGATAGGTCTTGGCGAGGCCCATGACCTCGATCGCGTGGTTCGGCACCGGCTCAACTCCGCTGAAGCGCAAAATGAGCGCCGAGGCCCACCAGAATGCTGCCCCCGACCCGCCGGGTCAACCGGGCCGCGCCGGGAGAAGACCGGAGCCGATCGGTAACCGCACCCGCCAGCATCACACAGACAAGATCGGCCGACGAAAAAGTCATGTTCACGATGGTGCCCAGAATCAAGAACTGTGCCCAGATCGGCAGGCCGGCCGAAGGGTCGGTGAACTGCGGCAGAAAGGCGATGAAGAATAGCGCGACCTTGGGATTCAGCAGCTCGACGACCATGCTGTCGATAAAGGCCCTGCGGTTTGACCTGGCAGTGACGGCGGGCATTTCGGCGCGCTCGTCGCGCTTGAAAATCAACCCGAGGCCAAGCCAGACCAGATAGCAGGCCCCGGCGATCTTGAGCGCCAGATACAGCATCGGTACGGCCTCGAACATGACCGAGAGCCCAGCCGCCGCCGCAAAAACATGAGCATAGCAGCCGAGATGGATCCCCAATACGGCCAGAAATCCCGCCCGCCGCCCGCTCGCGATCGTTTGCGCCGCCGTGTAAAGCAGCGCCGGGCCGGGCATAAAAGCGAACAAGAGCGTCGCGGCGGCAAAGGCGATCATCGTGTCAAATGGGGGCATGGTCGATCTCCTCGGTGGGTCTCCCGTAACATCGCGGCACGCGGCAGTCCAAGACCCATTGCGCGATTACGCCGCTTGCTCGACTGGACGGCTTGAGTATCATGCAGCCTGATCTTTCCATGGCGCTAGGTAGAAACATGACCATCGAGGCCCCCGAAGTCGAAGAAGTGACCACTACCCGCATCTCCTGTGACGGCGGCGGCGGAGCGTTAGGCCATCCGCGCGTTTTTCTCAGCATCGGGCCCGAAGGCTGGGTCGAATGCCCCTATTGCGACAAGAAGTTTGTATTGAAAGCCGGCGCCTCGGCGCATTAGTCGGCGTCAACCGGAATAGATCACCGGGAACGTCTCGCCATCCAGCGGATCGCCTGATTTCAGTGTGACCTCGCGAAAAGGCGGCGAGGACACAATCCCCTCACGCCGTGAAAAACGCGCATCGTCTCCGACAAGGCGCAACGAAAAGGCGCGCCGCTGGGCCGAAGGGCTGTTGTTGGCAGGGGCGCCGTGGAGTGTGCGATAGTCGAACGCCACCGCGTCGCCGGGAGAGAGCGCCCAGCCCAAAACCTCGTAGGCATCGCGATTTCCATCGATATCGGGCACGGGTTCCAGCCCGTCATTCTCGTTCAACGCCTGTCCGTTGAACCGCTGTGGGCGATAGTATTTGCCCGAAAGATGCGAACCAGCGACGAATTCCAGGGTTCGCTCGCGCGGGACGTCGTCAAGAGGGATCCACAAGCTGACGGTTTTTGGACCCTCGATGCAATAATAGGGCTGATCCTGATGCCAGGGCGTTGCGATCCCGGCCTTGGCTTCTTTCACCAGGACATGTTCGTGAAAGAGCCGGACCTGCTGGCTCTTCATAAGTTCCGCGCCGATCGTGGCTGCAGGGGAGTTGAAAATGAAATCGCGATACTGCGGAATGCGGTCCCAGTTGCAGTAATCGCTCAAGAATCTGCCTCCGGTATTCTCGTCGGTATACATCCGCCCATCCGGGCCGGGATTGTCCATGTTGAAATCTACACCGGCACGCAAGCCCTCCACCCAATCGGCGAAATGGCCGCGGATCACGGTCGCACCCGTGGTGCGAAACATATCAATCGTCTCTTGATCAAGAAGTTGGGTCATGAGCGGGCCTCTCTATGCAGGGAGTTCCAGAGATCCCGCCATTCCGCGCCGCTGTCAAAGAAAAATCCGCGCCCGCCGCAGACGAAAAACACGCTGGCCTTTCCCTCGCCCATCCCGTTGAATGCGCCTTCACCACCATATGAGGCGAGCAGCATGGCACTTGGCAAAGGCGACCACATCTATCTGATCGACGGATCGGGGTTTATCTTTCGCGCCTATCATGCGCTGCCGCCGCTGACGCGCAAATCCGACGGATTGCCGGTGGGCGCGGTTTCGGGTTTTTGCAACATGTTGCAAAAGATGATCTCGGGTTTCGGGACCAAGGGACCCACCCATCTGGCGGTG
>JBCCHW010000060.1:0-16703 GCA_039028555.1 Pseudomonadota bacterium | reverse complement strand
GGCCTGGGCGCTGGATCAGTGCCTGATCCTGTTGCACCCGATCATGCCGTTTATTTCCGAAGAGCTTTGGGGCTCGCTGGCCGACCGGCAAAGGATGCTGGTCCATGCCGACTGGCCCTCGCTGGACGAGGCGATGATCGACCCGGCGGCGGATGCCGAGATCACTTGGGTGATCCGCCTGATCGAGGGGGTCCGCTCGGCCCGGGTCGAGATGAACGTGCCCGCGGGCGCCAAGATCGAGATGGTTCTGACCGGGCACGACGGGCCCGTGGCGATGCGCCTGTTGCGGAATGCGCCGCTGATTCAACGCCTTGCAAGGCTGAGTGAATGTGCGGTGGCCGAGCAGGCGCCCGAGGGGTCGGTGACCATCCCGCTCGAGGATTGCTCGGTCAACCTGCCCTTGGCGGATGTGATCGATGTGGCGGCCGAGCGGGCGCGGCTCGAGAAATCCGGCGCCAAGGTCGCGAAAGAGATCAAGGGGCTTTCGGGCAAACTCGCCAACGAGGCCTTTCTCGCGAAGGCACCCGGGCATGTGGTGGAGGAACAGCGCGAGCGCCTCGCCGCCGCCCGGGCCGAGCTGGAAAAGCTGGAAACCGCGATCAGCCGCCTCGCCGGGCTGGGCTGACCGGTTTCAACGGCGACAGGCGCGACATCACGATAAGGCCAACAATCAAAAAGAACGCGGCATCAATGGCAAAGGCGGCCAAGTTAAAGTTCTGGCTGACCCATTCGGGATCGCTCAGCATCCGGGGCAGGGTCTCCGGCCCCAACAGCACGAACACCACAAAGTTGTTCCCCAGATGCAACCCCATAGCGGCGGCCAGGCTGCCGGTGCGCCAGACCATCACACCCGCCACGATGCCGATCAGCGCGGTCACAAAAGCGTATGCGAGCCCCTGCAAGCCCTCGCCCATATGCAGCAGACCAAACAGGACCGATGGCAGGATCAGCCAGATCCACGGGTTGCGGTATCTTGCGGCAAGTTGCTGTTGCAAATAGCCGCGAAACAGGAGTTCTTCGCCGCACGACTGGATGCAGACCGCAAAGAAGAGCGGGATGATCGCCCAGCCCCAGGAGAGCGGGTCGACTTCTGCCAGAATGCTCTCGTCCCCCGTCATCAGGGCCAGACCTGCCATGCAGGCAGAGAAACCGAAGGCCACCGCAAAGCCGCCCCAGAAATGGCCCATCGACCAGCGGCCGCGCGCCGCGAGGGTCGAGGCCAGGCTGCGCCCGTGCAAGAGCCTGAGCGCAGCCCAGATGCCCAGCCAGATGCCGGCGAAACTCAGCATGACCATCAGCGATTGCAGCGTGTCGGACAGCCCCTCAAGCGCCGCCGTCATGCCGAAAGCGTCGATATATGCGGGCACCGACATGTCGAACTCGGTCGATGCGGGGATCGCAGGCAGAATCATGATGACCGATGTCGTCAGAAGCCAGCACAGGCCGACCAGAACCATGCCCAGTGCCAGCCGCCACAGCTCTGGCTTCCTGCGGCCCCAGCCGACCCAGGCGCGAAAGGCGGGGATCTGGAAGGGCCTTGGAATCATAAGCCCGGGAAACAAGGATACTTGCATTCAGGGGGTCTCCGCCGCGGTGTTCAGTGCGTCGGATGGCCACTAGCACCGGTTTAGGGCGGATATTGGGCGCTGTGCAATTGCGTCCCCTGCGCCCGCTGGATAAGAGGGGGAAAAGCTAAGCCAAAGGATCCTCGGGATGGAAGCCAAAACTTTCGACAAATCAAACCTGCCCAGCCGCCACGTGACCGAAGGCCCCGCACGGGCGCCGCACCGGTCTTATTACTATGCGATGGGACTGACCGAGGAAGAGATTCACCGCCCCTTTGTCGGTGTTGCCACCTGTTGGAACGAGGCGGCCCCCTGCAACATCGCGCTGAACCGCCAGGCCCAGGCGGTCAAGCTCGGCGTGAAGGAGGGGCACGGGACGCCCCGGGAATTCACCACGATCACCGTTACCGATGGGATCGCCATGGGGCATGAGGGCATGCGCTCGTCGCTCGCGTCGCGAGAAGCTATCGCGGACACGGTCGAGCTCACCATGCGCGGCCATGCCTATGATGCGATTGTTGGTCTTGCCGGGTGCGATAAATCGCTGCCGGGCATGATGATGGCGATGGCCCGGTTGAACACGCCCAGTGTCTTTTTGTATGGCGGGTCGATCCTGCCCGGCCGCGCCCGCACAGGTGCCGATGTTCCCGCCGATTTTGCCGAGCGGGATCTGACGGTTCAGGACATGTTCGAGGCGGTGGGTCGCCATCAGGGCGGCACGCTGTCGGATGCGGCGCTCGAGATCCTTGAACGCGTCGCCTGCCCGTCCGAGGGGGCCTGTGGCGGCCAGTTCACCGCCAATACCATGGCCTGTGTGTCCGAGGCGATCGGCCTTGCCCTGCCAAACTCGGCAGGTGCGCCCGCGCCCTATCAGAGCCGGGATCAATATGCCGAGGCGTCGGGCCGCGCCGTGATGACCCTGGTCGCCCAGAATATCCGCGCCCGCGATGTTGTGACCCGGCAAAGCCTTGAAAACGCGGCCCGTGTTGTCGCCTGTACTGGCGGGTCCACCAATGCCGGGCTGCATCTGCCCGCGATCGCACACGAGGCCGGCATCGATTTCGGTCTTGACGATGTCTGCGATATCTTCCGCGACACGCCCTATTTCGTCGATTTGAAGCCGGGCGGCAAATACGTGGCCAAGGATCTTTGGGAGGTTGGCGGCGTGATGGTTGTGATGAAGGAGCTGATGCGGGGCGGCTATCTGCACGGCGATTGCATCACTGCGACGGGCAAGACCATGGCCGAGAACCTGATGGATATCGCCGGCGAGGCGGACGGCAAGGTGATCCACGCTATCGAAAAACCGATCTCGCCCACTGGGGGTGTCGTTGGGCTCAAGGGCAATCTCGCGCCCGAGGGGGCGATCGTGAAGATTGCGGGCATGAAAAAGATCAAGTTCGAAGGCCCGGCCCGGGTTTTCGAATCCGAGGAAGACGCCTTTGCTGCCGTTCAGGCGCGCGAATACGAAGAGGGCGAGGTGCTCGTCATCCGAAACGAAGGGCCCAGGGGTGGCCCCGGCATGCGCGAGATGCTGGCGACCACCGCGGCGCTTTCGGGTCAGGGCATGGGCGGCAAGGTGGCGCTGATCACCGATGGGCGCTTCTCGGGCGCGACGCGCGGTTTCTGTATCGGTCATGTGGGACCGGAGGCGGCTGTCGGTGGCCCGATCGGTCTGCTACAGAATGGCGATGTCATCTCGATCGATGCAAAAAAGGGGACCATCAAGGTCAAACTGACGGCAAAGGAGCTGCGTGATCGTCGAAAGCTCTGGCAGGGGCCCAAGGAAACCATTTATGGTGCGGGTGCGTTGTGGAAATATGCACAGCTGGTCGGAGCAACCAAGGATGGGGCGGTGACCCATCCCGGGGGCGCGCTCGAGCGGCATTGCTATGCGGATCTGTAAACCGGTCGGTGAGGAAGTCTTTCGTGAAGGGGTCGCGTTCATTCCAGTCCAACCGGGTCGTTCTGAGCCTGGGGCTTCTGGCTCTCGTGTCGGCCTGCGGGCTGGAACGTGGTGAAAGCGGGCTCGCGGCGGAACTCGCCAGAGTGAAATCCAAGAACGGCTTTGCGGTGTTGCGGCAATCCTCCTCGATGGCCGAGATTGCCGCACAGGGGCGCAAGATCAGGATCGCACCGATCGACGGGCTTTGCCTGGCATCCGAGGCGTTTGATGTCTCGTCGCGCGGGGTTTTTGCCCTGATCGCGGATTGCGGCGGCGAGGCGCGCTCGGTTTCCGTATCCGCCTCCGACGGCTCGAGAACGGTGGACCTGCCGCCCAGCTTTCCCGGCGTGATGACGGTCTCGATCTCCGGGGAGTACGGCGTGGATCTCTCCGGCGGAGCCGATACGCTCGATGAGCTTGGCACGTTTCTCAGAACCGGCAATGGCAAAAAGCTCCTGGGCCGCGGGGGGGCACCTGAGACGGTCGAGATCGTCGAGATGCGCCGTATCGGCGATGCGCTCTATGTTCAGGTTCTGGATCGTGGCGGCGATACGTTGCAGGTTTTCTCCCAAACCTTCTGGCGCGCGTTTCTTCCCATCAATCAACGCCTTGTCCTGACGACGATCAGCGGGTTTTCCGCCCGTCCGATCGGGTCCGAGGAAATGCTGTCGTTCCTTGCCTTGCAGGTCGCCGAGATGCGGCGCGTCAATGGCGGTCCCATCTATGACGACGAGGTTCGCGTGGCGCAAGGCGTCGATGGCAAGCTTGAGAGCGGCGAGCAGATCGTGATTGCCGGCTTGGCGCCAGGTCAGGGTACCGGCGCCGCCCCTGACGGCATGCCCCGGCCGGTCGCCCGCCCGGGTTCAGGCCGCAAGCGCGTGACAATCGCGACACTGGACAGCGCGGGCCAGGCGATTGGTGGGCCTAATCTGGGCGTCGCGTTGCCCGACAATGCGCATGTGGGGCGCCCCAACAGCAAATGGGCCCCGGTCTTTGCCCCAAAGGCACCGGCCCGGCCCGGCTGACGGGCTTTTTAGGCGGGATCAGATCGCGAGGTCGACCCAGACTGGCACGTGGTCTGACGGTTTCTCGCGCCCCCTGATCACGCTATCGATGCCCGAGGCCGTCATCCGGTCGGCCGCCTGCGGGCTGAGCAGCAGATGGTCGATGCGGATCCCGTTGTTTCGCTCCCACGCGCCGCCCTGATAATCCCAAAAGCTATAAACCTCATCGGCCTGTGTCACCTCGCGCGTCGCGTCGATCAGGCCGAGATTGACGATGCGGCGCCAGGCGGCCCGGCTCTCGGGCAGATAAAGCGCGTCATCCACCCAGTTCTGCGGGTTCTTGGCATCGCGGGGCTCCGGGATCACATTGTAATCCCCGGCGAAAACGAGCGGGTCTTCGAAAGCCATCAGCGCGCGGACGCGCGCTTCCATGCGCGCCATCCAGGCGAGTTTGTAGTCGTATTTTGGCCCTGGTGCGGGGTTTCCATTGGGCAGATAGAGGCCGCAGACGCGGACGATACCGGCCTCGCCCGTGACCGTCGCCTCGATCCAGCGGGCCTGCTCATCGCTCTCGTCCCCGGGCAGCCCGCGCGAGATATCCTCGATCGGCCGCTTCGAGAGAATTGCGACACCGTTGAACCCCTTTTGGCCATGGGTCGCGATTGTGTAGCCGAGCGCCTCGATCTCTTCGCCCGGGAAGGCGTCGTCGACGGATTTGATCTCCTGCAACAGCGCGATATCGGGCTCCGCTTCGCGCAGCCAGTCCAGCAATGCGGGCAGGCGGGCCTTGATCCCGTTGATGTTGTAGGTCGCGATTTTCATCGTTGGCGCCTCATTCCTCGGCCGCTTGGATGACTGTCAGAAAGGCCGGGCCGAACCGTTCCGCCTTTTGATCCCCCATTCCGCGTATCCGGGCAAGGGCCTGGATGCTTTGCGGGCGCTGCCGGGCCACTTCTGCCAGGGTCGTCTTTTGCAGGGTCAGGTATTTGTCCAGACCGTCAGGTCCGCGCGTCAATGTCGCGTGGGTGGCCAGCAGGGCGTCGAACAGTGCGCCGCCCGGTCCGGTGGCCAATTGTTGGCGCGCGGGGTGTGGCGGCTCTGGCATTTCGCCGGTGAAGACTTCCAGAAAATCACTGCCAAACGAGGCGAGTTTCTTAGCGCCGACGCCGCTACATTGGGCCATCGCATCCAATGTGTCGGGCTTTCTGGCCACCATGTCGTGCAAGGTGGCATCAGGGAAGATGACATAAGCCGGCACACCGCGTGCCTTGGCGAGTTTGGTCCTCAGGGCGCGCAAGGCGTCGAACAACTCGGCATCCGCCGGGTCGGTGATCTCGCGCCGCGTTTGGGCCGCACGCTTGGGCGTGGATTTCTCCTTGCGCAGCATCACCTTGGCCTTGCCGCGCAAAACCTCCCATCCGCTTTCGGTAACGCTCCAGCTGCCGGTCTCGCTGATCGCGGTATGGCCGAGCGCATAGCTTTGCTGGAACACGTCACGCCAGGGGCCTTTCTCGAGCTCGGATCCGCAGCCAAAGGTGGGCAGCCGGTCGTGGCCCCGCTGGCTCACCCGCTCGGTCAGCTCACCGCGCAGAACATTGGTCAGATGCTCGACCCCAAAGCGTTCGCCTGTGCGCACGATGGCCGAGAGCGCCTTTTGAACCCGCTCGGTCCCGTCATAGCGTTCTGGCGGCGTGTCGCACAAATCGCAGTTCCCGCAGGGCTCGCCCCGGGTTTCGCCGAAATAGGCGAGCAAGGACTGGCGCCGGCAGGCCGGTGCCTCGGCAATCGCGAGCAGGGCGTTCAGCCGCTGATGATCGGCACGGCGGCGTTCCTGCGGGGCATTGCTGTCGTCGATCTGGCGACGGCGCAGCTTGATGTCGTCGATCCCGTACAGCGTGAGCGTATCGGCGGGGAGCCCGTCGCGCCCGGCGCGGCCGATTTCCTGATAGTAGCTCTCGACGGTCTTGGGCAGATCAGCGTGGATAACAAACCGGATATCCGGCTTGTCGACACCCATGCCAAACGCGATTGTGGCCGTCATCACCACGCCGTCGGCGCGGGCAAAGCGGTCCTGCCGGTCGCTGCGCGTTTCGGGGTCGAGACCGGCGTGATAGGCCACTGCGTCCACACCTTCGCGGCTGAGCGCGGCGGCCAGCGCCTCGGTCTTTTTGCGCGACGCGCAATAAATGATGCCAGATTGCCCGTGGCGGCGTTTGACAAAGCTGATGATCCGCGATTGGGGCGCATTCTTGGGCTCGAAGGCGAGGCGCAGATTGGGCCTGTCAAAGCCACGCAGAAAGACCTCCGGCGGGTCGGGGAAAAGCCTGCGCATAATCTCGGCCCGCGTGCCTTCGTCGGCCGTGGCGGTGAAGGCCGTGGTCTGGACCCCACCCAGGGCTTCGCGCAGGTCTCCGATGCGCAGGTAGTCGGGCCGGAAGTCATGCCCCCACTGGCTGACACAATGGGCCTCATCGACGGCGAGCAAGGTCACGCCGGCGCGGACCAGCAAAGCCTGTGCGCCGGGATTGGCCAGCCTTTCCGGCGCCAGATACAGCAATTGCAGGCGCCCGCTTTCCAGCGCGTCGAGAACGCGATCGGTCTCGGTCGGGTCGTTTGCGGAGCTGAGCGCACCCGCCTCGACCCCGGCTTCGCGCAGACCCGCCACCTGATCGCGCATCAGCGCGATCAGCGGCGAGATCACCACCGTGAGGCCGTCGCGCATCAGGGCTGGCAGTTGATAGCAGAGGGATTTCCCGCCCCCCGTCGGCATGATGGCGAGCACATCGCGCCCCGCCGTGACCGCCTCGACGATCTCTTGCTGGCCGGGACGGAACTGGTCGAAACCGAAAACGGATTTCAGGAGGGGCGTGGGAGCATCCATATCCCGGGCCTAACGCAGGCCGGGTCGATTCTCCAACCGCTCGATCAGCTCAAAGCGAAAATGACGTGCCGCACCCGCATGTCGAGGTTGCATTGGGATTGTCGACGGCAAAGCGCGCGCCGATCAACTCGTCCTTGAAGTCAATCACCGAGCCGGAGAGGAAAGGCAGAGATTCAGGATCTATGAGCACGGTATGCCCCGAACCTTCGATCACCAGATCGCCCTCGGTCGCGGACTCTTCGAGGGCGAATTCGTACGAGAAGCCGGAGCATCCACCACCGAGCACAGCCACGCGCAGCGCCCTTTTGCCGTCGGCCTCGGCAATCTCTGCGAGGCGGGCAAAGGCGCGATCGGTCACGGTCACGGGCAGTGTCAGGTCCATTGTCGGCATCCTCGTCATGGGCGTAGTCCCACGGTCATTATGTATGGAAGCTGCAACGCTGCACAAGGGGCCGAATTGGCGCGGCTGGAATGGAATGCCGGGGCGGCCTGCCGCCCCGCGCTGGTTTTTGCGACTTTCAGCGGCCTCAGTTCGATGCCTGCCCGGCGCTATAGCCCTGTTGATAGGCGGTGTCCTTGTCTTTTTCGACCTTGTCGACGATCAAACCGCCTGCGAGGCCAGCGCCAGCGCCAATGGCAGCGCCAAGGCCCGCATTCCCTGCGATCGCACCAATCAGGGCGCCTCCGGCGGCACCGGCGGTTGTGCCGGTCAATGCGCGCTGTTGCGTGTCGCTCATACCGGCGCACGCGGACAAAAGGGCCGAGGCTGCAACCAGGCAAATTACCTTCTTCATGTGTTTATCCTCCTGTGGTCGGGTTATGAGCAGGGATAGGCCGTGCTGGCCCAGGTCAGAAGTCCTTCGAGCGCTTCCTTGTCGGCGGTCTCAGGATGCGCCTGGCTCCACTCGACAAATTCGGCGACGACTTGATCGCGCGTTGGACGCGGCTTGTCGGGGTTGACGCAATAGATATCCTCGTCGATCTCATGGGAGAGCGCGGTGTGGAAATGGTGTACCCCCAACAGATACCCTTGGCACATATGAACGGCCGAGGCATAATTGGGATCACCGGGCTGCGTCGCACAAATCGCCACGAGATCCCCGGTTGTGTCGAGCATGAAGGCACTCTCATCCGCAGCCTGCGAAGTACTGCCTAAGAAGGCAATCGAGGCTGCACAACCGACCGTACGAAGTATTTGTTTCATGGTTCCCTCCATGTTGAGACCACCTGATATTTAAGCCTTTCGGTCGCAAAGTGATAGTCTGGTTGTGCGGATTATGCCCGATTTAGGCAATCCAGCGAGGTTGCTAGACGAGGTAGGTAGGGCTCGACCAGGCGGTGTGCCCATCGCCGGTTGTGACCCGAACCCAGATTGCATCTCCGCTGCCGGGGTCGGGGATCGGACAGGTGACATCCATCTCGGACGGCGTGACGGGGTCCGGCAGCCGGCGGACCCGGATCTGGCGGTCGAGACCACCGGCATCGAGCACAAGATCCTCGAGCCCCAGATCGCCGAGTGCGACCTCTCCCGCTGTCAGGTTGCTGTCGATCGAGAGGCGGGCCTGATCGGAGTCGAGGATCACCTCCACACCGCCGAAATTGCCCGACGTGACGGCGTCGAAGGCGATGTGGCGCCCGTCGCTCAGGGTCAGTTCGCGTTCCAGGTTCCATCGGTTGATCGGGGTCATTTGAGTGATCGATGCATTCGAAACCCGAATATCGCCGCGCCAATAGGTGTTGCGCCCGCGTCCGCGATACTCGGCGCCCTGCCACAGGATGCGGACCCGGTTTCCGAGATCCGACACGCCATAGGGGCGCAGCGTCGCGGCGATCTCGGTGCCGCGCATCACGTCGATCCGCTCGATCGGGGCCGGGGCCGCAACGCGGAGATGCAGGTCTAGGCCCGCCCCCCCATGCCTCACGATATCCCCCATCATGGCGGTATCGGTGATGTCGGGTTCGGTCGCGACATGCTCGGGATCGCGCCGAAAGACCTCGACCGGCGCGGCAAAGCGGGCGGTGACGTCGAGGTCGATCCGGCTGCCGGATGTGCCGTAGTGATGGCGCCGGCGCATGCACTCGAAGATCGCGTCGCGGCTTAGTTCCGGTGCGAGGAAACAGGTCAGGCCACCATAGGCGCCAAACTCTGTCGCGCCGGGCGAGCCCGCGCCGGGGCGGCCCTTGTGCCCATCGCTGCTCGCGACCACGCCGACCCTGTGGCCCAGGGCAAGACTGTCGGTAAGGACCCATTCAAAAGTGCCCCAGTTCGAATGCACTTCGACCGCCGTTTTCAGAACCGGATCATGGGCATACGCCACATCCGCCGGACGGCCGCCGATATGGGACCAGAGGACGCAATCCTCGGCCCTTAACGCGTCGAACAGGGCGTCGAGCGTGTTGGCGTCGGTGCCAAGATCGGACCTGTCTGCCAGCATGGCGTGGGAGGAGCGCCGGATCTGCCCCCCCTCATGACGAAAGAAGACATTGTGATCGCCGCCGACGGGCGTGTTTCCAGACCATTCGTAGCCCGGAAAAACCACAAAGGCACCGGCCTGGTCGAGCTTTGCTGTCGTCGCGTTGATCTCGGCCCAAAACTCATTGGTGATCTGAAAATCGTTTCCCTGATGGCCGCACACGTCCAGAAACGCGCTGTTCCGGGCGAAATCCATGTATTCGCCTATGGTTCCAATCCCGACGGTCTCACCGCTTTGACCATGCAGATCGCCCCAGAACCCGGCGCGTGCACCCGCGTCGACGACGAGCGGGTTCGATGTCGCCAGATCATCACCATCGGGACCGCGCAGCGTGAAGCGGAAGTTTCCCTCGTCAGGGATGTTGAGACCGCTGAGCCGCCGCGCGGCTGCGCGCCCGTCCAGAGTGACGGTACCGGGCACGCCATCGGCGGGACCGTCGCAAGTGATCCGGTACGTACCGGCGGGCATGGGCGCGGGATTGCCCCAGGCGTCTTCGCCCCGGAGACCCAGATCAAACCGGTCACCCGGCCGACGGCGCCCCGGTGCGACGAGCTCCCATTTTTCCAGCGGGCCCGCGATGACCGGGAAGTGCAGCTCATCATCCAGCGGGTTGAACTGCCCGGTGGCGCAGGCATCAACCGAGACTTTGAACTCGAACGCGTCCTCCGCGATGGTCTGGATCCGATAGCCGGGCGACCCGCCGCTGCGGTCGCCAAAGGTAATCTCGATCGTGTCGCCCGGGCGCATGAACCCGCCGTCGACCGTCACTCTCAGGGCAAGGCTCCACGGGCGAAAACCATACGGTTCGACATAGAGCGTCAATGGTGCCCCGTTGCTGGAACGGGCGGTGACATGGTTGATCCCCCGGGGGTCGTCGGTTTGGAGCATGCCGCTATCGGTGACCCAGCGGCAGGAGACGCGGATCGCGCCGGTATCATCCAGCCCAAAGCGGCCAACGGTGTAGATGATTTGAAAGGTCTGAAAGCTGCGGACCGTACAGGGGGCGGTGGGCGTCAGGAGGGCGCTGCCATAGTCGCGGGGGGCTCGGCCCGGCTCCACGGCGGGCCATACATCGCCCATACTTGGTTTTTGTATCGGTGCCACCCCGTCCCCCCTTCGCTGACGACGACCAGAAGGCTAGGACGGTTTTTCCGCTCTCGCAATCTGCATGGCTCGTTGAACAGGCGCGACAGGGTCAGCGGGCTGGCGCCCTGTCTGAATCTTTAGGCTATCACCGATTATAAACCCGTGTAAGGCTGCCGTCTTCCAACGTTGGTAGTCTGCTTTGCCACCGCCAAGAAAACAGGCGCAGGCCGGGCTTTCGCAGGAACAAGACCATGACGGTATCCAGGGACCCTTTGCTCCAACCCTTCAAGCTCAAACATCTGACGCTCAAGAACCGGATCATGTCGACCCCGCACGAACCCGCCTATGCCGAGGACGGGATGCCAAAGGATCGCTATCAGCTCTATCACGTGGCCAAGGCCAAGGGCGGAATCGCGATGACCGGTTTTGGCGGCTCGGCGACCGTGGCGCTCGATTCCCCCTCGGTCTTCGGGCAGTTGAATGTCTCCAGCGATGCGATCATTCCCTATTTCCGCCAGTTTGCCGAACGGATCCACCGCCATGACAGCACACTGGTGTGCCAGCTGTCGCATCTGGGCCGCCGGACTGTTTGGGACAAGGCCGACTGGCTGCCGGTCGTCGCGCCGAGCCGGGTGCGCGAGCCGCAGCACCGCGCCTTTCCCAAGGAAATGGACATGGCGGATATCGCCCGCATTCGTGCCAGCTATGCCGCGGCCGCACGGCGGTGCCGCGAAGGCGGGCTCGACGGGTGCGAATTGCTCCATCACGGGCATTTGCCCGAGCAGTTCTTTTCCCCGCTGACCAACCTGCGAACCGATGCCTATGGCGGGCCCTTTGAAAACCGCCTGCGTTTCACGCTCGAAGTGCTCGAGGCGATGCGCGAAGCGGTTGGCCCCGACTTCATCCTGGGCATCCGCCAGGGCATGAACGAGGCGCAGCAGGGCGGCATCGACCTGGAAGAAGGCGCCGAGGCGGCCAGCATCGTCGCCCAAAGCGGGCTGATCGACTACATCACGATGAATTTCGGACGCGTCGATACCGATCATGCGCTCAGCTATCACATCCCCGGCATGCGGTTCCCGCTCGCCCCCTGGGTGGCCGAGATCGCCAAGATCCGCGACCGCATCCCGGTGCCGGTTTTCCATGCCTGCAAAATCGCCGACCTTTCCTCCGCCCGGCACGCGGTCGACAGCGGGGTTCTGGATATGGCGGGAATGGTGCGCGCGCATATCGCCGACCCGGAAATCGCCAACAAGCTCGCGGCGGGCGAGGAAGACCGGATAAGGCCGTGCGTGGGCGCGGGTTATTGCCTCGACCGGATCTATCTGGGCGGGACCACCCATTGCATCCACAACGCCGCCACCGGGCGCGAGGCGACGATGCCCCATGTCATCGAGCCCTCGGACGGCCCGAAAAAGAAGGTCGTGATCGTCGGCGGCGGCCCCGGCGGGCTCGAGGCCGCGCGGGTCGCGGCGTCGCGCGGGCACCAGGTTGTGCTGTTCGAGGCGAGCGGGGCGCTGGGCGGCCAGGTTCTGCTGGCGGCACGCGCCGGCTGGCGCAAGGATCTGATCGGCATCGTCGACTGGCTGGCGGCAGAGGTGGCGCGCCTGGGCGTCGAAATCCGTTGGGACACCATGGCCGAGGAGGCAGATGTGCTGGCCGAGAACCCCGACGCGGTGATCATCGCGACCGGGGGCTTGCCTGACACCGATTTTGTTCCCGGGGGCGCAGAGTGTCTCAGCACCTGGGACGTGCTCTCGGGCCGGGAACTCTCGGGCAGTGTGCTTGTCTATGACGATTGCGGGCAGCCACAGGGGCCGAGCTGTGCCGATTTCCTCAGCGGCAGGCCGGGGGTCACGGTCGAGATGATCACGCCTGACCGCGCGGCGGCCGTCGATATGGGAACGATGAATTATCCGATTTTCATGGAGCATTTCTACAAGAACGGTGTGACGGTGACACCTGATCACCGTCTCGCCTCGGTCGCGCGCGAGGGCAACCGGCTTCGCGCGCGCTTTACCAACGAATTCGGCGGGCCGGAGATCGACCGTATCGTCGATCACGTGGTGGTCGAACACGGCACGCTGCCGCTGAATGAGGTGTTCGAGGGGCTTCGCGAGGCATCCGCCAACAACGGGGTGATTGATTTCGAACGGCTTAGCGCCGATCAGCCGCAGGAACAATCGGGCGAGGGGTTTCAACTCTTTTGCATCGGTGACGCGGTGTCGAGCCGTAACATCCATGCAGCGATCTATGACGCGCTTCGGCTATGCAAGGATCTCTGAATCCCGAGACGTCAGAGCGAAATCAGATGGTTGTCAAAGGCAACAGGCAGACGAGCGATGGGCCGGGGCGCGAGATCGGTCGTCAGCGCGACCACGCCGCCCATGCCGTCGGTCGCGATCCAGCCATCCGCGGCCCTGGTGAGCCCGCAGACATCCATCCGTGACCACATTGCGGGGCCGCCGCCATCGACATGCCAGGCCATGACCCGGCCACCGCGCGGAGAGGTGATTGCGGCATGATCGCCCGCCCGGTCAAAGGCAACGCTGCCGGCATAGCCTTTCATCGTGGCGAGAGTGGGCGGATCCGCCTCGGCCAGAGTTAGATCGGCCTCACCTGGGCGATGAAAGGCCAGCAGCGGCACCCCGTCAGTCGGATCGCCCTGCCATTGCATCGCGATTGCCACCAGACCACCCTCTGCCACGGCGAGGTGGCGCATCGAGTTCAGCCGCAACGCCGCCGGTGGCCTGACCTGATCGACCAGCGTTGCGCTGGCCCCGTCGAGATAGCTGACATTGGGCGCCATCGTCGGCAGGTTCAGTTTTTCGCGCCCTGCTGCCGGATGCGTGCGAATCCCGCCATTGGCAACCGCGAGGACATCGCTGCCGGGCAACCGGACTATCTCGTGCGGCCCGACCCCGCCAGAGCTCATGTCGCCAAGGCGCCGATAGCCGTCGGTCGCATCCCAGATGCCGATGCGCCCCTGCCCGCTGTCAAAGGCGTTTTCGGTTGTGTACACGCGCGAGCCATCCAGTGAAAACGTGCCATGGCCATAGAAATGCCTGCCCGCCGGTGCAGCCAGTCGCGCCCGTATCCCTCCGCTGGCACAGTCGATGACCAGCGCGAATGTCCCCGGGCGCCGGGCAAAGGCGACAAGCTGAGCGCGCCGAGGATGAACTGCCCCGGCATGCCCACGCGCTGGCAGCGGGTGGTCGAAGGACACCACGCCGGATTGGTCGAGGCCGATGATCCGGAAGGAATCGCCGTGCCGGGTCGCCGCAACAAGATCAGGGGCGCCAATATCCGCCCAGGACGCCTCGGTGCTCAGCGCCATGGTGGCGCCAGAGCCCAGCGCGGCGAGAAACCGGCGCCGCGAGAAAGCGTCCGCCGCCATCGTTCAATCTCCGTCCCGTGCGTTAAAGCCCGGCCCGATGCCGAGCCGCGGCCCGATAATCCCTTTCATCACCTCGTCTAGATGCGCGACCGATTGCATCAGAACCTCTACTCTTAGGGGGTCTTTCTCGATCGCTTCGGGCAGCGTCCCGTCCTCGCGAACCCGCATCAGATTGGCCCGGACCCCGTCAATAGCCGAATGGATCTCAAAGCGATCTTCGGCCGTCAATTCGGGCCCAAAAACGTCAAAGGCAAGTTGCTCGACCGAGTCGATGACGAGCGTGATCTGGCGCAGCGACCGACCCGAGCGCCGGGCCTCGGCCAGCCTTGGCCGGCGCTTGTCGAACTTGCCGAGCGGTTTGCCGAGCCGGTTCGCGGCTGTCTCTGCCAGTGTGGCATCAAGCACGGCCATCAAACGTTGCAGCACTTCTTGCGGGGCCAGGAACCGCGTGTTGTCCTGCTCCCCTGCCGTGCGCAGGTCAGTGGCCCAGTCGGCCTGCCATGCCGCCTCGATTTCTATGGCCAGCCGGGCGATGTCCTGGGAAATGGCCGCGACATAGGCGCACCGGTAGGCGTCGGTCAGCGGCGCGGGACCACCCTCGTCATAGAGCAGCCGCTCCAGCGCATAAAATCCGCGCCCAGCGATCGACGACCGCGCAAAAGCCTCAGGGTTCGAAACGGTCGGGTCCGCGGATTTCAGCATCTTCTTGACCGTCTTTCCGGTCTTGCCGCGCCGGTCCGGCCAAAAGGCGATCGCAAAGGCGCGGTTCTCCTCATCCAGGGGGCCAAAGCGGAGATACTGGATGGCCATCCAGCGGTCCCAGGCGATCTGAAACCGCTCGCGCAACACATCCGCATCGATCTCGTCGCATTGCGACGGGCTTGCCTGGGCCAGCGCCCCCGACGCGTCCGAGAATTCCGCCGATCCTGGCAGGATCACGCGATCGAGCAGACGATCGATGGTTGCATGATAGTCAGGGGCCGCTTTGGCAGGCAGTGCAAGCAGGATGGTGCACAGGGGAAACAGCAACGGGAGCAGGCGCATCAGAGGGACTCCAGAAATCGGATCAGGGCGGCGCGATCGTCGGGGGGCATCGCGATGACGGCATCCGTCGAGGCCTGCGCCTCGCCGCCATGCCAAAGCACGGCTTCGAGCAGCGATCGGGCCCGGCCGTCATGCAGAAAGTAGGTATGCCCGCTGACGGCCTTGGTCAGCCCGATACCCCATAGCGGCGGGGTGCGCCACTCGCGGCCCGAGGCCCGGCCCTCGGGCCGCCCGTCGGCGAGGCCGTCGCCCATGTCGTGGAGCAACAGGTCCGTATACGGCCAGATCAGCTGAAAACTCTGTTCAGGGCGATCGGTCAGCCGATGGGTGACGAATTTGGGTCGGTGGCAGGCTGCACATCCGCTGTCATAAAAAAGCTCCTTGCCGCGAAGCACCTGCGGATCGTCGATGTCGCGCCGGGCCGGCACCGCCAGATTGCGCCCGTAGAAAGTGACAAGATCGAGCACCTCATCCGAGACTTCAAACGGATCTCCGCCATCCGGCGCGGCCTGGCAGTTTTTCTGGCCCTCGGTGCACTCTCCCCATCCTGCGGGATGAAGCGATGTGGAGAGGCCCATATCCCCCGCGAAGGCTCCGGCTGATTGTGCCCGGATCGTCGGCGCCCCGGCCTTGAGCCCGAAACGGCCCAGCATGGGTTGGTCGAACTCGTCTGACCAGACAACGCTTGCGCGGCCAGAGATACCGTCGTCATCGGCGTCTTCCGGATCAGCCTGTGCCAAAATGTCTTGCGCGGGGATCGCCTCGAGCAGGCCGAGGCCGATCATCTGAGGGGCGACCCGGGGGGAGAGCATGGCATCTTTGCCGAGCGGCCCATAGCCGAGTTTATTGGCCGACCATGTGGGGCGGCGCAAATGGGCGATCTCGCCGCCAGCGAGGGGCACCTCGACCGCGTCCCAGGTGACACCGAGTTGATACTCCGGCGCGATCCCGGCGGTTGAGAAGTCCTGCAGCTGTGTTCCGTAAACTGGATCCGGCTGGGTCGGGATTGTGCCGGGGATCGGCCCGGGATCGCCGCCGGGGACAGAGACCCGTAAAAACATCGAAACGGGATTGTCGCCGGTGGCTTCGATCGGATGCCCTCTGCCATCTTTGAGATGACAGCGTTGGCAGGACCGTGCGTTGTAGAGCGGCCCCAATCCGTCGGAAGACTTGGTGGACGAAGGCGCGGAGACCCAGAGCTTTTTGAAAAAGCCGTTGCCGACCTTGAAATCCAGTTCCCGCTCAAAGGGCATGTTGGCGGAGGAGGCGCTGAAGGCGTTGATGTTCGGCGTTGCATGGCTGGTCGC
>JBCCHW010000059.1:0-16983 GCA_039028555.1 Pseudomonadota bacterium | reverse complement strand
CGCCGGTCCAGCGCGCGGCCATTTGCAAGACGATCAGCGCCAGGATCGCGATCAGGAAAAGGGCACCCAGAATGCCCCCTGCGAGATAGAGCGCATCAAGGGTTTTGCGTATGAGCCGCATTGGGTCTCCGACCTGTGCGCGGGGATGACCGGGCTGGGGGCGGGCCGGGCCCCGGCTGGGAGGGCCCGCCCCGGGGCTGGGCCTACTTCTTGAAGGCCTCGATGATGGCCTGACCATCGTCGCCGGCGGCGTCCTTCCATTCGGCTGCCATCGTTGCACCCACCTCGTTCAGCTGGCCGACCAGCGTGTCGTTGGCGGGCTGAACGGTCATGCCGTTATCGGCGAGCCCTTTCAGCGTGAAATCGGTGTACTGAACCGCCCGCCAGAAGCCGGCATACTCCGCCAGTTCGGCACAGGCGCGGATCGCGGCCTTGTTCGCATCGGAAAGGCCGTTCCACGAATCCTTGTTCACAAACACATGGTTGCGCGGCATCCAGGCGTCGACTTCGTAGAAATGGGTCAGATGCTCCCAGACCTTGCGGTCATAGCCCGTCGCACCGGACGAGATCATCGACTCGGCGACCCCGGTGGCAAAGGCCTGGCTGATCTCGGCCGCCTCGATCTGGACGGGCAGCATGCCCGTCAGCTCGGCCAGGCGCGCGGTGGAGGCGTTGTAGGAGCGGAACTTGGTCCCCTCCATGTCGTCGACCGAGTTGACCTCCTTTTTGAAATACAGGCCCTGTGGCGGCCAGGGCGTGGCGTAGAGGAGCACCAGGTTCTGCTCGTCCAACAGCTTTTCATAGACCGGCTTTGCCGCCTCCCACAGGGCTGCCGACTGATCGAAGGTCGTGGCGAGGAAGGGGATCGAGTCGACGCCAAAGACGGCGTTCTCGTTCTGATGCGCGCTCAGCAGACGCTCGCCAATCGGGGCCTGGCCGGTCTGCACGGCCCGTTTGATCTCGTTGCCTTTAAAGAGCGAGCCGCCTGCATGAACGGTGATTGTCACCTCGCCCTGAGTCGCGGTGCCGACGCATTTCGCGAACGCCTTGCCGACCTGGCTGTGATAGTTCGAATCGGCATAAGCCATTGGCATGTCCCATTCTTCGGCCCATGCCGCCGTGCCGATCACAGCCGCCGAGGCTGCAATGCTGAGAATTGCTTTCATTGTGATTTCCCCTTGTTGAGTGGTCTCGCCCAAAGCAATCGCCGCAGCGGCCGAGAGTCAAGCGATCCGTGCCAGGTTTCGCTGCGCCGCAACAGATTTCCGCCGTGTCCACCGCGGCCAGCGCCACCAGAAATCATATCATGATTTCATCTCCGGCTAGCGGATTGATATTGGACCGAAATCCCGGCGGTGCCGCCGATGGTCAGGCAACCCACTCCGAAACCGGCGCCGCGGCGTCCTGCAGCGGTTGGGCGATGATGTCGACCAGGGTCGGGCCGTCATGGGCAAGCGCTTGCGACAGGCTTGCCTCGAGCGTTGCCGGGTCTTCCACCGCCCAGGTCTTCAGCCCGTAAGCCGCTGCAACCGCTGCGTGATCGGTGCGGGAGAAGTCGACCGAGTAGTACCGCTCGCCAAAGCCCGACTTCTGCCCCGCCTTGATCCAGCCAAAGACCGAGTTGGAGAACACCACGATGGTGATCGGCAGGTTCAGCCGCACGATGGTCTCTAGCTCGCCCACCGACATGCCGAACGAGCCATCGCCGGTGGCGCACACGACCTTGGCATCCGGGCGCCCGATCTGGGCGCCGACCGAGGCGCCCAGCGCATAGCCGAGCGCGCCATGCGCCCGGTTGGTGATGAAATGCCGCCCGGCCCGGGGCCAGGCATACCAGGCCGAGAAATAGGGGCAGGGCGTGCCCGGATCGGCGCAGATCACCGCCTCCTCCGGCAACAGGCGGGCGAGGGTGGCGATCACGCGTTCGGGCAGAATTGGCGTGTCAGCGGCACCTGCCAGCGGGTCGAATGCGGCCCATTTGGTCGCCTTTGCCGTGGCGCATGTCGCGGCGCCGCCAAAGGTCCGGCTCTCGCCCGAGGCCTCGAGCGCCCGGCTGAGCGCCTCCAGCGCCAGGCGTGCATCGGCCACCAGCGCAACCTCGGTGTCATAGCAGGCGCCGATCACCCGGGGGTCGGAATCGATGTGCAGGATCCGTGTGCCGGGCGGTGGGCTCTGCCACCGCTCGGTCGTCACCGAGCCGGCGCGGCAGCCGATAAAGAGCACCAGATCAGCCGCGTCCACCACCGCGCGCGTTGCCGGCTGGCCACCATTCGAGCCGACCACGCCCAGGCAGTTGGGATGGCTTTCCGCCAGCGCGCCCTGTCCGCTGACGGTTGTCGCGACAACCAGATCCAGCGCGACGACAAAACGCGACAAAGGATCGCTCGCGCCCGACAAAACCAGACCTCCCCCGACAATCACCACCGGGTTGCGTGCCGAGAGGAGCGCGCCCAGCAGCGCATCGACCCCGGCCGGGTCAGGCCCCGCGGGCAGGGCGGGAAAGGTGCCAAACCGGCTGTCGGCCCAGATCTCCTCTTCCGGCACGGGCGCCTTTTGCACATCGAAGGGCAGGCCGAGATGGGCCGAGCCCGGCTTGCCGGTCGTCATCTCGCGAAACGCCTTGCGCACCATGCGGGGCAACAGACCGGCCGAGGGGATCACGCCGTTCACTTTGGTCAGCGGGCGGAACAGCGCCTCCTGGTCCAGCTCGGTCAGCGGGAAGCGGCCCGCCGAGGTCGTGGCGACATCGGTGGTGATGGCGAGCACCGGCACCGAGCTTTCATTCGCCTCGACCAGCCCCGGCAGGATATAGGTGGCGCCACCGCCCGAGGGGCCCTCGCAGATGCCGACCCGGCCGGTCACGCGCGCATAGGCGTCGGCCATATAGGCCGCGTGCCGCTCATCCCGGGTCAGGATATGCTGCATCGGGTGGTCGAGCCGGGCCAGCGCGTCATAGAACGGCAGCGAGGTATCCCCGCACAGGCCAAAGATGTGGCGGACCCCATGGGCCTCCAGCATCCGCACCATCGCCTCGGCCCCGGTTGAAAGATTTCCCGCATCCGCCATCATCGCCTCCCTTGCAATGGCTGGACGGTCTGCGGAATGATCGGGGCTGTCAATCGGAAGGTTCGAGATGAAGGCGACGGGCGGCAAATCGGTCTATGGGGCCGAGATCGGGATCCTGATGCTCGAGGCGCGGTTCCCGCGCATTCCGGGCGACATGGGCAATGCGCTGAGCTGGCCGTTTCCGGTGCGCTATCGGGTCGTGCGCGGCGCCTCGCCCGATCTGGTGGTGCGCCAGGGCGCGCCGGGCCTGCTCGACGCTTTCATCGCGGCGGGTGAGGAACTTGTTGCCGATGGCTGCGACGGGATCACCACCAATTGCGGGTTCCTGTCGCTGTTCCAGCCACAGCTCTCGCAGGCCTTGAAAGTGCCGGTCGCGACCTCGTCGCTGATGCAGGCGCCGCTGATCCAGGCGGTGCTGCCGCCCGGGCGGCAGGTGGGCATTCTGACGATCTCGGCCAAGACACTGACCGCGCGGCATCTGGATTGCGCGGGCGTGTCGCCGGGCACGCCCGTCTGGGGCACCGATGGCGGCACGGAATTCAGCCGCGTTATTCTCGAGGATGAAGCCGAGATGGATGTGGGCGCGGCCCGCGCCGACATGATTGCCGCGGCACTGGCCTTTCAAGCGGCGCATCCGCATCTTGGCGCGATCCTGCTGGAATGCACCAACATGGTCCCCTATCAGGCCGATCTGCGCCGGGCGACGGGGCTGCCGGTTTTCTCGATCTATGATTTCATCTGTTGGTTTCAGAACAGCCTGGCCCCGGTCAGGTTCGCCGACCCCGCCTAGCTATTTGCCCTGCCAGTCGGGTTTTTGTTTGGCCAGAAAGGCTTCCATCCCCATCTTGAAGTCCTGGCTCATGTAGCAGAGCGTCACGAGATCGGAGTCGTCGGCATCGGGTCCCTGGGTTCTGAGGCGGCGCATCGCCTCCTTGGTCGCGCGCATGGTCAGCGGCGCATGGGCGGTGAGCGTCCCGGCCAGCGCGCGGGCGCGGGCATGCACGGCCTCGGCGCTGTCGAGCACCTCAGCGACCAGGCCGACCTGCAGCGCCTCGTCTGCCTCGATCAGCCGGGCGGTGAACAGGATCTCGCGCAGGCGCCCCTGGCCCACCAGCGCCGAAAGGCGCGAGAGATTGCCGATCGAGAGACAGTTGCCCAGCGTCCGCGCGATCGGAAAGCCCCATTTCAGCCGTGTATCGCAAAGCCTGATGTCGCAGGCGGCAGAGATGGCCGCGCCCCCGCCGGTGCAGGCACCGGTGATCGCGGCGATGGTCGGCACCTTGCATTGTTCGATGTCGCGCAGGACCTGGTCCATCTGTTCTTCGTAGTCGAGCGCATCCTGCGGCTCGCTGAAGCCGCGAAACTCGGTCATGTCGGTCCCGGCGGCAAAGGCCCGGTCGCCGGCGCCGCGCAGGATCAGCACCCTGACCGAGCCGTCGCCGGGGATTTCGCGGCAGAGGCGCGCAATCTCGGTATACATCGCGCGTTTGAGCGCGTTGCGGCTGTCGGGCCGATTGATGGTGATCTGGCCGATGCCATCGGCGACCTGATAGAGGATGTCGGTCATGGGAGCCTCCTTTCCTCTGACTGATAGGCCGTGGTGCCAGTCATGGCAATGTTGACGCGGCGGCGCTGGCGGCGCAGGGTCCGCCCATGACCGCGCGCCTGATCGAGACCGCTGACGATATCGCCGAAGGCTGTGCCTGGCTGAGCGCGCATGAGCCCAGATTCGCCGAGGCGCTGAGCGCCACCGGCCCGCCGCCGCTGCGCCGGCGCCCGGGCGGGTTCGGCGCGTTGCTGAACGCGATCTGCGCGCAGCAACTCTCGACCTCGGCGGCCGAGGCGGTTTGGCTAAGGCTTTGCGATGCCGGGGCAAATTGCCCCCGGGCGATCCGCTCGATCGATGACGAGACACTGCGCGCCTGCGGGCTGTCGCGGCCAAAGGTCAGATATGCGCGGGCGCTGAGCGACGCGGATCTCGACTATGACGCCCTCGCCGTGATGCCCGAGCCCGACGCGGTTGCCGCGCTGACGGCGGTCAAGGGCATCGGCTCGTGGACGGCCGAGATCTACCTGATGTTCTCGATCGGGCGGGCGGATGTGTTCGCCTGTGGCGATCTGGCCCTGCAGGAGGCGACGCGCGTGTTGTTCGACCTCGACGCGCGCCCGGATGAGAAAGCGATGCGCACCATTGCGGCGGACTGGTCGCCCTGGCGGGGCGTCGCGGCGCGCCTGTTATGGGCCTATTACCGCGTGATCACCAATCGCAAGGGCATCGTCGACTGAGCGGGCGGCTCAGACCAGCTTTACCTGGCGGGTCTGGAGGTCGTCGATCAGGGCGAACAGGACCTGGGGCCAGATGATCCCCTTGCCCGCCGCCTCATAGACCCGGTGGCGCAGGCGCGAGACGCTGATCTGGGTCGAGCGGTGGAACTCGACAAAGGTCTCCTCGGCGGTTTCGACCTGGTCGCGTTTGCGCTCTCGCACCCGGTTGGTCGCGGGGCCGTCGATAAAGGTCGAGACGAGGCCCAGCACGGTGCCGACCAGATAGAGCCCGCCCAGCCCCATGCAGACATAACGCAGCAACTCGGCATAGGTTTGCGGGACGGCCGTCGAAATCCCGTAGAGCACCGCAATGGCAATGCCGGTAAAGAACAGCGCCCTGATCCGGCCCCAGATCCAGTCGAGCCAGACATTCCGCGTCAACATGTGATTTGCCTCTGCATCCACGGTTTGGTCACCGGGGGCCAGTCGCGCAATCAGCGCGGTGATCTCCATGTCGAGAACCGAGCGGATCAGCAGACCGTCGATCACCGGATCGCGGAAGTCGCTTTCGAGATAGCGAAAGATGCCGTCCTCGAAATCCGAGCGATCAACGTCGAGCGGCCCCTCGTTCGAGATGCGGTTAATCGATCCCTGTTTCGGGGTGTTCGATGTCATGCGAAAGGCGTAGCGGGCCTGATCTTCGTCGATCAGGTTGATGTCGTTGCCGCCGAGATAAAGGCTCGAGCGGAATGGCTCGACCAGCCCCAGCGCGATGCGCGAGGCTTCCTTGTAGATCTGATCCGTGTCGATCTCGTTCGGGTCGCGCAACTCGCGTTTGGATTTTTCCTCTGCCAGACGGATCAGCGTGTCTGAAATTCTGGTCAAGTCAGAGTTATCCTCGATGCGCTGAAGAATCTCCGGCGCATCGCTTTTGAAAAGGCGCAGCTCGTTGCGATAGCTTTGGTTCTTTTTCGCCCAAAACCTGAACTGCGAAGCATCGTTTAAATTTTTTTTCATGACAGTACCCAGCTACGCCCACATATCAATCGTGAGAATATACAAAAAGAATGAATATATTGAATTAGTATTGAACCCGTATTCCTCCGAACAGCTGTTATATTTCCAGCATACTTATCGATGATACTATCTGGTCGGTATTTCGTGTAAAAGTTGCCGATAGTATCTATCCCACAACTTTAGAGAGTTTGAATCGGCTCTCTCGCGGTTGTCTGATTATTTTATCGCAAAATGCGAAAGATTCAATGATCGTCTTTACGTCCGGTCGGGGCTCGCAGATGGCGCCAGATCGACGAATCATAGACATTCCCACGGTGGCCTTTCACTAAAGGCCAGGCAAGTCGCCTGTGGATGGTATGGAGCAGTAAGAATGCCGGTTCTCTCAGGCCCGCGTGCAGAGGCGCGATCGGGCGAAACGAAATCTCTTGTTGTCCTGTTGCACGGCTATGGTGCCGATGGGAATGACCTGTTCGGGCTGCACCAGACCCTGGCCGAGTACATGCCCGATACGGTTTTCGTCGCCCCCGACGCGCCCGAACATTGCCCGGTCAATCCGATGGGTCATCAGTGGTTTCCGATCCCCTGGATCGACGGCTCGACCGAAGAGACGATGCGCAGCGGTTTCCTGAAATCGGCCGAGACGCTCGACACCTATCTGACCGAGATCATGGCCGAGGAGGGCGTGACCGAAGAGCAGACAGTGCTGATCGGCTTCAGTCAGGGCACCATGATGAGCCTTTCGGTGGGCCCGCGGCGCGACCGGCAGTTTGCCGGGATCGTCGGATTTTCCGGCCGCCTGATCGATGAATCGCTGGGCCTGGCACAGTCGCGCCCGCCGATCCTGTTGATCCATGGCGACCAGGACGAGGTGATCCAGGTGGCCGCGCTGGACGAGGCGGCCAAGGCGTTGCAGGCGCTGGGGTTCGAGGTCTACGCCCATGTCTCGCAGGGGACAGGGCACGGCATTGCGCCAGACGGGCTGGGCCTCGCGCTTGGCTTCATCTGCGACAAACTGGGGATCGAGTTGAACATGGGCGCGGGATAACCCCTGCACCAGCCTGTGGATAACCTGTTGAAAAGCGAATCGTCATCAAGGCGTCGCAACTTGCTGATAGAGGAAATCGCGAGCATAAGACGCCGGATTTAGAGGGTTGTCAGGGCAGGGCCGCGAGATATAGTGGCACCAAGCAGAGGGCGGCACGACCCGCCCGGGCAGGAGGCGATGGAACAGAGTTTCGCATCAAGCTATGTGCGGCAGGCCGCGGGGCTAAAGGATCACCCCGCCCTTGTCCTGAATGCGGATTACCGCCCGCTGTCGTATTTCCCGCTGTCGCTGTGGCCCTGGCAAGAGGCGGTGAAGGCGACCTTCCTCGACCGGGTCAGCATCGTTGCTGAATACGAGGTGGAGGTGCATTCGCCCTCGATCGCGATGAAGCTGCCCTCGGTCGTCGTGCTGCGCGACTATGTCAAACCGGCCCGCTATCCGGCCTTTACCCGGTTCAACCTGTTCCTGCGCGACGGGTTCACCTGTCAGTATTGCGGCGCGACGGGCGAGATGACCTTTGACCATGTCATCCCGCGCTCACGCGGCGGGCGCACCACATGGGAGAACGTGGTCGCGTCGTGCAGCAAATGCAATCTGCGCAAGGCGAACATGACCGTGCGCCAGGCGGGCATGTCGCTGAGCCGGCCGCCGCGCCGGCCCGATGCGGCCGAGTTGCAGAACAAGGGGCGGCGTTTCCCGCCCAACCACCTGCATGAAAGCTGGCTGGATTTCCTCTATTGGGATGCGGAACTCGACGCCTGAGGCCCGAGCGCAAGACCACGATGGCGGCTCAGCGTGCCGGGTCAAAGGGTTGATAGACGGTCCAGAACCAGAGCCCGGCAAAGATCAGCGAGAACACCGCGTTCCAGCCCGCCATGGTCAGCCCGAACTGCCAGACGATCTCGTCACAGCGCACCAGCGGGGCGTTCATCATCCGCGCAAACGCCTCGTCGGTGCTCATCGAGCCCAGGGCGCCCGCGGTGCAGGTGCTCGGCCCCTCCCACCAGTGCCGCTCGACCCCTGCGTGGAACACGCCCAGCGCCGCCGTGCTCAGCGCCGCAATCCCGCCCAGGGCCGCCAGAAACCGGCGATAGCGCCAGCCGATCGTGATGGCGATCAGGCCGATGATCACCGCCGCCAGATGCGGCCAGCGTTGCCACAGGCACATCGGGCAGGGGGCGAGACCGCCGATATATTGGAACCCCAGCGCCCCGGCGAGAAGCAGGAACGAGCCGAAGCTCGCCAACAGGATTCGTCCGTAATCCGTCATACAAGGAACTTTATCGCAACAAACCCGCCGATTAGAAGCACAACAAAGAGCGTGACGAACAAGGCCAGCCGCTGTTCGACAAATTCACGCACCGGCGGGCCGAATTTCCAGAGCAGCCCCGCGACGAGGAAGAACTGGATCCCGCGCCCGATGATCGAGGCGCCGACAAGCTGCCAGATGGGCAGACCGGTGGTGCCCGAAAAGATCGTGACGACCTTGTAGGGAAACGGCGTGATCGCGGCGATCAGCACCGCTTCGGTCCCGTATTCGTTGAATTTGGCGCTGATCTCGTCGAACTTGCCGGCCATGCCGTAAAAGTCGAGGACCGGCTTGCCGACCTCTTCGAACAGGCCATAGCCGATCAGCCAGCCCGCGACACCCCCCAGAACCGAGGCGATCGTGCAGACACCCGCGATCAGCCAGGCCCGGTCGGGCCGTGCCAGCACCATCGGGATCACCATCACAAGCGGCGTGATCGGAAAGACCGAGCTTTCGATAAAGCTGATGCCAGCCATGAACCAGAGCGCGTTGGGATGCTCGGCCAGTTCAAGCACCCAGTCGTATAATCTACGGATCATTCATCCCACCCGATTGTTGCCCGCGCTCCGTTACCAAGGAGCTGCCCCTTGTGTAAAGCCAAGTCGAGGCCCGGGCCCCGATCACCAGAGCGCGCCTGCATTGACCTGAATGTCCTCCATTGTGAGGGCGGGGGCCGCGTCTGAACAGACGAAACTGACCACCCGGGCGACCTCCCGGGGTTGCACCAGCCGGTTCTGCGGGTTCGACGCCGCAATGCCGGCGATTTCAGCGCCCTGGCCGCGGCCCGAGGCGGCGCCCATCGTCGCCGCAGATTGACGCAGCATGTCCGTCTCGACCCAGGTGGGGCTGACGGCGATGCAGGTGACGCCCCTGGGCGCGCCCTCCAGCGCGACCGCACGCGTCAGCCCCAGCAGCCCGGCCTTTGAGGCGCAATAGGCCGCATGGTCGGCAACCGCCGTGCGCGCGGCGGTCGAGGCGATGTTGACGATCCGGCCCCATCCGGCATCCAGCATCGCGGGCAGGAAGTGGCGGATCATCCGATAGCTGCCGGTCAGGTTGATGTCGATCACCCGGGTCCAATCGGCGTCGTCATGCCGGGAGACGCGCGCGTGCGCCGAAACACCGGCATTGTTGACGAGGATCCCGGGCGGCGGCCCCGCGGCGGCGACCTGCTCTGCAAAGGCCGCGACCGAGGCGGGATCGCTCACATCGAGCCCCAGCGCGATGCAGCCCTTGCCGAGTTCTGCCGTCAGCGCCTCGCGCGCCGCCGGGCTGGCGAGGCTGCGCGCGCCGACAACAACGGTCGCGCCGCGGCTGAGCAGCTCACGCGAGATGCTCAGCCCGATCCCGTTGCCGCCCCCGGTGACGATGGCGACGCGGCCATCGTGCCAGCCTTCCAATGTCATCGCTGCCTCTCCTGTCTCGCCAAATCTCTGCCGATCGCGTATTTTGGCGACACGGGGCGAGGCACAATCGACCAGACCCAGGGCCCGATAAGACACGGCAGAACAAGTTCCTGACCGACTAGGGATAATAAAAGGGAAGAAATCAATGAAGAAAGCAATTGCAGAGTTTATCGGGACATTCACGCTTGTCCTCTTTGGCTGTGGCGCGGCGGTGATTGCCGGCGACCTTATCGGATTTACCGGCATCAGTTTTGCCTTTGGTCTTGCGCTGATCGGCATGGCCTATGGCATTGGCCCGGTCTCGGGCTGCCATATCAACCCGGCCGTCTCGCTGGGCGCCTTTCTCGCCGGGCGGATGGAGGCGGCCGAGATGATCACCTACTGGATCGCCCAGATTGCCGGGGCGATCGTGGCGGCGGCGGTGCTCTACATGATTGCCTCGGGCAAGCCGGGCTATGAGCTTGCCACCAACGGTCTGGGCCAGAACGGCTGGGGCCCGGGGTATATGGGCGAGTACACCATGATGGCGGCGCTGATCTTTGAGATGGTTGCGACCTTCCTCTTTGTGGTGGTCATCCTGGGCTCGACCGGGGCGGGGGCGCCGGCGGGGTTTGCCGGGCTCGCCATCGGCCTGAGCCTTGTGGTGATCCATCTGGTCGGGATCAATGTCACCGGGGTGTCGGTCAACCCGGCGCGGTCGATCGGCCCGGCCCTGCTGGCAGGCGGCACGGCGATGGCGCAGCTGTGGCTGTTCATCGTGGCACCGCTGATCGGGGCGGCTGTCGCGGGTGTGCTTTTCAAATCCGGCGTGCTGGATACCGAGGCGCAATAGGCAAATCAGAACCAGGCGGGTCCGAGCTGTTTTCGAAAAGTGTCCGATGGCATGTTGAAATGCCATCGGGTCGTGGTTTAAGAACCTCGGCGTCGACCTGACCCGGGGGGTTTCCCGGGCTTGCCCGGATGGCGGAATTGGTAGACGCAGGGGATTCAAAATCCCCCGGCCGCGAGGTCATGTCGGTTCGAGTCCGACTCCGGGTACCACATCTCTCCTTGTCAGATGAGCGCATCGCGCGGGCCCAAAGGCGCCGTTGCGCGCCCGACGGGACTCCGGCTGTTGTGCCGCCGATGAACGGGCTCATGAGTCGTTTCGTGGATTGTTGATCCGACATTTTCCCGGCCCGGATGATCAAAGACACGTCACCAGATGGCATATCTGACTAGAAGATATGCAAAGCCCGTCATACCGGACACAAATTGGTCAAAAATATTTGCCCGCGCCGCGCCGCGCGATAGCGTTCCTTCGCGCGTGCGGCATCGAGCTGCATAGCGGTGGGGCTTGAGATATCGACGGCGGGGGGAAAGTTCGCGGTCGTCGACGACAGGAGAGTGAAATGGAAGAACAACTTACGTGGACAACCACGATCAACATGGAGATTTACTACTGGTGGTGCACAGCGCTGATGTTTCTGATTCATGCCGGGTTCCTCGGCTATGAGATGGGCGCATCGCGGATGAAGAACGTGCTCGCCTCGGGGACCAAGAACATCCTGGCCTTTGCCTTTGTGATCCCGACCTTCTTCTTTTTTGGATGGTGGATCTATCTGGCCTCGCCCGGTGGATTGCCGGACTTTTCGGCCGAGACCGGCGGCGCGCCGTGGGCGCAGGCGATGGGGCCGAACCTGACCGATAACGCAACGGGGATCTTCTGGGCCGCCTTTGCGCTCTTTGCCGCCACAACGGCGTCGATCTTTTCGGGCGCGGTGATCGAGCGGATCAAGGTATCCGGCTTTATCATTCTGGCGATCCTGCTCGGCTCGGTCGTCTGGATCCTGGCGGCATCCTGGGCCTGGCATGGCGATGGCTGGCTGTTGACCGAATTCGGCTGGCACGATTTCGGCGCTGCGGGATGTGTGCACATGGTGGCGGCGTTCTTTGCCTTTGGCGTGCTGCTGAACCTGGGCCCGCGCATCGGCAAGTTCAATCCCGATGGCACGGCCAATGTGATCGAACCGCACAACGTGCCGCTGTCGGTCTTTGGCCTGATGGTGCTGTTTGTCGGCTTCTTCGGCTTTCTGGGCGGCTGCATCATCTATAACGGCACCGGTCAGTGGACGACGATCTTTGGCAACCCGACCACGCTGTCGGCCGTGGCCTTCAACACGATCATGGCGTTTGGCGGCGGCATCATCGGTGGCTGGGCGGTGACCCGCGATCCGTTCTGGATGATGTCGGGTGCGCTGGCGGGTGTCTTTATCACCGCGACGGGCTTTGACGTCTATTGGCCGCCGCTTGTCTTTGTCCTGGCGGTCGGTGGCGGTGCCTTTGCTCCGTATGGCGCAATGTGGCTCGAAAAGACCTTCAAGATCGACGATGCCGTGGGCGCTGTCTCGGTGCATGGTCTTTGCGGCGCCATCGGCGTTCTGGCCTTTGGCATCTTCGGAGCCGGGTATCCGAACGGGGACTATCCCGACACAAACTTCATGGCACAGCTGATCGGGGCGGTCTCGATGGGCGTTCTGGGCTTTGGCACGGGCTACATCTCGTCGCTGATCCTCAAGATGTGCGACATGCTGCGGATCCCGCCGGAAGTCGAGATCCTGGGCATGGATGCGGTCAAGGTGCCGGTCGTCGCCTATCCCGAAGGGATGCAAAGCGCCGAAAAACCGGTTCCGGCCGAATAATCACGACTGTGAACGAAACCAGCAAGAGGAGAAGAACAATGGGCTCACCAATCGATACCTGGGAAGGTGCAGGGGCAATCTATACCGGGGCAGGGGGCGTATCGCCGATGATCTTCCTGATCCTGTCCGCGGTGATCTGCTTCGGCCTGATCGTGCAGGGATACATGCACGAGGAACACGTCTATAAAAAGTACAACAAGAAGTAATCTTTGACCCTGGACAGGCCGCCCCCGGGTGGCCTGTCTATTCCAAAGCAGGCCTCTCCGCCGCGACCGGCGGACAGGCACCCTCCCGGCCCGATGAGCGGCCCACCGACTTGCCCACCGACTGGCCCGATGAGCGGCCCACCGACTTGCCCACCGACTGGCCCGATGACCGGCCCGCCGACTTGCCAGATGACAGGCCCGCCGACTGGCCAGATGACAGGCCCGCCCTTTCCATGCGTACAAGATCCGATTTGATCCGCGCGGTGCTGAACGCGCCGCGGTCATGCAGAACCCGCCGGTAGAGGACCCAGTTGCCGGGATGCGTGAACGACGCATGGTGATCGCCGAAAACCGCGCTCCCCGAACCAAGAGCCAGCCCGAGCCCGGCCCCCCACGCGATCGTTGCCGCAGCGTCGAGCGCAATATCGACCCAGCGCTCATAAGCCTCGCCAAATGCCCAATAGAGCCGATGGTCGGGCAGGCCGTCCCACCCGATCACCCGACCGCGCCGGATGATCGCGCAGTCGGGCTGATCCAGGCCCAGCATCTCGACCGAGGCCTGATAGGGCCCGTTCATCGTCTGCCGGATGCGCAGATGCCGCAGCACATTGTCGGCGCGCGACGTGACATTGTAGAAAGACGGCAGATGCCGCGGGGCGGCAAAGCGGATATTGGCCAGCGTGTCCGCGGCCTGCCCCCAGTAACAGGCACCCGACAGCATCACCACCCGGTCGATGCGTTCAAGCGTCGGGTCGATGCTGTTGCGCTGGGCCAGCATCGACAAGGCGGTCAACACGGTCCTGGCGCCCAGCGAATGGCAGACGATGTCGATCATCCGGTCGGCATGCCCCATCCGGTCGAGATGCGCGCGCAGTTGCACCAGCACCGCCGCCAGGCCACACCCCGCGGTCCCGGCATCGGTATAGGCCGCCTCGAACGCGCTGCCGGGCCGGGCGGTGGGCATCACCAGGCCCAGCCGGTCGCCCAGCGAGGTCAGCGTGCCGGGAAGGAACCGGTCCGCCGCGCCGCCATAGGAGGCAAAGCTGTAGCCCACGGCAAGGCCCCCACAGGCCTCTGCCGGCCCTTCGCCGCCCGGCAGCATCGCCCGGGCGAACCAAGGGGTGATGTGGCGCGCCCGCTCCTCGGCCGAGCCGGGACCGCCCGGCGTTTCCGCGAAATGATAGAGACAGCGATGCGCATTGTCGGAATGGCAGCGCGCCGCGACGGGGCGGCGCGGCTCGTAACAGAACCCGTGTACAAAGACGACGACGGGGGCGCCGGGCGCAAGCTCGACCTCGTGGCCCGCCAGATGCAGCCCGAACAGCGACTCCGGGTCGAACATCGGGGCCGAGGGCACCGGCGAGATCTGAGCGAGATTGATGCCGGCAAACGCACTTGCCTCCAGACCGTCAGCGTCGCCCACCCGGTCGCCATAGATCGCCCAGGGCGCCTTGCGGTCGGTGAGGCAGCCGGTCGGCGCGGCGGAAAAGCGCATGATGCTCATCGCGCCAACCTGCCCGCGCCGGGTTAAGGCAAAGTTCAGACCTGCCCCTTGCGCCAGACCGGGACATTGGTCAGAAGGGGCAGAACAAGGTCATAAAGATCAACCGGAACGGCAGGTCACAGCGGAGGACACCGATGGCGCTCGAATACAAAACGGTCGGTGCGCCCCTCAGGGGCCGGCGCAAGCGCGGGGCCAAGACCCGCTCCGACAAGGTCGCCGCCGCGATGCAGGAGGTGCTGGAGCGCGAGGCCGTGGACGGGTGGCAATACCTGCGCACCGATCTGATCCCGATCGAGGAACGCCGCGGCTGGTTCGGCCGCGCGCAAGAGGTCCACCGGGCCGTGATGGTCTTTTTCAGGGATGTGTCGGTGCCACCGGCGGCGCAATCGGCGGCGCAATCGGCGGCTCACCCGGCCGCGGCAGGGGCCGGCCCGGTGCTGACCGCCGAACGGGATGAAAAAGACACAGCCGACCTGCCATCGCTGAGCACTGCCCGCGAACAGCCGGGTTCCGGGGCGGCCCCCCTGGTCGCCACCCCTGTGAGGTCGATGCCCGGGCCCGACAGCAAGGACTAGCCTGGCCGGGGTCGCGGCCCCGCAGCAGGTCTGGCGCTGCGCCCGGCCATTCAGGGCTGTCGCGCTTAGTCGTCGTCGTCGCCGCCGACCACAAGATCGACCGCGCCCCCCGCCACGTTGGCGGTTGTCTTGACCGTGGTCGAGACCACGCTGACGGCGGTATCGGCGACGGTATAGGCGATGCAGCCCGTCAGGGCGCATGCCGATAGCCCCAGAATCCCCAGCATGGCGATATGTTTGCCTGTCATGCCCAGCCTCGCGTTTTGCGTGTGTTCTTGTTCCTCAACGCGCGAAGACTACTCTCCCGGCGCGGTCAACGCCATCGACAATGCGTGCACGCTGGTCGCAAGTTCGTGCGAGAGCACCTTGTTCACCGCGCGCTGGCGCGCAACCCGGGGCATGCCGGTGAAGGCGGCCGAGCACATCACCACCTGAAAATGCGTCTCGCCCCCTTCGCGCCATCCGCCGTGGCCGCGGTGCTGTTCGCTCTCGTCGATCACGTCCAGATGGTCGGGCGCAAAGGCCTCGCTGAGCTTCGTGGCGATCTTTTCCTGCATGTGCATCGCAACAAAAATCCTTTGTCAAGCTACCAGTTCGCGATCGCGTTGGGCTATTCTCGGAGGAATCGACTCTTGGAGAATCGTGCCGTGGCACCGCGTTCACCGCTTGAATATGACGTTTCGGTCGCCGCCGACAAGCGGCGGCGTCAGCGCGTGCGCGGCATGTCGGGCTCGCTGGCAACGCATGAGCGGTGCTGTGAATGGCCCGATTGCAACAAAAAGGCCGAATACCGTGCACCGGTGTCGCCCGACCAGATCAACACCTATCGCTGGTACTGTCTGGAACATGTGCGGATGTACAATCAGTCGTGGAACTTTTTCGCCGACTGGGATCCCGACGAGATCGACGCGCAACGCCGCGCGGATCAGACATGGGAGCGCCCGACCTGGAAACTGGGCAAGGCCCCGCACGATCCCGCCAACGGTCAGCCCCATGCCGAGGGCAAGGCCTGGGCGCGCTGGGGCTTTACCGATCCGATGGAGTTGCTGGGCGATTCAGCCACAATCAACGCCACCCAAGCGGACGGGAGGCCCAAACCCCGCCTGACGCGCGAAGAAGCCCGCGCCATGGATGTTTTGAATGTCGATCACGAGGTCACCATGCGCGCCAAGGTTCGCGCCCGTTACCGCGAGTTGATCCGCGATCTGCACCCCGACATGAATGGCGGAGAGAGCGTTGATCCCGAAAGGCTATCGCGGGTTCTGCGGGCCTGGGACATCTTGAAGAAGAGCCGAAATCTTTCTGATTGACGCAGCGCGTCATCGTTTTAGCCTTTCACTTTATAAAATGGGTGGTTGTTCCTCTTGCGTTTCGGTTGCCCATGGTCCAGACGGGACCGATGTGCGAAATGAAGGAGGTCTAGGATGGCCGACGGGAGTCTGAATCCGAGCGAAATTCCAACCGTTGATGTCTCGGTCCGCGATGTTTTCGGGCTGGATACGGATATGGTGGTAAAGGGATTTGCCGAACGCACGGACCGGGTTCCCGAGATCGACAGCACCTACCGATTTGACCACGACACGACCATGGCGATCCTGGCAGGGTTTGCGCACAACCGCCGGGTCATGATCCAGGGCTATCACGGCACGGGCAAATCGACGCATATCGAACAGGTTGCAGCACGGCTCAACTGGCAGTGTGTGCGGGTCAATCTCGACAGCCATATCAGCCGGATCGATCTGATCGGCAAGGACGCGATCAAGCTGAAAGACGGCGTTCAGGTGACCGAGTTTCAGGAGGGGATCCTGCCCTGGGCGCTGCGCTCGCCAACCGCGATCGTCTTTGACGAATACGATGCCGGGCGCCCGGATGTGATGTTCGTCATCCAGCGCGTGCTGGAGGTCGACGG
>JBCCHW010000058.1:0-16989 GCA_039028555.1 Pseudomonadota bacterium | reverse complement strand
TGGGCAGCACGCCACAAAAAATTATATTGATCTGACCGATGCGCAATTTGACCCCTATGTTGATCGAAAAGATTTACAGATTGATGCAAAGCAAGCAGGCCATTGCAGCGGGGTTGGCTACGTTTTAGTTCGATATAAAGGCTTAACTATGGGGTTGGGCGTGTATCGTCCTGACGCAGAAAAGGGGGGAGGCTTGATTGAAAATATGTTTCCCAAACGTATGTCGCCGATACGGAGGCGGACAGTCCGGTCTGCATAACATCATCGCTTCTTGACAAGAACAAGAAAAGCTTGCCCACGTTGGGCAAGCTTTTTGGTACCTCCGGTAGGACTCGAACCTACAACCCTCAGTTATTGTGCACATAGGTTATTCAAAAAGGAATTCCAGAATGAGAATTTTCTTAGCAACAGGGGACTGATATCCACCCATCCTTTCTTCTGGAACCCCTTTTTGCTTATTCTTCGCTTTCGTTCGCTAACTCATTGATCTTTTTTAGAAAGCTGGTAGGACTATATTGGGCATATTGACTTCCCGTCTGGAGACTTCGCGTATAAGTTTCTACCCCCGCCCTGCCCCGGGCAACGGCGGAGATCGGCGCGCTGGCGCGGGCCGAGTTCACCCGCGCCCGGGCCGAGATCGCCGCCCATCCGCGCGGCCCGCTGATCCCCGCCCTGATGATGATGGGTGTCTACGAGAGTTATCTCGCCCAGATGGAGCAGGCGGGCTTTCGCCGCGACATCACCGTCTCGCTCTCGAAGCCTGCCAAGGTCTGGCGCGGGCTGCGCGCGGTGCTTTGGCCGGGACAGCCCGCCCATGCCTGAAGGGGTGGTGCATGTGATCGGCGCGGGGCTTGCCGGGCTCTCGAGCGCGCTGCGCCTCGCCTCGGGCGGGCAGAAGGTGCGCCTGTGGGAGGCCTCGGGCCATGCGGGCGGGCGGTGCCGCTCGTTCGACGATGCGGGGCTGGGCCGGCGCATCGACAACGGCAACCATCTGGTGCTGACCGGCAACCGCTCGGTGCGCGGCTATCTCGATCTGGCCGGGGCGCGCGGGGCGCTGAGGCCAACACCGGGGGCGGATTTCCCCTTTGTCGACCTGCCGACGGGCCGGCGCTGGACCGTCAGGCTGAATGGCGGCCCCCTGCCCTGGTGGATCGCGAGCCCCGGGCGGCGCATTCCCGATACCGGGATCGGCGACTATCTCGCAGGTTTCGGCCTTGCGCTCGCGGGGCCCGAGACCACGGTGGCCGAGGCGGTGCGCGATCGCGGCCCCCTCTGGCACCGGTTCTGGGAGCCGCTGACGCTCGCCGCGCTCAACACCACGCCCGAGAAAGGGGCCGCGCAGCTTCTTTGGCGCGTGCTGCGCGAAACCTTTGCCCGGGGGGCCGCCCATGCCCGCCCGATGTTCGCGCCCCAGGGGCTGGGCGATGCGCTGGTGGCACCCGCGCTCAGCCGGCTTGCCGGGTTGGGGGCCGAGATCACCTATTTCGCCACGCTCGACCATGTCTCGGACGATGGCAGCCGGGCCACGGGGCTCACCTTCAAGGACGGGCGTGTCGAGGTGCTGGGCCCCGCCGACCGGGTGGTGATCGCACTGCCGCCCGCGCGGCTGGGCACGGTCTTCCCGGCGATGGATCTGCCCGGCGATACCCACGCGATCCTGAACGCGCATTTCGTCCTGCCCGAGGGCGCTCTCCCGCCCGATCTGCCCCCCTTTTTGGGCCTGATCGGCTCGCGAACGCACTGGATTTTCACCCGCGGCGACGTGGTCAGCCTGACGATCAGCGCGGCCGACCAGATGGACATTCTGGGGGGCGATCGCGAGCATGTGCTCGAAATTTTGTGGAGCGAGACCCGAAAAGCGCTGAATCTTGGCGAAATCGGCTATCAAAATGGTCGAATTTTGACCGAAAGACGGGCAACATTTGACCAATCGCCCTCAGGTGTGGCAAAGCGGCCAGATGCATCTACCGCACTGCACAATATGTTCCTTGCGGGCGACGTGACGGATACAGGCCTACCCGCCACCATCGAAGGGGCTATCAGGTCCGGAGAGACCGCAGCCCACTTGGCGGCTTAAGACGAAGGAGGGGCAGGAGCATGGATGGCGCTGACTTCGCGGAACCGGTCACCCGGGCCCGCGCCGAACGCCGCAAGCTGGTTGAAACCCAGCGTGAGAAGCTGTGGGATATGCAGCAAGAGGACGGTCACATCGTCTTCGAGCTTGAGGCTGACTGCACGATCCCCGCTGAATACGTCCTGCTGCGTCATTTTCTGGGCGAGATCGACGAGGCGCGCGAGGCCCGAATTGCCCGCTATCTTTGCGATACCCAGAACACGGATGGCTCCTGGTCGCTGTTCCATGACGGCCCGGGCAATATCTCGGCGACGGTCAAGGGATACTGGGCGCTCAAGCTGACGGGCGAGGATATCGAGGCGCCCCATATGGCGCGCGCGCGCTCGTGGCTGTTGGGTCAGGGCGGGGCGGCGAATGCCAATGTCTTTACCCGCATCATGATGGCGCTCTACCGCCAGATCCCCTGGCGCGGCATGCCCTGCATTCCGGTCGAAGCGATCCTGATGCCGGAGTGGTTCCCCTTCCACATGTCCAAGATCGCCTATTGGTCGCGGACCGTGCTGACGCCCCTGTTGATCCTCTATGCCAAGCGGGCCAGGGCGGTGAACCCCACCGGCCTCGACATTCGCGAGCTGTTCGTGGTCGACCCCGAGAAGCAAAAGAAATGGCAGGTCAACCCGACCGGCTCGGCCATCGGGAATGCCTTTCTCTGGCTCGACAAGGTGCTGCACAAGACCGAGCCGCATTTCCCCAAACTGCTGCGCGACAAGGCGATCCGCAAGGCCGAGAAATTCACCCTCAGCCACCTCAACGGGCTCGACGGGCTGGGCGCGATCTATCCCGCCATGGCCAATGCGGTGATGGCGCTGCGGGTTCTGGGCTATCCCGATGACGACCCGCGGGTTGTTACCGCGCGCGACGCGATCGAGAACCTGATGATCGAGCGCGGCGAGGACATCTATTTCCAGCCCTGCGTCTCGCCGGTCTGGGACACCTCGCTGGCGGCCCATGCCTTCCTCGAAAGCGGCGACCGCGAAGACCCGCGCCTGGTCCGGGCGCTGGACTGGCTGGCGGACAAGCAGATCCTCGACCATGTGGGCGACTGGGCCGTGCGCCGCCCCGGCCTGCGCCCCGGCGGCTGGGCCTTTCAGTACGAGAACCCGGATTACCCGGATGTCGACGATACCGCGGTGGTGGCCATGGCGATGCACCGCACCGACCCTGAGCGCTATGCCGTGAACATCGAGCGTGCCTGCGAATGGCTGGCCGGCATGCAGTCGAAAAACGGCGGCTGGGGGGCCTTTGACCCGGAGAACGAGCACTATTACCTCAACTCGATCCCCTTTGCCGATCACGGCGCCCTGCTCGACCCGCCAACGGTGGATGTGACGGCGCGCTGTATCGGCTGCCTCGCGCAGGTCGATGCCCGGCACTATGGCGACAATGTCCGGCGCGGGATCGGCTTTATCCACCGCGAGCAGGAGCCTGACGGCTCGTGGTTCGGCCGTTGGGGCGCAAACTATATCTATGGCACCTGGTCGGCGCTGGTGGCGCTCAAGGGCGCGGGCGAGGATATGAGCCAGCCCTATATCCGCAAGGCCGTCACCTGGCTGAAAGGCCGCCAGCAACCCGATGGCGGCTGGGGTGAGGGCCTGGAGAGCTATGAAGACTGGGGCGCCGGCTTTGCCCGCAACTCCACCCCCAGCCAGACCGCCTGGGCCCTGCTGGCGCTGATGTCGGCGGGCGAGGTGGAAAGCGATGCGGTCACCCAGGGTGTCGACTGGCTGCGCCAGGCCCCGACCGACGAGGATGGCCCCCGCTGGCAGGAGAAACACTGGACCGGCACCGGGTTCCCAAAGGTCTTCTACCTCAAATACCACGGCTACCCGGCGTTCTTCCCGCTATGGGCCATGGGCCGCTATGACCGGCTGATGGAGTCGAACGACCGCGAGGTCAAGTGGGGCATCTGAGCCCGCCAGCCCGATAATGGGCCCCGATGATGGGGGAAAGGGGGGCCTCATGACCCAGAAACCGGTTCTCGGCATCGTCTGCGGCATGCAGTCGGAGTTTGCGACGCTGGGCCGGCTGGCCATCGACCCGCGCCTGCGGGTCACGGTCTCGGGCGCCCGGCCCGACCTGGCCGAGGACGGGGCCGAATGGCTGATCGAGGAAGGCTGCCGGTATCTGCTGAGCTGGGGCGTGGCAGGCGGGCTGGACCCGGCATCGAGCCCCGGGGCCCTGATCGCCGCCACCCATGTAACGACCGAGGCCGGCGCCACCCAGGCGCTGACGCCTGCCCCCTATGACGCGACAGACACCGGGGCCGCCGCGACCGGGCCGCTGCTGGGGCTCGACCGGGTTGCCCTGACCGCGCCTGAGAAACAGGCGCTCCACGCCGCCACCGGTGCGCTTGCCGTGGATATGGAGACGCACCGCGTGGCAAAGGTTGCCCAGGCGCACGGGCTGCCGGTCAGCGCGGTGCGCGTGATCAGCGACGCGGCGGCGCGCAGCCTGCCCCCCTTTGTGGCCGACGCGCTCAGCATCACGGGGCATCCGCGGATCGGGCCGGTGCTGATGGGGCTGCTCAAATCCCCCGGCGCGCTGCCCGATCTGCTCCGGCTCAAACGCGACACCTCACGGGCGCTGGGGCGGCTTGCGGGGCTGGTCGAGGCGGGCTTGCTGGAACGCTTTATCGAGGCGGCGGATCGCGACGGATCCGACTGAATCGCGCGCCCGCGATCGCGGATCGCGTTTTGTCGGGCCGCGATCTGCGATCTGTTACTCGGCGGCGATCTTGTTGAGCCGGCTCATCTCTTCGGTGACGATGCGCTCGTGATGCTCCTCTGCCTCGCGGGCATGGGCAAGCTCGGGCTCGGCGGCGAATTTCCCCTCGGTCCGCAGGCCGGTAAAGGCCAGTTTCAGCATCTTGAAGGGATTCGAGAAGGCGATGTTGGCCGAGGTCGGCTCGTACCCGCAATGGGCCATGCAATCGGCACATTTCTCATAGTTTCCAGTGCCATAGCTGTCCCAATCGGTCGTGTCCATCAACTCGCGATAGGTCTTGGCATAGCCCTCGCCCAGCAGATAACAGGGCTTCTGCCAGCCAAAGACATTGCGCGTGGGCATGCCCCAGGGTGAGCACATCATCTCCTGATTGCCCAGCAGAAAGTCCAGGAACATCGGTGAGTGCGACAGGTTCCATTTCGAGCCGCGCTGCTTTCCGATCCGCCAGACGTCACGGAAAAATTCCTTTGTACGGCGGCGGGTTAGGAAGTTTTCCTGATCCGGCGCACGCTCATAGGTAAAGCCCGGTGAAATGGAAATGCCCACCCCCATCTCGGTGCAGTAATCAAGGTAATCGGCCAGCTCATCGGCCGGATAACCTTCGAAAATCGTGGCATTCACATTGACGGCGAACCCCTTGTCCTGCGCCGCCTTGATGGCTTTCACCGCACGCTCGAACACGCCTTTTTGCGCCACCGCCTTGTCATGATGCGCTTTCAGCCCGTCGAGATGGACCGAGAAAAACAGATAGGGCGAAGGTTCGAACAGCTTGAGTTTCTTTTCGAGCAACAGGGCATTGGTGCAGAGCGAGACGTATTTCTTGCGCTCTATCAACCCTTTAACAATCTCGCCTATCTCTTTGTGAATCAACGGCTCTCCGCCGGGAATGGCGACCATCGGCGCGCCGCATTCCTCGGCCGCCTGCCAGCAATCCTCTGGGCTCAGACGCCGGCCCAGGATCAGGTCGGGATAGTCGATCTTGCCGCATCCCGGGCAGGCCAGGTTGCATTTGAACAACGGCTCGAGCATCAGAACCAGCGGATACCGCTTGTTCCCCATCAGCTTTTGCTTTGCGATATAGGCCCCAACAGCCAGTTGTTGGCGAAATGGAACTCCCACTGCCCGTCTCCTGATTAGTGACTTCTTTTTGGTACAGTAACAATCTCGACGGTGCATTGCACCATAAAGCGGCAATACGCCACCCTTTATGACATGATTTTGAGGTCTTTCGCCAGTATCCGCCGATTTGTGGCTGCTAGACTGCGTTCTTGCGCATGTAGTCGAGCAACCCTTCGGGCCCCTCCCTGTCGAGCAGCGCCTTGAACTCGTCCCGCTTGAGCCGCAGGAAGCTGGTGCCCCCCACCATCACGTCGATCACCCGGTCGCCCTTGTCGCCGCCAAAGTCGCGCACCCGCCAGTCGACCGGCAGGTTCTTGCCATTGGCGCGCGGGATATCGGCGCTCACCAGCACGTCGTTGCGGGCGGGGCGCGCGTCCTTGATCACCGGTTTCGCCTCGAGCCCTTTGCCGAATTGCTGGGCATAGAGGTTGGCGAGAAAGCCCGGCAGCAACGCGCGGAATTCATCCAACTGTTCCGGCGAGAACTTTTTTTGTTGATCCTTATCAATCAGATAGCGTTCCCAGATATCGAAATCGAACGCCTGTTCCAGCGCCGTTTCCAGCATCTTGTGTTTCTCGGCCTCGGGCCCGTCAAAGGTCAGCGCCGCATGCGCCTCGTTCACCAGCGTGGTGGCCACCGCGGTGGCGGCGTCCTCTTTCTCGTCCGCATGGGCGAGGGTCAATGGCGTGGCCGCTATCAGGGCAGCGGCGATCAGGCGCAGGATTTTCACGATCTCTCTCCCATGGTTTCTCAGGCGTTTCAACGGTGCCCCGGCGCGATCCGTCGGTTTCCCGGGTCACCTTTTCTTGTGGCCCATCCGCGCCAGCATGGGCGTCAGGGCAAAGGTCATCAACACGGTCGCGATCAACCCGATCGCCAGCAAGATGCCCATGCTGCTGGTGCCCCGGTGATCGCTGAGCCCCAGCGTACCAAAGGCGGCGATGGTCGTCAGCGCCGAATAGAATGTGGCCATCGGGGTCGAGGTTGAAAAGACCTCTCCCGCCTGCCGCGCGCGGATTGCCAGATGAATGCCGCTGTCGACGCCGATGCCGATCATCAGCGGCAGGACGATCACATTGGCATAGTTGAACGGCATGTCGAGCAGGACACCCGCCGCCATACAGACCGAACCGGCAAGCGCGACGGGGAGCATGACCGACACCGTCCCGGTGATGCTCATCAGCGAGACGAGGGTTAACAGACCCGCCCCCACCACCGCGATGCCGACCGCCTTGACCATTGCCGAGGCGACCGCCCGGCGCGCGCCCTCGATCTGCGCCGGGGCGCCGGTGATATCGGGGACCACGGCGGCCACATGGTCGACAAAGGCCGCGCGGGCCTGAGGGTTGCGGATATCGGCCACGGGGCGCGCCTCGACCCGATAGAGGCCCCCGGGCGAGAGGTATTGCCGCGACATGGGCTCGGGCAGGTCCGCCTCGGTCACTTCATCCACGTTCAACGAGGCCGCGAGCCGGTTGATCATCTGCGGAAAGAACCGGAACAACATCGCCTGCACCTTTTGGTCCCGGTCATCGTCGCGCACCGCCTGATAGTCGGCGAGCGCCCTGGAAAGCCCGTCGCCGCCGGGGCTGTTTGCCAGTTCGCCGGCGAGAGCCGCCAGCGTGGTCGGCGCCGTCTCGTTGATGTTCTCAGGCGCGCCATTGACCGCGTGGTCGAGCGAGGGCCAGGCGAGATCGATCAGGTCGAGCTTGTTCGCCTGATCCTTGGGCACCAGCGAACCGAGCCAGGAGGCGCTCTTAACCCCTTCTATTACCGCCATTTTCTCGGCCATCGCTTGCGCGGCATCGGCGCTGTCGGTCAGCACGGAAACCCTGAGCGGTGAGCGCGCGGGGTCTTGCGCCAGCCACTCGAATGCCTTCACCGAGGCGGAGTCGGGGTCGCGCAGGCTCATCGGATCGGCATCAAACCGGGCCTGAACCGCAAAAAACACCGACCCCAGCCCGAGCGCGAGCATCAGAACGGCAAACCCTCGGCCATCGGCCAGCCCCGTCGGCACCCCCCCGCGCGGGCGCCCATGGGCGAGCCCGGGCCGCAATGCGACGACGGCGGGAATGAAGACCAGCGCGACGGAAAAGGCGATCAGCACGCCCGCGCCGCCGATCAGACCCAATTGCGCCATCCCGATGAAATCGGTGGTCGTGAAGGCGAAAAAGGCCACCGCGGTCGAGGCTGCGGTCAGTGCCAGCGCGGGCCCGACCGAATTGGTCGTCTTGGCAAGCACATCGCCCCCTGCCCCCGCCTTCTCGTCAAGATGGGCCAGGAAATGGATGGCAAAGTCGATCCCCAGCCCGACCATCAAAACGACAAAGGCGATCGAGATCAGATTGAGGCTCCCCACCGCGATCCCCGCGAATCCCGCCGTCAGAATGAGGGTGCAAAACAGCGCGCCAAGCCCCAGTGCGACCCGCCCCGGCGTGCGGAGCGCCAGCCACAGCACCACCGCGACAAACAGGAGCGAGAGCCCCAGCGACAGCCCGATCCGGGCCGAGACGGCGCGCAGTTCGTCCTGACGCAGGGCGGGGTCGCCGGTCACGCCGATCTCGACGCCCCGCTGCGGGCCCAGTTGCGCGATGGCCTCGCGCACCGAGTCGAGCGCCGGTTTGGCCGGGTTCAGCGCGCTGTAATCAAGCTCGGGCGACACGTTGATCAGCCGGAGCGTGGTGCCCGTGTCGCCGGCAAATGCCCCGGTCCAGCCGAAATCGTGGGTCTCTCCGGTTGCGGCGGCCGAGAATACCCGGGCCGCCTCGTCGTATAACGGGGCGAGGTCTTCTTCCTCGCCGGCCCCGGCGGCAAGCGCGCGCGCCTCGTTGATCGTGTTCAGAAACCCCTGCAGCGTCTGATCTTCGCGCAGGCCCGCAATCAGGTTCGAAGACGACGAGATGCGGCTGAGCTGGCGGTCAAGCGCATCCGTGTCGAGATACAGCATGCCGTTGCGCAGCAAGAACGGGTTGATCGCGGGGGCGAAGATCTCCGCGATCCCGGCGCGCCCCGCCAGATCGGCCCCAAGGACAGAGACCGTGGCATCCGCCTGATCCGGGTCACCGGCCCGCACAACAATGACGATGGTATCCTTTTGCTGGGGGAATGCCTCTCGCAAGGCCAGCGCCCGTTTCTGAAAAGGAAGGTCCGGATTCAGCATCTTGCTCGAATCTGTATCAATCCTGAGGGTGGCGGCAGAGAGTATTGCGCTGATCAGCAGCAGTGCGACGATTCCCAGGGTCAAGCGCGGCGCCCGCTCGATCATCGAGACAAGTTTTTCCAATAACATGGCCACGGGCCCGGGTTTCTCACGCGTGCGATCTGCGCCCATCGGCAACACCTTTCCCCAATTCTCAAGATGTGATCGCAGGCTGTATTGCCGCGAAACAGCTTTGACCATAGCGTAGCCAGCGTCTACAACGACACAACAGCAACGATACGTTGCACCTTTGGGTGGGGCAAATTTCTATGGGGCGACAATCCGCCAATCTGCGGAGCGAGATCCGGAGCATCGCGATGAATACCAGGAAAGCAACCGGGGCTGCGGCCTTGCTCGCGGCCACGATTGCGCTGTCGGCCTGCGGCAGTGCCGGGCCCGGCGCCGATATGGCGGATCGCGACCCGTATGAGAGCTGGAACAGGGCGATCTTCAAGCGCAACGTGCACCTTGATACCTACATTCTGCGCCCCTCGGCCAAAGCCTATAACTTCATCACGCCCGAGCTTTTTCAGTACATGTTCGGCAATGTGGTGAACCATTTCGATTCGGTCAGCGATTTCGCGAACTATGTCTTTCAGGGCGACGTGGATTCGGCCCTGACCGCCTTTGGTCGATTGACCATCAACACCTTTATCGGCGCGGCCGGCCTGTTGGACCCGGCAACCGAGTTCGGGTTGCTGAAAGAGGATACTGATTTCGGCGTCACCATGGGCAAGTATGGCGTGGGGGAAGGCGCCTATCTGGTGCTGCCGATCCTCGGCCCCTCAACCACCCGAGACACGGCGGGGTCGGTCGTGGAATTCGGTCTGGATCCAAAGACTTACATGGGAATTATGATAGACGGCACAGCGATTTCGGCCTTTAATGTCTCGATCGGGGCAATCACCATCGTCGACCGGCGCAACCGTAATGCGGACTTGATCGACGACTTGCTTTATGAGAGCGCCGACAGTTATGTGTCGATCCGGTCGATTTATCTGCAGCGCCGCGATGCCCTGATCCGGGGCAACACCGTTGAGGAAGACGCGCTGCCAGATATCTTCGACAGGGACGCCGACAACTGATTTCGCCATAAAGGACGTGCGAAAATGACCCAAGGGGATGCATTCTCCCTGGCGCTGACCAATGCCGCCACCGCGACCGAAGCAGCCCTCGAGGCCTGCCTGCCCGAGCCCGTGGGCACACCCGGCGAGATCGAGCTGAACTCGGCCATGCGCTATGCCGTCCTGGGCGGGGGCAAGCGGTTGCGGGCTTTCCTCGCCATGGAGGTCGGCGCGATTTTCGGCGCCGCCGGGGCGGGATGTGCCCGTGTCGCGGCGTCGGTCGAATGTCTGCATGCCTACTCGCTGGTGCATGACGACATGCCGTGTATGGATGACGACGACCTGCGCCGGGGCAAGCCGACGGTGCACAAGAAGTGGGACGAGGCAATCGCCGTGCTGGCGGGTGACGGGTTGCAGACGATCGCGTTCGAGATCCTCGCCGACCCCACGACTCACCCCAAGGCCGAGGTGAGGGCGCAGCTTTGCCTGCGACTCGCGCAGGCCTCCGGTGCTGCGGGCATGGTGGGCGGTCAGGCCATCGACCTCGCCGCCGAGACGGTCGAGACGCCCTTTGGCGCCGCCGAGGTGCGCAAGCTGCAGGCGATGAAAACCGGCGCCCTGATCTCTTATGCCGCCGAGGCCGGCGCGATCATGGGCGAAGCGGGGCCCGAAGATATCGACCGGATCCGGCGCTATGCCGATGCGCTGGGCGAGGCGTTTCAGATCGCCGACGACCTGCTCGACGTCACCGGGACCGAAGAAGAGACCGGGAAACGCGTCGGCAAGGACGCGACAGCCGGCAAGGCGACCTTTGTCGACATTCTCGGGATCGACGGCGCCAAGGCGCGCGCAAGCGAGCTGATCGAAGAAGCAGCGGCAGCGTTGAGCCCCTATGGCGACAAAGCCGGGCGGCTGACCGATGCGGCGCATTTCGTGGTAAATCGCCGCTCCTGAGCGCTATTCCAGCAGAAAGCTGCCAAAAGCCCGCGGGCCGTCGCCCACCTCGACCTCGGCCAGAACTTCCAGGCTTGCGCTGTCGACAATGCTGAGCGTGTTGGAAAACCAGTTGGCGACATAGATCCGGCTGCCGTCCCGGCTGGCCATGATCCCTTCGGGATACTCGCCGGTATCGAGCAGGCCGACGGGCTGACGCGTGGCAGTATCGAACACGCTGACACTGTCGCCATAGCTGTTGGTCACAAAGGCCCGCCCCTGGGCGAGCGCGACGGCATAGGGGCGCTCTCCGACCTTGACGGTGGCGATGACCTCCAGCGTCGCGAGACCGATCACCGACACGTCGTTCGAGCCGACATTCGCGGTATAGGCCAGCCGTCCCGCCGCATCGATCGTGACGCCAAAGGGGCGGATGCCGACCGGGACGGTGCCGACGACCTCGCCCGATCTAAGCTCAATGACCGAGACCTGATGCGAATCCCGGTCCGCGCTGAGGAGCCGGCGCCCATCCGGCGTCACCGCGAGGCCCGAGGGGCTGTTGCCAACCGCTATGGTGGCCGCAAGGCGGCGGTCGCTGAGGACAAAGATCACGTCCTCGTTCCAGTCGGCGACATAGACATCGCCCGTCACAGGATTGGCCGCGATCCCCAATGGGCCACTGCCCAGCGCGATCTCGCTGACGGTTTTCCGGGACTGCGGGTCGAGGACCGAGACTTTCTTGTCCTCGGGACGGGTGACATAGACAAAGTCATCCGGCGCCACGGTCACGCCCGCCGGGCGGCCTGTAACCGGAACCGTCGCCACCACTTCGGCCCGCTCGAGATCGACAATCGAGACGGTGTTGCTGCCCTGATTGGTCACAAAGGCCTCTCCCCCCGGGGCGGGAGAGGCAATCAGTAGAAAGGCCGCGAGGACAGACCTCAATTCAAGCCTTCCATCTCGGCCTTTAGGGCGTCGAGGCCGATGTCATAGACGCCTGTCACGGCGGCAACCGCGGCGGCGTCGTTCAGTTCCTCGGGCGGATCGTTATTGGGGTAGCCGCGATAAAAGGCCCCGCGCCATTCGACCAGCGAGCCGCCGTTTTCTCCTTCTTTTACAGTGAGGTGCGAGGAATAATTGGTAACCGGCAGAACCTTCACATCGACATTGGTGATCCGGTAGGAATAGCTCCGCTTGTCGTCGGAGTATTTGTAGAGGATCTCATCGACCGTCGGGCCGCCCTCCTCGCCCAGGGTCAGAACGCGGGTCGCGTCGATCGCGTTCCCGCCCTCACCCTTGGTCGAATAGACCAGCGGCAGCCAGCTCATGTCGTCAAAGTTCTTCACCCGCTCCCAGACCTTTTCCGGCGCCGCGGCAATCTCGCGCGTGACGGTCACTTTCTGCCGTGTGGGCCCGTGGGCCGATGCCAATGCGGGCATCAGCGCAAGGATGAACCCTGCGAGTATCATGATTGCTTTCATTTCAGTCCTCCTGTCAGTTTGGAATCCGGGCCGGGATCTTTGCTCCCGAACCATCTTTGATGAAGCGCGGCGACCGAGCCCGGGCTTTGCCGCTCGTCACGGCCAAGCGGCGACGTCCGGTCGCGCACCAGCTCTGCGGGCACACCATCAAGCTCGAGAACGCGATCTGCCAGCGTCAGGGCCTCGACGCGATCATGCGTGGTGATCAGCGCGGTGGCACCGGATCTCGCAAGCTGCGAGCGGATCAGATCGCGCATTAACTCGGCATTCGCGGTGTCGAGCGAGACCAGCGGCTCGTCCATCAGCACCAGCGCGGGTTTGATTGCCAGCGCCCGGGCGAGCGCGGCTCGGCGCTGCATGCCGAGCGAGGTCTTCTCTGGGAACATGTCGGCCGACGCGCCAAGGCCGACCGCCTCCAGCAGGGCCCGCGCCTCGGCCACAGGGACTTTTGCCGCGATGGCGATGTTGTCGACCAGCCTGCGCCAGGGCAAAAGGCGCGGCGTCTGGAACACCATGGCGACCGGGCCCCCGGGCGGCTCGATGCGACCGGTATAGTCGCTGTCGAGCCCGGCGATCATGGCAAGCAGGGTTGTCTTTCCGCATCCCGAAGGCCCGAGCAGAGCGGCTATCTCACCCGGTGCAAGGGCAAACGTCACTTCCCCCAGCACCGGCACACCGCCAAAGGACTTTTGCCGCAGATCGACCCGCAGCCCGCTCATCGCCGCCACCGTTTCGTATAGGCCTCCCAGGGGCCTAGAATGCCAAGCTCGATGAACTGGACGATCAGGATGAACCCGATCGCATAGGCCAGAATCGCCGCCACGTCGAACAGCTGGAAATTCGTGTGAAGCTGGAACCCGACCCCGTTCGAGCGGCCCAGCAGTTCCACCACCAGCACGATCTTCCACACCAGCGCCAGGCCGTTGCGCGCAGATACGGCGAAATAGGGCGCCAGCTGGGGCAGGATCACGTGGCGCATGCTCTCGCCCCATGAGAGGCGGTAGACCCCCGCCATCTCGCCAAGATCGCGGCTGAGCATCCGGGCACCTTCGCGCATGGTCACGGCGACATTGGGGATCTTGTTGACCGCAACCGCCGTGATCGCCGCCACCTCGGTCAGGCCGAACCACACATAGCAGAGGATGATGGTCACCAATGCGGGCAGGTTTAGAAACAGGCTGAGCCAACCGCCAAAGGCCCGCTCTGCCCAGGCTGACCGGCCCAGCGCGATGCCGATGGCCGACCCGATCGCCATCGCAATCGTGAAGGCCGCGATGACGCGCAACAGCGTCACACCCATCGAGTACCAGTAATTGCCGATGCGCACCTCGTGCAGAAAGGCCTGAAACACCGCCTCGGGCCCCGGCAGCACGGGCGAGGCCAACGCCGCCGCGATCACGGCCCAAAACAGGGTGAACCCCGCCAGCGACGCAAGGGTCCACGCACTCGCCGGAAGCGCCTTATCCATCGGAACCGGCAAAAACCTGATCATCGAACGGCCCGGCCGCATCGTCAAAGGCCACGCCACCAACCCCGGCCATGACGCTGTGCAGCCGGTGCGCGGCATCGGTATCGGTCATGGACCATGTGGTCTGGATCCCGTCGCGATAGGCATTGCGCAGCGCCTGGTACTCGGCATCTGACGAGACGCGCATCATCGGGCGCAGCGTCTCCCATGCTTCATCCGAGCTTTCCAGACGGCTGCTCGCCGCGTCAACCGAGGCGCGGAACCGGCGGATCGCCTCCCGATCGGTGCGGCTCCCGTCCCAGATAAAGCCGACGAGGGCCGGGGCGGGGTCGATTCCAAGCTGGTCGATGGCCTCCGAGATTGAAATCACGGGCTCTGCACCTGCCGCCGCCAGACGGGCGGCATAGTGCCAAAAGGTCAGGACCGCATCGACCCCTCCGGTCTCGAGCTGCCGGCTCATCAGGGGGGGCGCGCCAAACAGGGTCTGGGTTTCCTCGGCCAGGTCGAAGCCGCAATCGCGCTGCACCAGCGCGCGCAGAACCAGCCAGCTTTTGTCCAGCGGGCCACCGACCACACCCAATGGCCGGTCACGCAGGTCGCACAGGCCATCGATATCCGCCCCCGGCCGGGCCAGCAACGCCCCGAGCGAGCGCGAAAAGGGAAAGAACCGGTCGTCCCCCCCCTCGCCGCGCTGGCGCATCGCCCAGACCCAGTCGCCGACGATCAAATCGACATCGCCGCCCTGAAAGGCGATCGCGGTGGCAGGTTTGCCAGCCAGCGGCACCACCTCGAGCCGATAGCCCGCCGCCTGGTCCAGCCGGTTGGCCCGGATTGTTTCCATCAGCCAGTTGACCGTGCCAAACTTCAGCACCGCGACCCGGACCACCGGCGTCTCGGCCCGCGCACCGGTTGCGAGAGCGGCGAGCAACACGGCCAGGGCCAGGCGTTTGATCATTGGCGCAACACCCTGTTCCTGAGCAGCCAGTCGGTCGTCCGGAACCAGGACTGATCGGTGTTGCCCCGCATATCCGCCGACCCCCCGGCCACCAGCGCACCCGTCTCGGCATCGCGGATATAGAGCGACATCGACAGGATGAGGTTGGAGGTTTTCTGGATCTCGCCGGTGATCGCCACATCGGCGCCCAGTTCCTTGGCGAGATCCGTGTCGCAGCCGTTGCAAAAGGCAAGGTTCTCGTAGAACGCCGCGTCATCGGCCACGGGCGAGATATCGATCATGCTGTACTGCCCGGACTCGGCCAGCGCAGTGACGAGCCGGTCTTCGACCGCCTTGAGGCGGGCGGCTTCTTCCTCCGACTGGTTCTGCATTGATGTGTTGATGAAGTGGATCCCGAAGAACGCCGCCTGTCTGGGCTCGGCCAGGGTGGAGCCCGAAAACAGAGCGGTGAGGGCAAGCGCGCCTAAAAGCGGTTTTAACACGGAGAACTCCGTTTTTCTCGCGGCGGAATTGGACCTGTATAATCAACTCCCGCGCCAATCGGACCGATAAAAAGTACTCCGCTCTCAGATCATAAGAACATCTGTCAGCGAGTTCTTTGGGCTGTTGACCCATTGTTGCCGCGACGTTCTTAATGCGCTGCATGTTGATTTGGACTGTGAAGCGACAACTTGGCGCCGCGGCACTCGGGCTCGCCCTCGTCATGCCATTGCCGGCCGGGGCCGAACAGGTCATCAAGGCCGCCGTGCTGAAGATCGAGCGCAAGAACCCCCTGCCGATTTCCAGACTGGATCTGCCGATCGAGGACGACGGCTTTGCCGGCGCCCGTCAGGCGACCCGCGACAACGCGACCACCGGCGCCTTTCTGGGCCAGAAATACGAAACCATCGAGACGACCATCGCGCCCGAAGAAATCGCGCAGACGCTCGACACGCTCGTGTCACAGGGCATCACGGCGGTGGTCACACTCTCCAACGGCGCTGATCTGTTGAGCGTGTCTGATCATCTGGCCGACACGCCGGTGGTCGTCCTCAACGCCGCAGCACGCGAAGACAGCCTGCGCAACGATGAATGCCGCGCGAATGTGCTGCACATCGCGCCGTCGCGCGCGATGCTCGACGACGGGATGGCGCAATACCTGATCTGGAAGCGCTGGCCGAAATGGTTCGTGATCCATGGCTCGCATGACGATGACAAGCTCAAAGCCCGGTCAGTGCGCCGTGCGGCCACCAAGTTCGGGGCGGATATCGTCGAAGAGCGGGTCTTTGAAGATACCGGCGGCGCCCGACGCTCGGACTCGGGGCATGTAAAGGTTCAAAAACAGATCCCCGTTTTCACCCAGCGCGCCGAAGAGCACGATGTTGTCTATGTGGTCGACGACCATCAGGTCTTTGGCCTCTATATGCCTTATCGAACCTGGAGCCCGCGCCCCGTCGTCGGCGATGCGGGGCTGGTCGCGCGCAGCTGGCACCCCGCCTTCGAGGGTTGGGGCGCGACCCAGCTTCAACGCCGGTTCGAGAAGGCCGAAGGGCGGCGGATGTCCGATCTCGACTATCAGGTCTGGGTGGCGCTGCGCGCCCTGGGCGAGGCGGCGACGCGTGCCGGCACCGACGACCCGGCGGCGCTGCACGACTGGATGCTGTCGGATCAGTTCGAGATCGCCGCGTTCAAGGGTCAGAAACTGAATTTCCGGCCGTGGAACAACCAGTTGCGCCAGGGCATTCTCCTCGCCGATGGAAAGCTGGTGGTGACCGTTTCGCCGCAGGAAGAGTTCCTGCATCAACGCACAAGGCTCGACACGTTGGGCTATGACAAGGGTGAATCGACATGCAATTTCGACTGACCGGCCTGGTCCTCGGCACGGCCCTGATCGCGTCGCCAGCCGCCGCCTATACCGCTTATGTCACCAACG
>JBCCHW010000057.1:0-17168 GCA_039028555.1 Pseudomonadota bacterium | reverse complement strand
CGGTTCTCTGAGTCCCTCGCGTCGACTGCTGTGTCGTGGTCCTCGACGAGCCCAGCCCGACGATGAAAAGGTCATCGAGGCGGCAAAGCGCGCCGGGGCGCATGACCTGTTGCTGACCCTGCCCCAGGGCTATGACACCCAGATCGGCGCGGGCGGACAGCGCCTGTCGGGCGGGCAACGCCAGCGCGTGGCGCTGGCGCGCGCGCTTTATGGCGACCCGCCGCTGTTGGTGCTGGACGAGCCCAACGCCAATCTCGACGCGCAGGGCGAACAGGCGCTGGTCGACGCGATCCGCGACGCGAAACAGCGCGGGCGCTCGGTGATCATCATGGCGCACCGCCCCTCGGCCATTGCCGCCTGTGATCTGCTCTTGATGATCGACCGCGGCCAGCAGATCGATTTCGGACCGCGTGACGAGGTGCTGCGCAAGCGCACCAAGAACTATCAGCAACTGACCCCCGTTCCCCCCCAGGCGCCCGCGGGCGCGCAGGTGATTTCCGGCACGGCAAGCCCGGCCGGCCCCGCCGCAGGCCAGCCGGGCCAAACGATACAGCCGGGACAGCAGATCAATCCCGGCCAACAGATCAATCCCGGGCAGCCGCCGCGCGATGTCTCCAGCGCGGCCAAGGCGTGACAGGGTCGTAATGCGAAAGGATTCGAGATGACTTTGATGCTCCCCGGCGCGCCCCGGCAACAGGATGACGGCTGGTCCGCGCGCGGCTATATCCGCTTTGGCATGGTCTGCGTGATCCTGTTGGGCGGCGGCCTGGGCGGCTGGGCGGCCACCGCGAAACTCGCGGGCGCCGTGATCGCACAGGGGCATCTGCGGGTCGAGGACCAGCGCCAGGTCGTACAGCATCTCGACGGCGGCGTGGTTGCAAAGATCAATGTCCGCAACGGCGATGTGGTCGCGGGCGGGCAGGTTCTGATCCGGCTTGACGATGCCGCGCTGTTGTCAGAGCTCAACGTCCTTGAAAGCCAGCTGTTCGAGATCATGGCCCGCCGTGCGCGCCTGTTGGCCGAGCAGGCGGACCGCGACGAGATCCATTTCCCCGACGAATTGCTGAATCGCGCCAAGAAGGATGAGGACATCCAGGATCTGGTCGACGGGCAAAAGGGCCTGTTCCATGCCCGGCTGAAAACGCTCAAGACCGAGCTCGACGTCATGAAGGAGCGCGAGTCCCAGATCGAGGAACAGATCGAGGGGTCGGTGGCCGAGATGAAATCGCTCACACGTCAAAGCGACCTGATCGACCAGGAACTCGTCTCGATGCGCACGCTTCAGGAAAAGGGGCTCGCCCAGGTCAGCCGCGTGCTGTCGCTCGAACGCGAGGCCGCCCGCCTGTTGGGCGAACACGGTCAGATGGCGGCCCAGAATGCGCAGCTGAAAGGGCAGATCTCCGAACTCAAGATCGAACAGATCCGCATGCTCGACAGCCGCCGTGAAGAGGCGATCACCCAGGAACGCGAACTCGGCTTTCGCGAGCTGGAGCTGATCGAACAGCGCTTTGCCCTGGTCGAAAAGCTCGACCGGCTCGACATCCGCGCGCCGCGCCCGGGCGTGGTGCATGACATGACCGTGTTTGCCCTGCAATCGGTTGTCCGCCCGGCCGAACCGCTGCTGTACATCGTGCCCTCGGACACGGATCTGCTGGTGGATGCCCGCGTCGACCCGCTGCATCGCGACGAGGTGCACCCCAATCAGGACGTGGTCTTGCGCTTTTCCGCCTTCAACTCGCGCACCACGCCGGAGGTGTTCGGCAAGGTCAAGTTCATCTCGAACGACTCGCTGCTCGATGAAGCCACCGGCATGAACTATTTCAGCGCCGAGGTGGAGCTGAACCCCGGCGAGATCAGTAAGCTGCCCGAGAACGAGATGATCGCGGGTCTGCCGGTCGAGGTCTATATCCAGACCGGCGAGCGCACGACGCTGAACTATCTGATGCGCCCGATGACCGATTACTTCAGCCGCGCCCTGCGCGAGGAATAGGGGCATATTGCCCCCTTGATATCGCTGGGCTTTCCGCCATCTCATCAGACGGCGCTGTGATGCAGCGCCACCGCATGCCACGCCCCGGGTGCCCCGCCCCGGCCCCCGTCCTGACCTTGGTAAGGGACTGATGATACCGCGTTCCGACGTCGAACTGCAGATCGAGGCCATTGCAACCCTCGCCGATATCGAGCCGGCGGACTGGGACAGCTGCGCCGCGCCCGAGATCCGCGACGGCGGCCCCCCGGTCGACCCCTTCACGACGCACCGGTTTCTGATGGCGCTGGAGGAAAGCGGCTCGGCCGTCGCCCGCACGGGCTGGGGATCGCGCCATCTGGTCGCGCGCATGGGGGCCGAGGCGGTCGGTGTCATGCCGCTCTATCTCAAGGGGCACAGCCAGGGCGAGTATGTCTTTGACCATTCCTGGGCCCATGCCTGGGAGAATGCCGGCGGCGAGTATTACCCGAAACTTCAGGCCTCGGTCCCCTTTACCCCGGCCACGGGGCGGCGGTTGCTGGCGCGCGCCGACACGCCGCTGCCCGAGGCGACGATCCGCGCCGCGCTGATCGAGGGCGCGGTCACCATCTGCCAGCGCCACGGCCTCTCATCGCTGCATCTGACCTTTTGCACCGAGCAGGAGTGGGAGCTGGGCGGCGAGATCGGCCTGCTCCAGCGCACTGATCAGCAGTTCCACTGGGAAAACGACGGCTATGCCGATTTCGACGCGTTTCTCGCGGCCCTCTCGTCGCGCAAGCGCAAGCAGATCCGCAAGGAACGCGCCCGCGCGGTCGAGAACGGGGTCACCATCCACCTGCTGACTGGCGACCAGCTGGAGCCCGGCCACTGGGACGCGTTCTGGCGCTTTTATCAGGATACCGGCATGCGCAAATGGGGTCAGCCCTATCTGACGCGCGCCTTTTTCGACCTGGTGCAGGAGCGGCTGCGCGATCTGACGCTGTTGATCCTGTGTGAGCGCGAGGGGCGGTGGATCGCCGGGGCGCTGAACTTCATCGGGCGCGAGACGCTGTTCGGGCGCTATTGGGGCTGTGTCGAGGATCACCCCTGCCTGCATTTCGAGACCTGCTATTATCAGGCCATCGACTTTGCCATCGCCCACGGGCTGCAACGGGTCGAGGCGGGCGCACAGGGCGGGCACAAGCTTGCGCGCGGCTACGCGCCGGTGACCACGCGATCGCTGCATTACCTGCCCGATCCCGGCTTTCGCTCGGCCGTCGAGCGCTATCTGCAAAGCGAGCGCGCCGCCGTCGATCGCGAGAACGCCGCGCTGATGGAGATGACTCCGTTCCGCAAATCCGACTAGGTCAAAGCGATCGGGCAAAAATGCCGGATCTGACCGGCGCAGTCAGATCCGTTTCTGCTATGATGCGCGGGGCCGGTGCCCCGGCCCGCCCCCTTGCCTAGCCCGGTTATGGGCCCCGTGCCGAGGCCGGTTATGGGCCCCGTGCTCGGCCCCGTCCTGGGCCAGACCCGTCAGATCTGGTCGACCAGCACCTCGCCAAGCGTACAGGTCGCCTCGCCCGGCGCGTCCTCGACATTCAGTACCTTGACGCTGCCGTTCTCGATCAGGGCCGAGAACCGTTTGGCGCGCGTGCCGAGCCCCACGGCGGACCCGTCGAAATCGAGGCCCAGCGCCTGGGTCCAGCTGGCATCCGCATCGCCGAGCATCCGGATCCCGGCCTCGCCGGCGCCGGTCGCCTCGCTCCAGTTCGCCATGACAAAGGGGTCGTTGACCGAGATGCAGATGATGTTGTCGACGCCCTTGCCGCCCAGCGTCTCGGCCGCGGCGACAAAGCTCGGTACATGAGTGTTGTGGCAGGTGGGGGTAAAGGCACCCGGCACGCCAAACAGGGCGACGGTCTTGCCCTCGAACAGGCCCGGCGTCTCGACCGCCTTGGGCCCCTCGCCGGTCATTTCAAACAAAGTGCCCGCAGGCAGGGTATCGCCAACTGAAACCATGGTTATCTCCTGGTTGGTGGGTGGTGCGCCGTTAACATAGGCGCTGGGGCGGGTCGCGAACAGGGCCGATCAGGGGGTGGCGCGAAAAATCACCACCCGGCTTTCGCCATAGCGCCGGTCATCGGCGGGCGCGAGCCAGTCAGCGGCGGGGATTTCCTCGTCTCCGGCAAGCTCCAGCACGACAACCGCGCCCGGCGCGACCCAGCCCCCGGCCCGCGCGGCGGTCAACGCCGCCATGCCCAGCCCGCTGCGATAGGGCGGGTCGGCAAAGATCAGGTCACAGGGCTGACCGCGGCAGGGGCCGAGCCGGGTGGCGTCGCGGCGCCAGATCTTGGTCTCGCCGATCACCTGCAGCGTGTCGACATTGTGCCGGATCAGCGCCCGCGAGGGGGCGAAATCATCGATGAAGATCGCCCGCGCGGCGCCGCGCGACAGCGCCTCGAACCCCAGGGCACCGGTCCCGGCGAACAGATCCAGCACCCGCGCGCCCTCGATGGGCGGATAATCCCCATGGGCGAGCAGGTTGAAGAGCGCCTCGCGCACCCGGTCAGACGTCGGGCGCAGATGCGCCGCGCCGCCGCCATCGGCCCCGGGGGCGGCAAGGCGCGTGCCACGGAACCGTCCGCCGATGATGCGCATCTCAGAGCACCTGGTCGAGCGCCTCGATCAGCCGGTCGACCTCCCCCGCGCTGGTGTAGTGGGTCATGCTGACCCGCAGCACGCCATGGGCGGGGTCGATGCCCATCGCCTCGATCACCCGGGGGGAATAGAAATCACCGCCGCCGCACATGATCTTGTGCCCCGCCAGTTCCGCCGCGAGCTCTTCGCCCGGGCGCTCATGCAGGATCGCGAATGTGGGCGCGCGGTCCCGGGCCGCCTCGGGACCGATCAGGCGGACATTGTTGCGCCCCGACAGCCAGTCGAGCAGCGGCCCGCTGCGCGCGATCTCCGCATCTCGCATCAGGTCGTGGGCATCCGCCCCGCCGTGATGGGCGCTGACCGCGTCAAAGTAATCCACCATCGCCCCCAGCGCCGCGATCTGGGCATGATCGGGCCCGGCGGGGGTGAACCGCTTGGTCCGCCCGCCGGCATTGAAGCCATGGGCCTGATTGGCCAGCCGGTCGGCCAGCGCCTGGCGGATCACCATGACGCCCTGATGGGGCCCATAGGTCTTGTAGCTCGAGAACAGATAGACATCGCAGCCCATCGCGCCCACATCGGGCAGGCCGTGCGGCGCGTACGAGACGCCATCGGTCACCGTGACCGCGCCCGCGGCATGGGCCTTGGCCGTGATCTCGGCCACCGGGTTGATCGCGGCGACGATGTTGGAGGCATGGGGGAAACAGACCAGCCGCGTGCGCCCGGTCAACAGCGCATCGAGCGCGGCGGGGTCGAGCAGGCCGGTGGCAGGGTCGACCTGCCACTCGCGCACCGAGATGCCATGATCGGCCAGACGCCGCCAGGCGCCGGTATTGGCTTCGTGATCCTGGTTGGTGACGATGATCTCGTCGCCCGGCGCCAGCGTCTCGCGAAAGGCCTGGGCAAGGACATAGGTGTTCTGCGTGGTCGAGGGGCCAAAGCTGACCTCATCCTCGGCCACCCCGAGCGCGCGGGCGAGTTTCTCCCGGCTCTCATCCATCATCCGGCCCAGCCGGGCCGAGGCGTCAAAGGCCCAATAGGGCTGTATCTTGCAGTTGGTATAGACATCGTGCAGCCGCTCGACCACCTGACGGCAGGGATAGGAGCCACCCGCATTCTCGAAGAACGCCCAGCCCTCCAGCTCGGGCGAGGAAAAGGCGGGAAACTGCGCGCGCACGAAATCGAGATCGAGTTGGGTCATCGTCTGCCTCTGTCTGTGGATCGCCGGACCCTAGCGGCGCAGGCCGGGGCTGTGAAGCGTGAAAACACCGGGCCGGCGAATTCCGCCGCGAGATTTCAATTGTCAAACAAAAGCGCCTCGGGCATGGTCGGAGACCCCTGCAGCGACGACGACACAGGATGACCCAGCCAGACCAGAACGCCGCGCTTAGCGTCGGGCACCAGATCGCCGAGGAGATCCGCGAGATGATCCTCGACGGGCGGCTTGCCGTTGATGACCGGCTGCCGGGCGAACAGGAACTGGCGACCCGGTTCGGCGTCTCGCGCCCCTCGATCCGCGAGGCGCTGAAACGGCTGGCGGCGCAGAACCTGATCCGCACCCGGCGCGGGGCCTCGGGCGGGAACTTCATCAACCGGATGGGCTGGCGCCAGGCCCGCGACCAGTTCGAGGCCACCGCGACCATGCTGGTGGTGCTGGGCGAGGTCGACCCCGCGACCCTGGCCGAGGCGCGGCTGTCGCTGTTGACCGCCTGCGCGCCGCTGGCCGCCAAACGCCGGGTCGCGGCGGATCTCGACGCGATGCGCGCCGAGGTTGCGGTTCAGGAGAGCACGGTGTCGGACGAGGATTTCTGTGCCTCGGATGTCCGGTACTATCGGGCCCTGGTCGAGGCGGCGCGCAACCCGGTGCTCTCGGTCCAGATGGGATCGGTGATCGAGGCGATCCAGCCACTGCTCAACATGATCATCTATCGCGCGCGCGACCGCCAGTTGATCGCGGCGCGCCACCGGCTGCTGACCCAGGCGCTGGCCGCCCGCGATGCCGAGGCGATGGTCACCGTGCTGACCGAGTTGAACGACGACACCGCCCGGCTTGTCAGCGAGGCCCAGGATGCGCGCGACTCCCGCCTGAAGGCGCGCTGAGATCGCGCCCGGCACGATGGCGGCCCCCTTCAAATTCTCTGACTGGATAGACGATCCGCGTGCGGTCACGCTGGCGGTGACCGTGCTGGTCGTGGGCGCGATCTGGGTCGCCACATGGTCGGTCATGGGGCGCATGGATATGGGGGCCATGGGTGTGGGGGGCATGGGCGAGATGGGGGGCATGGAGATGCCCGCCGCCGGCCCGGCCGAAGAAACCGTATCGGGCATGTCGATGACCCCCTCGGACTGGTCGTTCACCACCATCTATCAGACATCGCTGATGTGGATCCTGATGATGGCGGCGATGATGCTGCCGGCGATGGCGCCGGTGATGGCGATCTATACCGGTATCGCCGCCAAGGAGGATCGCGGCGCGCGGCTGGTGCTGAGGATCGTGCTGTTCACCTGTGGCTATTTCGTGCTGTGGGCGGTGTACTCGGTCGCGATGGCGCTGCTCCAGCTCGGGCTGCGGGACTCGCATCTCTTCACCATGGCCGGAACCCAGGCGACACCGCTGGCGGCCGCCGGGCTGATGATTGCGGCCGGTGTCTATCAGCTCTCGTCCATCAAGGACGCTTGCATGCGTCATTGCCGCCACCCGCTGATGTTTCTGATGACCCATTGGCGTGAAGGGATCACGGGCGCGTTTCGACTGGGCGCCAATCACGGCGTCTATTGCATCGGCTGTTGCGCCCTGTTCATGGGGCTGATGTTCGTCTTTGGCGCCATGAATGTCTGGTGGATGGCGGTCCTCGCCGTCTACTTTCTTGCCGAAAAGATCGCGCCAGCGGCGGAACGCTGGGGCCGCTGGGCGGGATACGCGCTGATCCTTGCCGGGATCATCGTGGGACTGAACCAAATCATCTGAGCCGGGAGGGCACGGAAATGGCCAAGAAGAAACAAAAGAACACCTCGGATAAACGGGCGAAAAAGGTGCTGGAGGATCCGATCGATGTGATCCTGAAGCCGGACTATCCGCCCTGGAAGATCAAGGGGGAACTGGCGCTGTCATGCTCGTGCGAGCTCTTTTGTCCTTGTGTCGTCTCGCTGGGTCAGCACCCGCCCACCCATGGCTTTTGCCACGCCTGGATTGCCGCGCGGATCGACAAGGGCAGCTATGGCCAGACCGGGCTGAACGGGCTGAACATCTGCATGATGGTCGATATTCCGGGCAAGATGGGTGCGGGCAACTGGACCGCGGCGCTTTATGTCGACGAGCGGGCGGACGATGCGCAGTTCGCGGCCATCGAAAAGATCTTTACCGGCAGTGCCAAGGGCACGACGGGCTTGTTCCGCGTGCTGGTCAGCACCTATCTTGGCGCCCGGCGCGAGGCGATCGGCTATCAGACAGACGGGCCGATGCGCACGATCACGGCAGGTAAGGCGGTGTTCGGCGAGGTCGCCCCGATTACCGGCGTCGATCCCGACAAGCATGTCGTGATCGAGAACACGTCGTACTGGATGGGCCCCAATGTGGTGGTCGCCCAGGCGCGCAAGTCAAAGGTCCGCGATTTCGGCCGGGTCTGGAACTTTGACGGCGGCTCGGCCGAGATTTGCGAGATCGACTGGGCGGGCCCCTGAGAACCCGTTGCGCCTGCTAAAGCGCGACCCCCTGCCGCGCGGCCGGGCCCTGTGGCGCGCGGCAGGCCGCCTGTTGCTGGCGCAATCGGGCCGCGAGCGTGGTGAGTTTCAGCATCTCGGCCAGTAGCAGGCAGCGCGTCCGGGCGCCGGGTTGCTCATCGGTTTCCACGTAAAAGCTCACCAACAGGATCTCGGCGCCGTCGCGGATCAGATAGCGCCGCGTGTTCGCCGAGGCGAAGGCATGTTTTGGCGAGAGCACCGAATTGCGATAGATAAAGGTGTTGATATCGACCCTGCTCGCGCGTCCCAGCCAACGATCCAGCGCATCGAAAAGCCGCCAGCGCAACTGCCCGGGGTCGAGCGCCCGCGCGACCAGTATCCCCTTGGCCCGGGGCGGCGGGGTTCCCGCCTGCGCCTCGGCACAGCTCGCGCCCTCGATCTCGGTCCTGACTGCGATGCGCATGCCGCGGCGCCCGCCCGGCCCGGTACCCGGATCGCCAGGGCTGCGCACGCGGCGCAGGGCCCCGGCACCGGACCCGGACCCGGCATCGGACCCGGACCCGGCCTTGTCCGCGTCCGCGTCCGCAGTCGGAGCTGTCGCCGATTCGGGCACCCCCATGGTCTCGAGCGCGCGCCAGTCGATCAGCATGCAGGGGTCGACCATGATCCGGGTCATCAGCGGCTCGTGAAGGCCCGCATCCCCGGCCCGACCGTGGTGGAGCCGCGCGATCTCGACATTTTCGAGCCGATCCGGCCAATAGGATTTGAGCGGGCCGATATCAAAGACGGGCGCCTGGGCCTTTGGCGTGATCCAGTCGATCAGATCGCAGGGCCCCCGGCGCGGGCCCGGTACCAGCGCGACCACAGCCGCCAGCAAGAGCCCGGCAGACACCATCCACGGCCAAAAGTGCGGTCGCCGCATCTGCCGCCCCCTTCGCCGTAACCTTGCCATGTCGACCCCACACGAAACCGGGTTCCGCCCAACCCGAAGATAAATTTTTAGGTAAACATGCTTAATAGTAGGTAAACCCGTTTTGCGCGAGCGCGGCGGGTTTTCAGAGCGTTAAAGGCGAGAAAGGTGCGCCTCGACATCGTCGAGCCGGTCCTGCCCCCAAAACTTCTCGTCTCCGATCAGATAGAAGGGCACGCCAAAGACACCGCGCTCGATCGCCTCGCGGGTGTTCTGGTCGTAGACGTCGCGCGCGGCCTGCATCGCCCCGGCGAGTGCGACGGCATCACCCCCCACAGAGCCGAGCTTGTCCGCGACCACTTCGGGCGCGGCGATATCGAGTTGCTCGACCCAGACGGCCGCCAGGAAGGCCCGTGCCAGCGCGCCCGCATCACCGCCCGCCTGTTCCAGCGCGATGATCGCCGCCGAGGCGGGCACCGCGTCGGTCGGCCAGTGGGCGGGCTCGAAGTGATAGGGCATGCCCGTCTTGGCCGAGGTCCGGCGCAGCTCCTGCGCGCGATAGGCCAGCCGGGCGGGCGGGCGCTTTGCCGGGGGCAGACCGCCGGTCTCGCTAAAGACTTTCATGGCGTCGACCGGCTTGTAGGCGATGCTGGCACCCTGACGCCCGGCAATCTGCTCGAGCCGGCTGCCGGCGAAATAGGCCCACGGGCTGAGCACGGAAAAATAGTAATCAATGGCCGCCATGACACTCTCCAGTTCCAGTTTGCGTTTCTCTGCTGCGCTGCACGCAGCGAATCATTGAACCCGAGCCGCTGTAAGGTATGACACCCCCGTGACATTCAGTAGGGCGAGGGGTGCGTACCATGAATTCCGATCTGAATATGAAACTGATCGCAGGCAATTCCAATATGCCGCTTGCGAATGCGATCGCCCGGCGCATTTCGGTGCATCGCGGTGCGTCGGTCGAACTGACCCATGCCCGGGTCGAGCGCTTCAACGATGCCGAGATCTTTGTCGAGATCTATGACAATGTGCGCGGCGAGGATGTGTTCATCCTTCAGCCCACATCGAAACCCGCCAATGACAACCTGATGGAGCTGTTGATCATCACCGATGCGCTGAAACGCTCATCAGCGACGCGGATCACGGCGGTGATGCCCTATTTCGGCTATGCAAGGCAGGACCGGCGCAGCGCCGCGCGCACGCCGATTTCGGCCAAGCTGGTCGCCAACCTGCTGACCGAGGCAGGGGTCGACCGGGTGCTGACCATGGATCTGCATGCGGGCCAGATTCAGGGGTTCTTCGACATTCCGGTGGACAACCTCTATGCCTCGCCGGTCTTTGGCCTCGACATCAATCACCATCTGAAACCGCAGCACGAAAAGATCACCGTGGTCAGCCCCGATGTGGGCGGCGTGGTGCGCGCGCGCGATCTGGCCAAACGCATCGACGCCGATCTCGCCATCGTCGACAAGCGCCGCTCGGAGGCGGGCAAGGTCGACGAGATGACGCTGATCGGCAACGTCAAGGACACCTGCTGCATCATCGTCGACGATATCGTCGACACGGCCGGCACGCTGTGCAAGGCGGCCGAGCTGTTGCATGACGAGGGCGCCTCGGAGGTGCATGCCTATATCAGCCACGGCGTGCTGTCGGGCCCGGCCATCGAGCGGGTGACCAATTCGTCGCTGAAATCGCTGGTGGTGACCGACTCGATCCAGGAAACGCCCGAGACCAAGCAGGCCCACAACATCCGCGTCGTCTCGATCGCGCCGATGTTTGCGCAGGCGATCCTGAATGTCTCGAACGACACCTCGGTTTCGTCGCTGTTCAAGGCGGAAACGCTGGGGCCGATCTATGAGGCTTTCTACCGTTTCGACTGATTGACGCGGCAGGGCGGGTCCACTATACACCCGGTCTGATTTTCCGGTATCCGACTCAGATTGGCCCCGAAACGGGCGGCAGGCGGGTATCGTATTGGCTGCACACTCCGGCGGGGCCGGGGCGAGGAGAACGACATGAAGGGTGACATTCATCCCGAATACCACGTCATCGACGTGAAAATGACCGATGGGTCCATCGTGCAGATGCGCTCGACCTACGGGGCCGAGGGCGACACGCTGACGCTCGACATCGACCCGAGCGCGCATCCGGCATGGACCGGCGGCGGCACCCGCCTGCTCGACACCGGCGGTCGTGTTTCGCGGTTCAAGAAAAAGTTCGAAGGCTTCGGCTTCTGAGCCTTTTGCCCGGTTGAGGGGTTTCGGGGCGTGCCGGTCTTGGCGCGCCCTTTTGCGTTGAGTCTGGGGGGCGTGGATGCACGACAGCGCACATGTCATCGTGATGGGCAACGAGAAGGGCGGCTCGGGCAAGTCGACCACCTCGATGCATCTGTGTGTGGCGCTGCTGCGCGGGGGCAAGCGGGTCGGCGTGATCGACCTCGATCTGCGCCAGCAAAGCCTGTTTCGCTATCTCGAGAACCGCGAGGCCTATGGGGAGCGGCTGGGCCAGCGGCTGCTGTCACCCGAACGCGCGCCGGTCGCGCCCTCGACCGCGGCGCTGCGCGACCATGCCGACCATGAGGACCACGAAAACCTGCTCGCCACCGTGGCGGATCTGTCGACCCGCTGTGACTTCATCCTGATCGACACGCCCGGCGCGGTGACACAGCTGAACCGCTCGGCGCACCAATTGGCCAACACGCTGATCACGCCGATCAATGACAGCCTGATCGATTTCGACCTGCTGGGCCGGGTCGACCCGGCAACGGGCAAGGTCGTTGGCCCCTCGGTCTATTCCGAACTGGTCTGGGACGCGCGCCAGCGCCGGGCCGCCGCCGGGTATCCACCGATGGACTGGGTGGTGCTGCGCAACCGCATGTCGACGCTCGAGAGCCGCAACCGCCGGCAGGTCTCGCAGGTCATGAAACAACTCGCCGACCGGATCGGGTTCCGCATCGTCCCCGGGTTCTCGGAACGCGTGATCTTTCGCGAGCTGTTCCTGAACGGGCTGACCCTGTTGGATCTGAAAAAGGGCGGGCTGATCACCCTGACACTCAGTCACGTTGCCGCGCGCCAGGAAGTGCGCGATATGGTAAAAGCCTTGTCATTACCGGGCGTGGGGCCCGTTCAGTAACCAGTTTCCACGGGAGCTTTCAGGATGCGCATTGCGATGATCGGGACCGGATATGTCGGGTTGGTCTCTGGCGTGTGTTTTTCGGATTTCGGCCATGACGTGGTGTGCATCGACAAGAATGCCGACAAGATCGCCAGCCTGAAGCGCGGCGAGGTGCCGATCTTCGAGCCCGGCCTCGACAAGCTGTTGGCAGCGAACACGGCCGCCGGCCGGCTGAGCTTCTCGACCGATCTGGCCGACGGGATGAAGGGGGCCGAGGCCGTCTTTATCGGTGTCGGCACGCCCACCCGGCGCGGCGATGGGCATGCGGATCTGACATATGTCTATCAGGCGGCCGAAGAACTCGCGCCCCTGATCGAGGACTATACCGTGGTGGTGACCAAATCGACGGTGCCTGTGGGCACCAATGCCGAGGTTGCCCGCCGGATTCGCGCCGTGGCGCCGGACGCCGATTTCGACATCGCGTCGAACCCCGAATTCCTGCGCGAAGGCGCCGCGATCGAGGATTTCATGCGCCCCGACCGGGTGGTCGTGGGCGTCGAGACCGAACGTGCCGCCAAGGTGATGAACGAGATCTATCGCCCGCTGAACATCCGCGAAACGCCGATGGTCGTGACCAGCCTGGAGAGTGCCGAGATGATCAAATACGCGGCCAATGCGTTTCTGGCGGCCAAGATCACCTTTATCAACGAGATCGCGGATCTGTGCGAGAAGACCGGCGCGAACGTGCAGGCGGTGGCCAAGGGCATCGGGCTCGACGGGCGCATCGGCGGCAAGTTCCTGCACCCCGGCCCCGGCTATGGCGGCTCGTGCTTTCCCAAGGATACCTCGGCGCTGGCCCGCATCGGGCAGGACAATGCAAGCCCCGTGCGCATCATCGAGACGGTGATCGAGGTCAACGATGCCCGCAAACGCAAGATGGTCGAGAAGATCCGCGCCGCGATGGATGACGAACTGGCGGGCAAGGAGATCACCGTGCTCGGCGTCACCTTCAAGCCGAACACCGACGACATGCGCGACTCGCCCTCGCTGACCATCGTGCCCGCCCTGATAGGTGCCGGCGCCAGGGTGACCGTGGTCGACCCCGAGGGGAAGAAGGAGGGCGAGGCGCTGTTGCCCGGTGCGGCCTGGGCCGAGGATGCCTATAGTGCCGCGCGCGGCGCGGATGCGGTCGTGGTGCTGACCGAATGGAACCAGTTCCGCGGGCTGGACCTGACGCGGCTCGCGCAGTCGATGCGCGGCAAGGTGCTGGTCGATCTGCGCAACATCTATGTGCCCGAGGACGCCCGCGAGGCCGGGTTCGAGTACAGCTCGGTCGGGCGGGTCTAGCACGGAGCCGGATCTGATCGACCCGGTCAGATCGCGGGATCGTGCCCGGAAATCCCCGTCTAGCTTATCTCGGTCCGGATCTCGCGCGCCGAGATCGTCTCGCCCGCGCGACGCAGCTCGATGCGGCCCGTATAGGCCCCCGCAGCCCAGGCGCCCCCCCTGATCCGGCGTCCGACCGCGCGGAACTGCGCCGCGCGGTCGCGCGGCATGACATAGGTATCCGAGGCAACGGTGCTGCCGTCCGGGCCGGTCAGGCTGATGACCAGCTCATCCCCGTCCTCGACACCAAAGAAATGGCCCCAGGCGACCAGGGCCGGGGCATCCGGGGCCAGGTCGGGCCGGTGGGGGCTCGCTTCCTTGACCTCGGCATAGTCGGGCACCGCCGTGGTGATCCCGGCGCTGAGAATGCCGCCGGGCTGATAGACCACGCCGCTCGCCGCAGACCAGAGCGAGGCCCCGGCATCGGGGCCGCAGGCCGCCTCCATCGGCTGGGCGTTGAAGGGGTCGATCACGTCATCCTGATGGCGCAGACTGAGATGAAGATGGGGAAAGCTGGTGTGGCCCGAGAGGCCGATCTGGCCCAGCACATCGCCCGTCTCGACCCGGTCGCCCCTGGCTACGGCGATGCTGCCCCGCTTCATGTGGCAGTATTGCGTGCGCCATCCGTGATCGTTCTGGATCAGAACGCCGTTGCCGCATTCACGCCCCGCGATGTCCCGGGCATCTGGCGCGTCGATCGGGATATCCGCCATGCCGTCGCGTGTGCCGCGCACGATGCCGGGGGCGGCGGCAAGCACGGCAACGCCCGCCTCCATCGCGCGCAGATCCGGCAGGCGAAAGTCCGACCCCTTGTGCCCGTCATAGGTTCGGGGCCCACAGAACGCGTCGGCCACCCCCGGCCCCGGGTCGTGATCGACATAGTTCTGCAGAAAACAGGTCTCGCCCAGCCGGCAATCGACCGGCGAGGCCAGCTCGAAAGCAGCCGCCTCGCCCGCCACGGCAATCAGGGCCGCGGCGGCGAGCGGGCGCATTACTCGGCGGTCAGCAGCGGCGGCTTGCTTTTTGGCAGGCGCGGTTTTTCCGGCGGCGAGGTGTCGAGATAGATCTTGCCGTCGCGGATCCCCACCTTGACCAGCCCGCCATCGGCGAGCTTGCCGAACAACAGCTCTTCGGCCAGCGGTTTCTTGATGTGCTCCTGGATCACGCGGCTGAGCGGGCGGGCCCCCATCTTGTCGTCATAGCCCTTGTCGGCCAGCCATTCGGCGGCGGGCTTGGTCAGCTCGATGGTGACATTGCGCTCCATCAGCTGCGCCTCGAGCTGGAGGACGAACTTGTCGACCACCTGCAGGATCACTTCACGCGGCAGCGGCCCGAACGAGATCGTGGCATCCAGCCGGTTGCGGAACTCGGGGCTGAAGGTCTTCTCGATCGCCTCCACATCGTCGCCCTCGCGCCGGTCGCGGCCGAACCCGATGGCGGATTTCGCCAGATCGGCGGCGCCCGCATTCGAGGTCATGATCAGGATCACATTGCGAAAGCTCACCGACTTGCCGTTATGGTCGGTCAGTTTGCCGTGGTCCATCACCTGGAGCAGGATGTTGAAGACATCCGGGTGCGCCTTTTCGATCTCGTCGAGCAACAGCACGCAATGGGGATGCTGGTCGACCCCGTCGGTCAAGAGACCGCCCTGGTCAAAGCCGACATAGCCCGGGGGCGCCCCGATCAGGCGGCTGACCGAGTGTTTCTCCATATATTCCGACATGTCAAAGCGCAGCATCTCGACCCCCATGATCGAGGCGAGCTGCTTGGCGACTTCGGTCTTGCCCACGCCGGTCGGCCCGGCAAAGAGATAGTTGCCGATGGGCTTTTCAGGCTCACGCAGGCCGGCACGGGCCAGCTTGATCGCCGAGGCGAGCGCGTCGATGGCGTCGTTCTGGCCAAAAACCACCCGTTTGAGATTGATCTCGAGATCGCGCAGCTGTTCGGCATCGTCCTTGGTGACCTGTTTGGGCGGGATGCGGGCGATCTTGGCCACCACGGCCTCGATCTGTTCCTCGCCGATGGTCTTGTGGCGCTGATCGGCGGGCACCAGATGCTGTGCCGCGCCGGCCTCGTCGATCACGTCGATGGCCTTGTCGGGCAGCTTGCGGTCGTTGATGTAGCGTGCAGAGAGATCGACCGCGGCTTTGACAGCCTCGGGCGTGTACTCGACATTGTGGTGCTCTTCGAAAAACGGCTTGAGGCCGCGCAGGATCTCGATGGCGTCATCGACGCTGGGTTCGGTGACGTCGATCTTTTGGAACCGGCGGCTGAGCGCGCGGTCCTTTTCGAAATGCTGGCGGAACTCGTTATAGGTCGTGCTGCCCATGCAGCGCAGGCCCCCGTTCTGCAACGAGGGTTTGAGCAGGTTCGAGGCATCCATGGCGCCGCCCGTGGTGGCCCCTGCCCCGATCACGGTGTGGATCTCGTCGATGAAGAGGATCGCGTCCTCGTGCTCTTCAAGCTCCTTGATCACCGCCTTGAGCCGTTCCTCGAAATCGCCGCGATAGCGGGTGCCGGCGAGCAGCGCGCCCATGTCGAGGGAATAGATCGTCGAATTGGAGAGGATTTCCGGCACATCCTCGTCGACGATCTTTTTGGCGAGCCCCTCGGCGATGGCGGTCTTGCCGACACCCGGGTCACCCACCAACAGCGGGTTGTTCTTGCGCCGGCGGCAGAGCACCTGGATGCACCGCTCGACCTCGTGCATGCGCCCGATCAGCGGGTCGACATCGCCGCGCATCGCCTTGGCGTTCAGATCGACGCAGAATTTGCCGAGGCTCGTCTCCTCGGCCTGGGCCTCGGCGCCCGCCTCGGCATTTTCCGGCTCTTCGGTGCCGCGCACGGCGCGTGTCTCGCCAAAGACCGGGTCCTTGGCGACGCCGTGGCTCAGATAGTTCACCGCGTCATAGCGGGTCATGTCCTGTTCCTGCAGGAAGAAGGCCGCGTGGCTCTCGCGCTCGTTGAAGATCGCCACCAGCACGTTGGCACCCGTCACCTCGGCACGGCCCGAGCTTTGCACATGAATTGCCGCGCGCTGGATCACCCGCTGGAACCCGGTCGAGGGCGAGGCGTCGGAATCGTCGGAATCAAAGACCAGCGCCTCCAGCTCGTTGTCGATGAAACGGGTGAGTGTGTCGCGCAGCTCGCTCAGATCGACCGAGCAGGCCTTCATCACCTGAGCCGCGTCGGGCTCGTCGATGAGGGCCAGCAGAAGATGCTCGAGCGTCGCAAGCTCGTGGCGCCGCCCGTTGGCGAGGGCGATGGCGCGGTGGATTGCATCTTCTAGGGTCTGAGTGAGCGAGGGCATGCGCGGCTCCTGTACGATTGGCCGGCCTAGGATGCGACCGGTCCCTTGGTATTATCTTGGGGGAGTTCACGGCATGATCAAGCGCAGATTTGGTCCTGAGACATTAAAAGACGCCTGATCACTCCTTTTCCATGGTGCATTGCAACGGATGCTGGTTG
>JBCCHW010000056.1:0-17302 GCA_039028555.1 Pseudomonadota bacterium | reverse complement strand
GAATGAAAAGGTTCTCAAACGCGGGAAACTCGAGATGGATCCGATGCGCCATGCATCGATCTGGGAGGGAAAACCGGTGACGCTGACGGTGACCGAATTCCTCATCCTGCACTCGCTGGCGCAACGTCCCGGCTTTGTCAAAAGCCGCGATAACCTGATGGACGCGGCCTATGATGATCAGGTCTATGTGGATGACCGGACCATTGACAGCCATATCAAGCGTATCCGCAAGAAATTCCGTAAGGTCGATGGCGAGTTCAACTCGATCGAGACCCTTTATGGAGTGGGCTACCGCTATCGCGAGGTGTAATGCGCCGCATCGGCCCGGGAGAGGCGATTGAGGCCATCAGCCCTTCGCTCGAAGGGCTCGATGGGAGGCCACGGCCTCCCTCGATGCGCGCGCGCGTCGTTCAGGGGCTGAAGCAGTCCGCCCCTTTCTCGTCCCTTCAACGGCGGATCATCTTTTTCAACCTCGTCGGCCTGGCCCTGCTGGTGTTCGGCGTGCTGGTGCTGAACTCTTTCCTGCAGGGATTGATCGGCGAGCGGGTCAACGCCCTGGTGATTCAGGGCGAAATCATCGCGATCACAATTGCCGAGCAATCGGCCAATGATCCCGAGGAACAGCCGGGATTTGACCCAATCGTTGCCAATACGGTGCTGAACAGGCTGGTCCAGCCGACGGGCGTGCGGGCCCGGCTCTTCGACCGGCGCCGCCGTCTGATCGGCGATACCCGGAATCTGTCCCCGTCAGGCGGGCCCATCGAGGTGAAAAAACTCGGCCCGCCGAGCCCGCCGGCCGCGGCCTCGCTGATGCAGAAGCTGGAACGCACCTATCTGCGCTTTCTCGAATCCTTCCGCGACGAGTTGGATGTCTATTCCGAGATCCCGACAGCGGGAATTTCGAACGACAAGGAGGTCATCAGCGCCTCGCGCGGGAAGATCGACCATCAGGTTCGCGTCAATTCCGAAGGCGAGCTTATCGTCTCGGTTGCGCTGCCTGTACGTCAGTTCAAAACGGTATTGGGGGTCTTGCAGCTTTCGACCGAGGGCGGGGCGATCAACCAGATTTTGCGCAACGAGCGGCTGAAGATCCTTCAGGTCTTTTTTGTTGCAACGATGGTTTCGATCGCGCTGTCGATCCTGCTTGCGAACACGATCGCCCGGCCAATTCGACGATTGGCGCAAGCGGCCGATCACGAAGGCAGCAGCTCTGCCCGTCCGCTTAGCCCGGAGCGGGTGGAGATTCCCGACCTTACCCACCGGTCCGATGAAATCGGGGATCTCTCCGGCGCGTTGATCCGCATGACCGAAGCGTTGTACCGGCGGATCGAGGCGATTGAGAGCTTTGCCGCCGACGTCGCACATGAAATCAAGAATCCGCTCACCTCGCTGCGCTCAGCGGTCGAGACCATGGAGTATGCCAAGACGCCGGAACAGCGCCAAAAGCTCCTCGATGTGATCCAGAAGGATGTCTCGCGGATGGACCGTCTGGTCACCGATATCTCGAATGCCTCGCGCCTGGACGCGGAACTGGTGCGCGAGCGAATGGAGCTGTTCGATCTCGGTGCGCTGATCGAGATGCTGGCAGGGATTACCCGAAATCATGGCGAGGACCGCCATGTGGGTGTAAATGTCAGGATCACCAGCGAACCATTGATGGCCCGCGGATTGGAAGGCCGCATCGCGCAGGTTATCACCAACTTCCTCGACAATGCGCTGAGCTTCTCGCCAGATGGCAGCACCATCACCATCGAGGGCCGTGCGGACGAGCAGTTTGTTCGGGTCAGCGTCTCGGATCAGGGCCGCGGGATTCCGCCCGACAATCTCAAGAGCGTGTTCGAGCGCTTTTACACCGAGCGCCCGGAATCCGAGGGTTTTGGCAACCATTCGGGTCTGGGCCTCGCGATCTCAAAGCAGATCATCGAAGCCCATGCAGGCCGTATCTGGTCGGAGAACATCCCCAGCGGTGAGTCGGGTCCGGATGCCCAACCGGCCGGTGCGCGCTTTATCATCGAGCTGCCATTGTGACAGGCGAGAGCGGTGCCTTGCGCCTGCACGCCAGCGCGGTCGCGCTCGGCGATGACGGTGTTTTGATCACGGGCGCGGCGGGGGCCGGCAAATCCACACTGGCGCTCGAACTGATCGCGATGGGCGCGCTGCTGATCTCTGATGATCAGACAGAGATCACCCCAGGCAATCCGCCGATGTTGAACGCCTCGGCCGCGATTGCGGGGCAGCTCGAGATTCGCGGGGTCGGAATCGTTGACCTCGCCTATCGAAACCGGGTGCCGCTGCGCCTTATCGTCGATCTGGACGGCGCAGAGGCAACACGCCTGCCGGAATCGCATTTTCGGGACTTGCTTGATCACCCGGTCAGGGTCATCTTCGCGCGTGACCTGCCGGCGCGTGCTGCGATTGTGATGACCGTGTTGAAAGGCCAGATCCGCGATCCGGACGATCCGATTGTCCGACAACATTAACCGGCCCTGAATGACTGAGTCAGAATCCTCTCTCCCCCCGGTCGAAAGGTCCCCCGCGCCGGTGGTCATGCTCATCACCGGCATGTCGGGTGCAGGCCGCTCTACCGCGATCAAAACCTTTGAGGACATGGGATACGAAGCGGTCGACAACTTTCCCCTCGGCCTCATCGATCAGCTTGTCGCGCCGATCTCCGGCACATCACACCCCATTGCGCTGGGCATTGCGCCCCGGACCAGGGGGTTTTCGGTCCGCGCGGTCAATGAGGCGCTGCAAAGCCTCAGAAAGCGCTGGCAGGCTGGCGCGATCATGGTCTTTCTCGATTGCGCCGATGAACGCCTGCTCGCACGGTTCTCCGAAACCCGCCGCCGGCATCCATTGGCACCCGAAGAAGATCCGGCAACCGGGATTACCCGGGAACGCGACCTGCTGATGCCGCTGCGCGACCATGCCGATGCGGTGATCGACACCACCCATATGACACCCCATCAACTGCGGGCTGAATTGGGCGCGCGATTCTCACTCGCGCTTTCCTCGGGGCTCTCGGTCTCGCTCCAATCCTTCTCGTTCAAGCGTGGCGCCCCGCTGGAGGCGGATATGGTTCTCGATTGCCGTTTTTTGAGGAACCCATACTGGGATTCCGAGCTGCGCACCCTTGACGGGCGCGACGTGGAGATACAGGGTTTCGTCTCGGATGATCCGCTGTTCCAGGGCTTCTTTGACCGGGTTGCGGATCTGATCTTGCTGCTGTTGCCCGCCTATCAGGACGAAGGAAAGACACATTTCACGATCGCACTCGGCTGTACGGGCGGCAGACATCGCTCGGTCGCGATCGCAGAGAAACTGGCAGCGCATCTAAGGGAAAACCGGTGGCAATCCACGATTCGCCATCGCGAGCTCGACCGGTAAGCCGGCACGACGCCAACGAGGAACGGATGATCGGAATTGTGATCGTTGCCCATGGGAATTTGGCGGACTCGCTGCTCGCCGCCACAGAACATGTGGTCGGCAAACAGGAGAATGCCCGCGCCGTCGCCATACAGCCCAGCGACGACCTGCATGACAAGCAGGCCGAGATCAATGCGATGGTCGGCGAGGTCAATTCCGGTCAGGGTGTCGTTCTGATCACGGACATGTTCGGCGGCACGCCGTCGAATCTGGCGTTGGGCGCGCTTACCTCCAACGACATCGAGGTGATTTACGGCGCAAACCTGCCTCTCCTTGTGAAACTGGCAAAAAGCCGCGAGCGGGCGCTCGCCGACGCGGTCAAAGCAGCACTTGAAGCCGGGCACAAGTACATCGACTCCGCCGCGAACATGCTGGACATGAATGCCGGGAATCAAACTGGCTGATGCCCGTTGCACGCCTGAAAATCGTCAATCTCAAGGGGCTTCATGCGCGCGCGTCGGCAAAGTTTGTCGAAACGGTCGAGTCCCATAACGCCCTCGCGCGCGTCGGATGTCATGGCCACTCGGTCGGTGGGGACAGCATCATGGGCCTCTTGATGCTCTCAGCGCATCAGGGCTCGTCGATCGAGGTCGAGACCACGGGCCCCGACGCGGATGCCTTGATGACCGCTTTGACCGACCTGGTCGCCAATCGGTTTGGCGAGGATAGCTGAACGCTGTCTCGCCCCGTTACTCTTCCTGCATGTACCTTTGCAGCAAGGGATACTGGCACGCCATAAAGAGAAAGGTCAGCGGAAGATTGCCAAAGGTCTTGAAGCTCACCCAGAACTCGGTCGTTTGGGTCCGCCAGATGACCTCGTTCAGGAGCGCCATGGCGATAAAGAATCCGACCCAGCGTTTGGTAAAGATCATCCAGCCCTCGTCGGTCATCGGAACCGTCGTGCCCATAAGGGTCTTCAGATAGCTTCGCCCCTGCAGCAATCCGATGAACAGGATCAAGGCAAAGATCCCGTTCACGATTGTCGGCTTCATCTTGATGAAGGTATCGTCCTGCAGCCACAGGGTCAGCGTACCGAAAACCGCCACGACAATCGCTGTCACGACCGCCATTTTCGGCAGTTCCCGCGTCAACCACCAGGAAACCGCGAGCGAGATCGCAATAGCGACCATGAACACGGCGGTCGCGGCCAGAATGGGGCCGCTTTGACCGTTCAGCGCCTTCTCGCCCGTCACCAAGCTGAACCAGCTGAAAACGTCAGGGTTTGACAGAAGTTCCCGACCGAATGTGAAGGTCGCGAAGAAAACCGCAAGCGGGCCGATCTCCAGCGCCAGTTTCAGTAGCGGATGTATCTCTCTCATCTTGCTTATCTAGCCACCCTGTTAGCCGAATTCCACAAGTACTGCACCCATTGCGATGAGTACCATTAACGCAGCCCGGATCAACCCGACCCGCTCGCCCAGAAAGAACCACCCGATCAGGGCGGCAAACACGACCGAGGTTTCGCGCAGGGTCGCCGCCTCCCCCACCTTGTCGAGCCGGGTCGCCATCATCACACAGCCAAAACTCGCAAGACCGATGACCCCGCCGGCAAATCCACGCAACATCAGAGGCAGCGGCGCCGGGCGGTTCGGATCGCGGGACCACATCCAAAGCGAGATCAGCGGAAACATCGATCCGTCGATCACAAAGAACCACGCAAGAAAGGTAAACGGGTCAGATGCCTGACGGATTCCCCACGCGTCGTAAACGGTATAGGTCGCCGTCGCGATCCCGGTGATGAACGCGAGAACCAGCGCAGCGCTCAACGTCGCGCGGTCGACCTGTTCGGCCCGGATGTTCACATATGCCAGCGACAGGATCGCCCCGGACAAAAGCAGAACCCCCGCCCATTGCAACGGCGCGAAATGCTCGGCAAAGATCAGCGCGGCAAAGATGACCGTCACCAAGGGGCCCGTGCCGCGCACCACCGGATAGACGGCCGTAAAGGCGCCGCGTTGATAGGCCATTGCCATCAACAGCTTGTAGATCAAGTGAATGACCCAGACGCCCGCAAAAATGATCCACAACCGCGGCTCGGGCCAGGGGGCGACGAATAACGCCACCGGAAGAGCGATGATCATGTACGACACGTCAATCGCCCCACGCACATGCCAGGGGTTATAGCGCCCCTTTTGCAGTGCGCCGAACGTGGCATGCGCCGCCGCCGAGATCAGCGCCAGCACCGCCGCCCAGAAGGCCGCCGCCTCGGTTCCCTCAATTGATGCGACCCAGTCGGCCAGAACGGCCTCCCACCGAGAAATCTGCTGTTCGCTATCTAGACCGGAAACCTGAAAAGGGGAAGGGGAGCGCGCCATCCACCATCAGGACACCGAAATCGACGCGCGAATACCGGGATACGCCCAGACCGGCTAATCACGGCCTGTCAATGCATCGGCAAACTCGGTGGGGTCGAAAGGGGCCAGATCGTCAATCGCTTCGCCAACGCCGATTGCATGTATCGGCAGGCGAAACCTGTCCGCCAGGGCGACCAGCACGCCACCCTTGGCGGTGCCGTCGAGTTTGGTCATCACCAAGCCCGATACATCCGCAACCTTCTGGAAGATCTCGACCTGTGACAGCGCATTCTGTCCCGTGGTTGCATCCAGGACCAGCACGGTGTTGTGAGGCGCTTCGGCATCTTTCTTGCGGATGACCCTGACGATCTTGGCAAGTTCCTCCATCAGATCGTCGCGGTTCTGAAGGCGCCCGGCGGTATCGATCAACAGGATGTCCGCGCCCTCTTTTTCGGCCCGCTCCATGGCCTCATAGGCGAGCGACGCAGGGTCCGAGCCCTGGGCCGCGGTCATCACGGGCACGCCCGCGCGCTCCCCCCAAATCTGCAACTGCTCGACAGCGGCGGCGCGAAAGGTGTCGCCTGCAGCGATCACGACACTTTTGCCCGCCCCCTTCAACTGGCTGGCGAGCTTGCCGATGGTGGTGGTCTTACCAGAGCCGTTGACCCCGACGACCAGAACGACCTGCGGTTTCTTGGGATAGATCGGCAATGGCCGCGCGACGGGTTCGATGATCCTGGCGATCTCGCTGGATAGGGCGGATTTGATCTCGTCGGTCGAAAGCCGGCGCCCGAACCGGGCCTCGGCCAGCCGGGCGGACAGTTTCAAGGCCGTGTCGACGCCCATATCCGCCGTGATCAACAGCTCCTCGAGACTCTCGAGCATGTCGTCGTCGAGCACCCGCTTCTTGACCGTCCGGGTTCCGGTGATCGCCCCCAGCGCACGGCTCATGAGCCCGGGGCGCGGCGCCACCTCCTCCGGCGCCCCGACCGGTGCTGTGGGGGCTGGCGGCGTCTCGACAGGTTCGGGCGATGGCTCGGAGGGCGGTGTGTCTTGGGGCTCCGCCATCGGGGCGGGCGACGCGGCCGGCGCCTCTTCGGCCGGGGCTGGCGCCACGAGATCGGCGGGCTCGGGCGACACGATGTCGGCGGGGCTTGGCGCCACTTCCTCCGGCACCTCTTCGGCGGCCTCATCGACAATCGCCTCCAGGCCCTCATCCAGCTTGGATGACGACTTGAACAGGCGTTTTTTCAGTTTTCCGAAAAAGGACATGGATGCTCCCGAGGATGTATTGCCGAGACATAGCCGAGCGGGCTTCGCGATGAAACCCCGCCGGGCCCATGACCGTGGTCACAGATAACACGCCATCCTCACGGCGGCTCCGACCGACAGAACCGACCGATTGCGCAGAAGACGCCCGGTCTGATCAACAGTGCCGGAACCCGATGCGGTCCTCGACCTGCAAGGGTGCTGGGATGTCGATCCACTGCGCCATCGTCCCGGGCGCAGTCAGGCAATCAGCCGGGCACCCTCGACCGCTGTCGGTGTCACGTCCAGGATCTCTCCGACCTGACAGTCATGCGCGAATGACACCTCGGCAAAGCTTTCGGTTCGGCCCAGTCGGGGGCTCTCCGTCAAGACGCGGTGCGGCGCGCCGCATTGCGACCGCAAATAACCCGCGACACGCGACGCGCCACGATGGCGCAGCCGGGCAGCGCGTTCCTTGCGCACCGCAACCGGCACCTGCGGCATCCGCGCGGCAGGAGTTCCCTTGCGCGCCGAAAATGGGAAGACGTGGAGCCATGTCAGGCCGCATTCCTCGACCAGGCGCAGCGAATTCTCGAACATCGCCTCGGTCTCGGTCGGAAACCCGGCGATCAGATCGGCGCCGAAAACAATGTCGGGCCGGGCCGTGCGCATCGCGTCGCAAAACCGGATCGCATCCTCACGCAGATGCCGGCGCTTCATGCGCTTTAGGATCATGTCGTCGCCTGCCTGCAGGCTCAGATGCAGATGAGGCATCAGCCGCGCCTCGCTGGCAATCGCCTCGATCAGGGCGGGATCGGCCTCGATCGAGTCGATCGAGCTGATCCGCAACCGGGCCAGATCCGGGACCAGACGCAGGATCCGTTGCACCAGATCTCCCAAACGGGGATTGCCGGGCAAATCTGCGCCCCAGCTGGTCAGATCGACCCCTGTCAGCACGACCTCGTTAAACCCGCGGTCGGCAAGACGGGCGATCTGGTCGACCACGACGCCGGCGGGGACCGAGCGTGAGTTCCCTCGCCCATAAGGGATGATGCAAAAGGTACAGCGATGGTCGCAGCCGTTCTGAACCTGAACATAGGCACGCGCCCGGGTGCCGAACCCGTCAATCAGGTGACCCGCCGTCTCGGTCGCCGAAAGGATGTCGTCGACCTGAACCCGCTCCGTCTCGCCGATGAAGTCTGGGCCCATCTTTGCCCACGCCTCTGGGCGCATCTTTTCAAGATTTCCGATCACACGGTCGACCTCCGGCATGGCAGCAAAGGTCTCGGGCTCGGTCTGCGCCGCGCAGCCCGTAACGATTACCTGGGCCAAGGGATGCTCGCGCCGCAGCCGGCGAATGCGCTGCCGGGCCTGACGCACAGCCTCGGCTGTCACGGCGCAGGTGTTCACGATCACCGCGTTCTCGACACCCGCCGCCCGGGCAAGCCCCGTCATGGCCTCGGTCTCATAGGCGTTGAGACGGCAGCCGAAGGTTTCAAAAATCGGCGCGCTCATGTCAGCAAGTCCCGCGAGAGAACACCGGAAAAGGCATGGGCGACGGGCCCCGCCATCAGCACATGGTCATCTTCACGCAATGTGATCTCGATCTCCCCGCCGTCGAGCATCAACCGTGCCCGCCGATCCATCAGACCGCGCCGATGCGCGTTTACCAAGACCGCGCAAGAAGAAGAGCCCGAAGCGAGTGTGACACCAACCCCGCGTTCCCAGACACGCACACGCGCGTTCTGGCGATCATGGATCTGAACGAACTGGACATTCGTGCGCTCGGGGAACAGAGGGTGATGCTCGATCTCGGCACCCTGGAGTTCGAGCCCGACAGCGCCGACATCGTCAACGAAAAACGTGCAATGAGGATTTCCCATGGAACAGGCCGCCGGCGCCCCGTCGAGCGGGAGCCTCGCCGTATCGACCGGCTCGCGCAAGGGTACTTTATCCCAGTCCCGCGAGGGCGCGCCCATATCGACCTCGATCAACCCATCATCTCGCCGGGTACAGGCCAGAAGGCCACGCTCGGTGCGCAAGCCAAGCGATCGGACACCATCCTGCTCCATCAACAGATGCGCAATGCAGCGCGTGGCATTCCCGCAGGCACCCGCAGTTGACCCATCGGCATTCCAGAAAATCAGACGCGCCGCGCACGCGTCATCAGGCAGTATTTCTGCGAGCTGATCAAAACCGACACCGCGGTGCCTGTCGCCTATTGCGCGCACCAGGGACTCAGACAGCACAAAGGGGGCATCGCGCTGGTCAATCAGCACGAAGTCATTACCCAGCCCATGCATCTTGATGAAGCGCAGACCCGGGCCCATCTGAGCAATCCCGTCATCCATGCGCGGCTGTATAGCGGCAGAGTTGCGCGCACGCCAGTGGCCAGCACGGCGTTCAGCAGCAACCAGCGACAAGCGCGGGATACAAACCCTACGAGTACGGGTCCAGCGCGTCCCGCAAGGCATCCCCGACAAAGCTGAAGGCAAGCACCGCCAGAATCACCGGCACCATCGGCATCATGATCCACGGATAGAGTTCGACCGCATTCAGGTTGAGCGCATCGTTCAGCATCATGCCCCAACTCACCTCGGGCGGCCGAAGGCCGAGCCCCAGGAAGGAGAGGGCCGTCTCCCCCAGGATCATCGCCGGAATCGACAGCGTGGCCGACGCGATCAGGTGGCTCATGAAGTTGGGCATCATGTGGCTAAAGATGATCCGACCCGGCTTCGCCCCCATCAACTCGGCGGCGCGAACATAATCTTCCTCGCGCAGGGCCAAAAACTTTGACCGCACAGCCCGGGCAAGCCCCGGCCAGTCAAGCAGACCGAGGATGATGGAAATCATGAAAAAGACCGATATCGGGCTCCAGTTGACAGGCACCGCCGCCGAAAGGGCGAGCCAGATCGGAAGTTCAGGCAGCGACCGGAAAATCTCGATCAGGCGCTGCACAGTCGCATCGATCCAACCGCCGAAATATCCGGCGACACCGCCCAGAACCAGGCCTATGGCAAAGCTGACAGCGACACCGATCAATCCGATCGTCATCGACAGTCTTGCACCATAAATCATGCGGCTAAGCACATCCCGACCCAGCCTGTCAGACCCCAACAGGAACAAGTCGCCATCCTTTGGCGGGCAGATCAGCCGGAACCGTCCGTGGAAAAGCCCGAGCAGGCGATAGGGCTCGCCACATACCGTGAGAACGGGAACAGGCAACGCGCGCTCATAGTCGGTTACCTGTTTGACCAGCCCCGTCTCCTGATCATAGACGGTCATTGTATCGTATGTATGCAGCCCCGCGTAACGACCATCATGGAAGAGATAGAGCCCTTGTGGCGGGGAATAGATCTGATTCTCGTTATAGTGGTTGGGCGTATAGGGTGCGATGACTTGCACAAAGGGTAACAGCGCGTAACCGATCGCGAGAAAAAAGAAGCAGATAACACCCAGCCGGTGCCTCTTGAACCTGCGCCAGACCAGGATCCATGTCGGCGCGTCAAGATCGACGCGGCCCAGAATCTGGCGCTCCGCATCCGCATCATAGTCATCTGGGGCGACGTAATGCTCCATCCTCATGCCCCCTTGCGCGCACCGGAGATCCGGATCCTCGGGTCGAGGATCGCAAGCAGGATATCCGAGATCAGCATGCCGACCAGCGTCAGCGCGGAGACAAACAACAGGATGAAGCCAGACATAAAGATGTCCTGGCTACGCAAGGCCTGAAGCAGAATCGGGCCGATCGTCGGTAGGCTCATCACCACCGAAATCATGACCGATCCCGAGACCAGCTGTGGTGCCAGGTTCCCGATATCCGCGACAAAGGGATTGAGCGCCATTCTCAGCGGATACTTGACGATCTGGGTGACCGGCGCGACGCCCTTTGCCCGAGCCGTTTCAACATAGGGCTTGTTCAGTTCATCCATCAGATTGGCGCGCAGCCGGCGCATCACCGCGGCCGCCGCCGAGGTTCCGATCACGATCGTCGGCACGATCAGATGGGCGAGAATTGATCCAAGCTTTGCCATCGACATCGGCTGGCCTTCGTATTCCCGGCCCATCAATCCGCCGATGGGGATATCGAAATAGCGCGCACCATAGGTCAGCAAAATCAGCGCGAGCAGAAAGTTTGGCGTCGCCAACCCGATATAGCCGACAAAGGAGGCCAGATAGTCGATCCAGGTGTTCGCTCTGACAGCGGCAATCGTACCCAGGGGCAGGGCCACGAGGTAAACGAACAAAAGTGCGGCCAGGTTGACAAGGATGGTCAGGACCACCGTCTCCCCCAACACCTCGGCAACCGGGCGTTCGAGCTCGAAGGACCATCCGAAGTTGCCCTGCAGAAGCCCGTCAAACCCGTCGACGCCCGGCAGGATGCCCATCCAGATCAGATACTGATGCCAGATCGGCTGATCGAGGGCATAGCGCGCAATTAACTCTTCGGCCTTGGCGACACCTGCGGCCTCGCCGGTGGCGCGCATCTCGGCAATCTGGTTCGAGAGATAGTTGCCGGGTGGCAGGTTGATGATCACGAACACTAGTGCTGAAACCGCCAACAGCGTCAGAAGCATGGTGACGAAGCGGCGGATGAGAAACTTCAGCATCACGCCTCACCCAAAGGAGCGACGACGCCCGGGTTTCGAAGCGCGGAAGCTGCCAAACCGGTCATTTGTCCGCTCCCCCTTCGAAATAGAATTCATCGATCCGCTGTATACCCAGTTGCGCGCCCGGGTCCCAGGCATAGATCGCTTCGTCTGGAATGTTCCTGAGCCGGTCGTTCGCGACAATCGGCAAGGGCGCGCGGCTGACGGTTCCGATTGCAAAGACGTTTACTGCATGAATCGTCAACATCTCTCGCCAGATCGCCGCCTTCTCGTCGGTGGACGGGGCAGCTGACCACTGCATGAACAGATCAAACAGGCGCTTTGCCGGCACCATATCGGGGGGCCTGCCCATTTCGCCCTTGGTCTGGTAGAATTGCCCCCATATCGGCCATGAGAAATTCGACTGGTCGACGGGCGCGAGTTCAAACGGCGGCGCATCGGCGGTGGGGACACCGTTGTTCCAGCCATACCAGGCCACCATCATCGAACGCCCGGCATAGGCACGATTGCGCAGAATGTCCCGATCGAGCGGGCGTACCAACAGCCGGATCCCCAGCTTGCGCCAGGTCGCGTCCACCAGTTCGAGCACATCGGCAACTTCGCGGCGTTCACCTGCCGTCTCGATGATAATCTCCATTGGCCGCCCATCGCGCAGCAACCGGGTCCCCGCATTGTCGCGCCTGGTCAGTCCGATGTCATCGAGCAATGCATTGGCAGCGGCAAGATCGAACTCGGCCCATGCGGTCGCGTCCTCAAGGTTGAAAAAAGGGCTTTCATCCAGGGCTGCGACTGCGCGTTCCTCGGCCAATCCGTAATACAGAACCTTGTTGATCGCTTTGCGGGGGATCCCGAGGCTCAGCGCGCGGCGAAATCGGACATCGCGCATCAGATCGCGCCAAACGGGATCGCGATAGGTCAGGTTCGGATAGATCGCAACCTCGGACGCTGCGCCCGATCTCCATAGGCGCGTGGTATAACCGTGCCCCTTTTCGTTTTGTTTCAAGACCGGCGCGTCGGCAAATCCCAGAGAGCGCGACTGCAAGCCCGCCTCGCCATTCGAAGCCTTTAGCGGGATCAGGCCCGCCGCCGCGACCTCCAACTCGAAACTATCGACATAAGGCAGTTGATGCCCCTGCTTGTCGATGCGGTGATAGAAGGGGTTGCGTTTGAGCACGTAGCGCTGACCATTCTTTTTCGACGTATTGACCCAGGGCTGCAGAACCGGAAGCTTTGGGTTGTCGAACTTGTAGAGATTGTCCTTGCGGTTATGCAGCTCCGCCCAGGTGCGGTACTTCTCACCCATCTTCCTGGTCAACGCGTCGGGATCTGCAAATTTTTTGTGAAACTGTTTCGCATAATGCGCGGGTCGGTAGATATACATCGGGCGCGCCTGTGCCAGCGATGGCAGAAAACGTGCATTCGGTTCCGGCCAAGTGTACGAGATTGTCACGTCGTCGATGACCTCTACAACGGGCGGGACACCACCAACGAGCATCTCAACAGGCGGGCCGGAGGGCGAAAGATCCTCGTTGAGTGCCACATCCTCCCACCAGTAACGCAGATCCTCGGTGGTAAAGGGCGCGCCGTCCGACCAGCGATGGCCGCGGCGCAGATACAGCGTCACCTTGCGACCGTCCTGCTCCACCTTGACGTCGCGCAAAAGGTCCGGCTGCAGCGTGTAATCCGGCGCATAGCCCACCAGCCGGGCATAGCCATAAGCCGCCATATAGCGCACATCCTTGGACCGGGTGATGTACATGCGCACCATCCCGCCATTGCGGCCGATTGTACGGTCCTTCGCCGCAAGATCGACGATCAGGGGTTCCTGCGGTATCCGCTCGGCAATTGGCGGCAACTTGCCGTTCGGTTCTATTTGCGGGACGAGTGCCGGCACTTCGTGAAGTTCTGTGATAGTCTCGGCCCGCGCGGCGCAGGCGAGCAGTATCAGAACGGCTGCGCACAGTCTCGGGATCATGCCGCAGCCCTTACCATGTGACCGGGCGAAACCTCGATCAGATCCGGCGCTTGCTCACCCTCGAACCCAAATGGCGCGGCCCATGTCGATGGTTCGCCGGCACCTTCGGCCACTGCTGCAAGGTCGAGCCGCTTTGACATATCCGCCTTTGGGCTCGCCGCCATCAGCGCCCGGGTATAGGGATGGCGGGGGTCCGAAAAGATGCAATCCGTCGCACCCTCTTCGATCACATAACCACGGCGCATCACCATCACCCGGTCGGCCAGTTTCGAGACCACCGCAAGGTCATGGCTGATGAAGAGATAGCTCAATCCCATCTCCACCCGCAGTTCTTCGAGCAGCTCCAATACTTCGGCTTGCACCGATACGTCCAGGGCCGAGGTGGGCTCGTCACAGACCAAAAGCTCGGGATCAAGCGCGAGCGCGCGGGCGATCGCGATGCGCTGGCGCTGACCGCCCGAGAAAGCATACGGGAACCGGGCGAGGTGGTCGGGGGACAGGCCGACGCGCTGCATCAGATAGGCCGCCCTCTCCCGCCGGTCGCTTGTGGTGCCGATCCCATGGATCTTCAGCGGCTCGACCAGAATATCCTGAATAGACATCCGCGGGCTGAGCGACGCATAGGGATCCTGAAAAACCATCTGCGCACATTCCCGGAAAGATTGAAGCGCACTGCCCGCCAATGTCGAGACGTCGCGCTGAACGCCATCTGTCCCGCAAAACATGATCGTGGCGCCGGGGTCGGGCCGTTCCGCCCGCAGGATCAATTTAGCGGCCGTGGACTTGCCCGAGCCAGATTCCCCGACAACGGCAAGGGTCTCGCCCCGCTCCAGGGCAAGGTTAAAGTCGACAACAGCACGAACCGACGGGTCGTCGGGCCCAAATGACCGGGCCCGCCCGGGATAGGTTTTCGACAGGTTGCGGACACGCAGGATCACGTCATGGTGCGGTTCTTCGTGGACGGGGAGTTCCTCGGGCACCGTGGGCGCGGCGGCGATCAGGGCCCGCGTGTAGCCATGCCCGGGATTGTGCAAAACATCTGCCGCATCCCCTTTTTCGACGACCTTGCCACGGCGCATGACCACCACCGTATCGGCCATGTTCGCGACCACGCCAAGATCATGCGTGATCAAGACAACCGCCGTATCATGGTCGCGCTGAAGCTGGTTGATCAAATCCAGCACCATCGCCTGGGTCGTCACGTCGAGCGCGGTGGTAGGCTCGTCAGCAATCACCAGCTTCGGCTCGGCGATCATGGCCATCGCGATCACCGCACGCTGGCGCAGCCCGCCGGAGAGTTCGAAAGGATAGGCAGACCATGCCCGTTCGGGGCGCGGGAATCCCACTTCCTCGAACAGATTGAGAACCCGCGACTTGATTTCGCCGGACTCAAGATCTGTGTGGATCCGCAGAACTTCCGCCACCTGCGCACCCACGGTGTGCAGCGGAGAAAGCGCGCTCATCGGCTCCTGAAAAATCATCGAGACCGTTGCGCCGCGCAGCCTGCGCAGTTCGTTGTCGGGCAATGTCAGAAGGTCTGTTTCCTGCCCGCCCACCGACAAAATCGCGCGTCCGTTCGTCGTCATCGCAGAGGTCGGCAACAGGCCTATCGTCGCCTTTGCCGTGATCGTTTTGCCAGACCCGGATTCGCCGACCAGGGCCAGCGTCTCACCTGGAGCGACTTCGAAAGAGGCCGAATCGACCACCGCGTGCCGATTGCCGGCAACGCCAAAGCAGACTGTCAGGTCCTCGACCCTGAATAGCTTACGCTCGGTCACCGATCTTTCCCCAAGCTCGAACACGCCGTTTTTTCGCACTGTTTTTTTGAACATCAATCGTGGGTACGACGCAAGTTCGCGTTTCAGTTCTTGGCCCGATCCTCAAGAGTTTGCTGGTCAAAGAGCTACTTCCGCGATCGCCCCCTCCAGCTCTCGCATGACTTCATAGTCGCTCTGCGACGCGGGAATGACGCCAATCGGAACCGCTGGCGACCTGGGTGAGGCCTGTGCAGCAGTATCCAGCACATTTGCGAAAAAGCCGGATATGTCGGCAAATCGCGATGCGGTGATATAGGGAAGCGCGGGCGCCTCGGGCGACCAGCCGATGACCTTCAAGAGCGCGGCGCGCCCAGGTTCCACCTGTTGATACATCGCCCATGCAACCGCATCGACCGAGCAGATATCGGCCCGCCCCGTCGCGACATGGTCTAGCGAAGACCGGTGTGCACCACTGACGATCACATCCTCGAAATGGCGCTGCCCCGGGGTTGCGAACCCGCTCAACGCGGCCTTGAACGCGGCATAGCCGGAATGGCTGTTCTCGCCGTTGATCACGGCACGCGAGTTCCGGCAACCGGCGAGAGTTTCGGGGCCGTCGTGCCGCACAATCAGGGCCGAGCGATAGGTTCCCGCACCGCAGCCCGCGACATCGTGAACGGGCCGGCCGAACGGCACCGCGTTCCCACAGGCCCCCATCATCAGAGGCCGGCCGCAAGACTGACCGATCAGCAAATCGGGATTGCGCCAGACATCCTCGGCCAGATAATCGCGAGACAGATTTGATGGCGCATCGACACCGATATCCAGCAACATCTGGGATGCGACCGACCAGAAAGCATCGTTGTCTGCGCGGAACTCTGGCCAGTCATACATTTGAAACGCGGCAATCATTTCTCGCGCCGCATTATCGGATGAACCAGAGGCTCTCGGGGACGAAACAGCCAGCGACGCGCGACCTCTCCATAGCTCCCGATGTAATAATTTCCGTTTTCCTGCAGGAATTTATCGCGTTCCTTGCGCCAGATTTCCGGCAGCCGGAACCAAGCAGCCGCGGGGCGTTCGTGATGGACGCGGTGGAGGTTATTGTTCAGGAACAGAAGGCTCCAGAACCAATTGGCTTCGACCACGGCCGAGCGTTGCATGGGGCAGTCGGCGGCACGGTGCTCGATATAGATCCGCACGGATAACAGTGACAACGCGGGCAAAGCGATGCCCAGGATGTAGAGCCAAAAGGGCATTCCCGAGATCGAGATCAGCCACAGCACCGGCACAAGCCCCGCCAGATGGGCAAGCCATGCCATCGCGACCCCGCGTTCCCCGCGCAGCGCCCTCTTGGCGTCATCTGTTAGAAAGAACCCCACCAGCAGCACGGGACCAATGATCATCCGTCCGGCAAATGTCGCGTTCACCGCGAACAGCCAGCGCATCGGTTGGCTGAGGCCTTCCCAGTCGCGCTCGGCCAGATAACGGCTTTCGGGATCGTCATAGGGGTCGGTCAGGCGGCTGTCGTTGTGATGGCGCAGATGCGTGTCGCGAAACCGGCGATACGGGATAAACAGGCCCAGCGGAAGACTGACGAGAAGCTCGTTGAGGGTCCGGCTTCGTGTCGGATGGCCATGCAGGGCCTCATGCTGAAGCGAGGAGTGAAAGGCAACCAGAACCGCCCCCGGAACGATAACCAATGCGCCGATGAAAGTGTACAGCATCAGGACCAGAGACCAGCCCAGATACACGCCGAACAGGGCAATCCATGTTGGCCACTCAATATCGCGTTGCGCCGCCACCTCCCGTGCGGGCGAGTCCAGCACCGTTTCATGCGCCAAAAGCGTTCCTTTCAATTTTGCAAGGATGACGTGACGCTATCGCGACAAACACAGATCGCAAGCGACTGCCATAAAGTTCATGTTACATGGCAGTCATCTGTTAGTCAATCAGTGATTGAATGTCACATTTTGAATCTTCACGTAGATT
>JBCCHW010000055.1:0-17565 GCA_039028555.1 Pseudomonadota bacterium | reverse complement strand
GGCGTGACCATCAACCGCCCGCCACGCGACGGGCGCATGGCGTTCATCCGCTCGCCCGACGGGATCTCGGTCGAATTGCTGCAGGCGGGCGAGCGTCTGCCCCCCCGCGAGCCCTGGCACAGCATGGAGAATACCGGGCACTGGTGATGACCGGGGCGTCGGTGCGTTGGGATTGTTGGCGGTTTCGCCGCCTGTTCACCCTGGTCGGGAGTTTTCGCAGAGTGCTGGCGCCCCTTGTTCATCGCATGTTTGCCGTCACGGCCCAAGTCGGCGCCCGGGCGCCCGACCGACCGGCGCACGCCCGGGCGCCCCGTGCGCAAAATGCCCCGAGGGCGGGAGGGCCGGCATGAAGGGACCGACCGCGGCGCTGCTCTCAACGCTTCTTCTTGGCGCCGGCCCGGCCACGGCCTGCGGGCTCGAGCTCGTGCTGGCGATGGATGTTTCGCGCTCGGTCGTGAACCATGAATACGACCTGCAAATGGGCGGGCTGTCGGCGGCGTTTCGCGACTCCGCCGTGACCGATGCGATCAAATGGACGCCGGGCGGCATCATGGTGACGGTGACGCAATGGTCCGGCCCCGAGAGCCAGTCCCAGACGGTACCCTGGTCGCATCTGACCACACCGGCGGATGCCCATGCCTTTGCCAATGCGATCGACCGGCAGGACCGGATGTTCTTTGCCGCCTATACGGCGATTGGCGAGGCCCTGTTTCACGCCGCCAGCCTGTCGCGGTCAAACCCCTCGCGCTGCCTGCGCCGGGTGATTGACATCTCGGGCGACGGCGCCTCGAACCGCGGCCGGCTGCCACGCCCGGTGGCCGATGCGCTGGCCAGCCAGGGAATCACCATCAACGCGCTGGTGATCGAGGGGTCAAAGGACGAACCGGTCGAGTTCTACCGCCGCCACGTCGTGCGCGGCTTTGGCGCGTTTCTCGAGGTGGCGGACGGCTTTGACGATTACGCCCGCGCCATCCGGGCGAAACTGTTGCGCGAGATGGACCCGCGCATGGCGGCAAGGCCATGAGGGCGCTGTTGACCGCCCTGCTGGTCGGGCTGTCGAGCCCGGCCGAGGCCTATTGCAAGCTGGCGCTGGCGCTGGGCCTCGATATCTCGTCGAGCGTGAACGCCCATGAATACGCGCTTCAGCTCAACGGGCTGGCCCATGCGATCGAAACGCCCGAGGTGATCAATGCGATCCTCTCGCCCGAGGGGGCCTATATCGAGGCAGCGGTCTATGAATGGTCGGGCTATGAGCAACAGGACGTGATCATCGGCTGGACCACGCTCGACAGCGCGGCGGCGGTCCATGCCCTGGCCAACCGGCTGCGCGCACATCGGCGCCAGTACGCCGAGTTTGCGACCGCGCTCGGCAAGGGGGTGGAGTTCGGGGCCAGGCTGCTGGCGCGGGCGCCCGAATGCGCGCGCCGGGTGCTGGATGTCTCCGGCGACGGGGTCAACAATGTGGGCGTGGGCCCGGAATATTTCCGCGAGCTCGGCCTCTATGACGGGATCGTCATCAACGGGCTGGTGATTCTCGGCGCGTTTCCCGACCCGTCGATCTATTACCGGCGCAACGTGATGCACGGGCCCGAGGCGTTTGTGGCCATCGCCCGCGACTTTGACGCCTATCGCGATGCGATGATCGGCAAGCTGCTGCGCGAGATCAGCGCCGAAATGGTGGTGGGGGAGCGATGAGGCATCTGCTGGCGCTGTTGGCCTTTCTGGCCCCCGGCCCCGCGCTCGCCTGCGGGCTCGAGCTCATTCTGGCGACCGATGTGTCGGGCTCGATCGATCAACAGGAATACCGGCTGCAGGCCGACGGGCTGGCGATGGCCTTTCGCGATGCGCGGCTGATCAATGCGATCGGCGAGATGGAGGGGGGGGTGATCGTCACCCATATCCACTGGTCCGGCGCCTCGCGCCAGGGGCAGGTCACGCCATGGCGCCACCTCACCGACGCGGCCAGCATCCAGGCCTATAGCGCCGAGTTGGCCGGCGCCGGGCGGCTGTGGCGCAATTTCTCGACTGCGATCGGCGAGGCCCTGCGCTATGCCCGCACCCTCAGCGCCAGCGCGCCGCTGGACTGCCGCCGCCGGGTGGTGGATGTCTCGGGCGACGGGATCTCGAACGAGGGCGGCATGCCGAGGCCCGCGGCGGACCTGCTCGGCGCCGAGGGCTTTGTCATCAACGCGCTGGTGATCCGCGGCGCCGAGCCCGACCCGGTCGACCATTACCGCGACGAGGTCATCACCGGCCCCGGCGCCTTTGTCGAAGTGGCCACCGACTTCGAGGATTACCCCGCCGCCATCCTGCGCAAGCTGCTGCGCGAGATCGACCCGCCGATGCTGACGTCCGAGCGCTCTCAGCCCTGACGCAGCACCCGGTTGAGGTCGCTGTCGCCCTGCATCACCCAGCCCGAGGGAAAGCGCAATTCGCGCCGCCACAGGCCCAGGACGGTCGGGCGTTGACGAAAGAGATGAATTGTCTGCGACGGCCTCTGACCGGACTCGCCAGGGTCGATGGAATCACGATCACTGGAATCACGATCAATGGAATTATGATCGATGGCACTACTATCGTCACTCACAAACTGGTCATGCTGCGGCATGCTGTACTCCTGCAACTAATCAGCGCCCCCCAAACGAAACGCACCCTCACTCACCAACCCAGTCCGTACGTGACAAAGGTTAACACGGCGTGAAGGATGTACTTAAAATGCAATGTTTCGCAACAGTTAACGCCCCATTTGCCCGATTCATCCCATATTGGGACAGAGTCGTGGCAGATCCGCCCCGCCGCCCGCGCAGGCGCCCAAAGTCGCGCCCGATCGCGTCAGTTCGCATTTAAACGATCTTTAATCGCAATTTGTCAAACTTTGCGCCGATCCGAGGAGGCCCGACATTTGTCGCGCCGGATCGCGAGGCGAACATGACCGAAAATCTGCGGATCCGCCGGGCGCTGGTGACGCTGCTCGAAGAGCTGGAGGACGACCACGACTTCATCGCCCGGATGGAGCAGGAACTGCGCGACCTGAAGGGCAAGCGCGCCGGGCTGATGAAGGCCGTCAACGGCGCCTATTACGCCCTGCCCGCCGCGGACCGCGCGGATTACTACGACCGGGTCAAGGCGATGATGCGCGAGACCTATCGCGAGGTCCGCTCCAACGCCACGCTCGACACCCGCCAGCGCGCCGTGATCGAGGTGATGTGCGAGAGCCGGAACCGCGTGCTGAAGGTCGACGAAGTCCAGCGCGCCCTGATCGCCCGGGGCTTTGACACCCTCCCCCGCGGCTATGCCTCAGGCGCGCTCAAGGCGCTGGAGAAACAGGGGCTGTGCCGAAAGGTGCGGTTCGCGCGCTATGAGGTGAATGAGGGGCATCCGGAGATTTTGGGGAGGGTGCAAGCTATCGCAAATTGATAAAAAAAATCTGAACTTCCCGCGCTCTAATACGCCTCTATATAGCGCCAGCATGACGCTGAAACACCACATAGTGTTGCAAATCGGACTCTTGAGCCGAATCACAGGATCGGCGATAAATGAATGGTGAACTTCGGATTGCACCGCAATTCGAACGGAAAACCCCGCAGCATGCGGGGTTTTTCTTGTTTGCAGCCAAGGAGATACCGCTGCAATTCGACAGACCCCATACATCTAGTGGTTTAAGCTGGCGCCTAGACTTGATTTTGTGGCAGATTCAGGGCAGTCTGATTTTTGGAGCAGTGCAATCCGAAGTTCACAACTCGACTCGCTGCTCCACATTTCAACCGCATCCAGCGATGGCTTGGGTGCATGTTATGAAGGATACAGCGATGACTATCTACTCGGTCAGTTATGACCTCAACAAACCCGGCACTAAATACACCGAGCTCTACGAACGGATCAAAAGCTTCGGGTCATGGGCTCATGCGCTTGATTCTACGTGGTTTGTTAGCTCGTCCAAGAGCGCCGCAGAGGTTCAGAGTTATCTAAAGCCCGCGATCGACAAGAATGATCACTTGTTTGTCAGTGAGATAAACCAGAACCACTCTGGTTGGCTTCCAGCGGAAATCTGCGAATGGCTTCGTAAACAGATGCAGTACAACCACTGATTGTCTGGGTCTTAGGAATAGGTGAGTTTCTTAGGCCCATCAACTTAGACTACCAAGCGTCAAGCTCAGTTAAGCATCTGCTATAGAACAATTTTCAACATCATTTAGTATAGATGCCTAACACCACCCAGCGGGTCCACAACAAGGACTGCCTCGACGGCCAGTCCCAAAATGAAAAACCCTGCCGGGCGCGGCAGGGTTTCACGGCATCGGCCAAGTGCTTGATATCGCCAGCTGGCCGATGGCCCCGAAGGGACTCAATGCGGATCCAATGGAGTGCCGCTCACAAGGTGAATATCGTCATTCAAAGGTGTTTCGTCAAGGTTGATAACCCGAGCCCATGCAGCACGCACTGCCGCACCTTGGTAAAATCCGCCTTGGGCAACACCTTGGTCTGATAGCGTCTTTTGCCGTTTGGCCCCTTGCCGATTGCCAAGAGATCCACCCGGTGGAACCCCACCGCATTCACCATATCCCCTTTGACCCAGCGCGGGCGGCGCCCCCAGCCGGCAGGCAACTCAAACGGGATATCGACCAAGGCGTGATACGGCATCTGTGGGCTTGGATCGGTCGTGCTGAGCGCCACCACCGTGACAAGCCCCGGGCGTGCCTTGATCGCCGGCGAGAGGACCACGGCCAATCGCCTTTTGACCATTTCCGGTTCTGTAAACCCGCTGGAATAATCAACCCGGACAATGGTTCCGGGCTTTGGATGGTAAGATAATGCCATGGGGCATGGTTGCGTGAATGTGACTTTCGATCAAGGGGTTAACCAGCAGAACGCATCACAACACATACCTGCTCACATCCACTGCCTTGGCCAGATCGCCCAGTGATCCCTCGACCATGGCGGCGTCGATGAGCACGGTTTCGCCGTCGCGGTCGGGGGCGGTGAAGCTGAGCTCTTCGAAGACCTTTTCCATGATCGTATAGAGGCGCCGGGCGCCGATGTTTTCGACCTGGGCGTTCACCTCGGCCGCGATGCGGGCCAGTGCCGCCACGCCGTCTGGCGCGAACTCGACCGTCACGCCCTCGGTCGCCATCATGGCAATGTATTGTTTTGTCAGGGAATTATCCGTCTCGGTCAGGATGCGCACAAAGTCCTCTTCGGTCAGCGCGCGCAGCTCGACCCGGATCGGCAGGCGGCCCTGAAGCTCGGGCAACAGGTCGCTCGGCTTGGCGATGTGAAAGGCGCCGGACGCGATGAAGAGGATGTGGTCGGTGCGGATCGGCCCGTATTTGGTGGTGACCGTGGTGCCCTCGATCAGCGGCAGCAGGTCGCGCTGCACCCCCTCGCGGCTGACATCGCCGCCGCCGCGGGCGCCGGCGCCATCGGTGCGCACGCAGACCTTGTCGATCTCGTCGAGGAAGACGATGCCCTGGGCTTCGACCGCCTCGACCGCGGCGCGGGTGATCTCCTCCTGGTCGAGCAGCTTGTCCGCCTCCTCGGCGATCAGCACGTCATAGCTGTTGGCGACGGTGAGCGTGCGCCGCTTGGTGCGGCCCGAGAACGCCTTGCCGAACAGGTCACCCAGATTGGCCATGCCCGCCTGGCCCTGCATGCCCGGCAGGTCGAGCATCTGCATGGGGTTCGAGGTGTCGGCGACCTCAACGTCGATTTCGGTGTCGTCGAGCAGGCCGTCGCGGAGCTTTTTGCGGAAGGCCTCACGCGTGGTTTCCGAGGCATTGGCGCCCACCAGCGCGGTCAGCACCCGCTCTTCGGCCGCGCCATGGGCGGCGGCGGTTTTCTCCTCGCGCCAGAGGTCGCGGATCATGACGATGGCGGATTCGACCAGGTCCCGGATGATTTGATCCACGTCCCGGCCCACATACCCGACCTCGGTGAACTTGGTGGCCTCGACCTTCAGGAAGGGCGCGTTTTCGAGCTTTGCGAGGCGTCTCGAGATCTCGGTTTTGCCCACGCCGGTGGGGCCGATCATGAGGATATTCTTGGGGCTAACCTCATGTTTTATATCATCTTTCAGCCGCATCCGCCGCCAGCGGTTGCGCAGGGCGACCGCCACCGCGTGCTTGGCGCCCTTCTGGCCGATGATGAAACGGTCGAGTTCCGAGACGATTTCGCGGGGGGTGAGGTCGGTCATTCAGCTGCTTTCGGATCTGGGGGCGGGAGGCCTCGGTTCTGGCTATCTGGTCCGCGCATGTACAACACGCGCGGCCTCGGTCAAGCCCGGCTCAGGGGCGGTTGCGTCCAAGGGCAAAAGGCGTGGCTAAGTGCCCGAGGTGATTGGCGCTCCCTTCTTAGGCCCGGGTCGGCGTCGCCGAGATATAGGAAGGAAACGCACCGAAAAAAGTCCGGCCGGCGCCTATTCGCCCGGCCCCGGGCGATAGGGCCAGATGACGCGCTCGGGCCAGTTGCGGCGGATATGGCGCGGTTGCCGGGTCCAGCCGACCTTGACCGAGATCTTGCGGTACCGGCCCCAGATCACCAGGCCCAGGCCGACGATGACCGCGGCAAGCGCGATCACCTGCTCGGGCGGCGGGCGGGCGTGGAAGATGGCCAGAAGGATCGGCGGGACCAGGGCGATGTGGCAGGTCATCATCACCGCGATCCGCTCGATCCGCAGGGCCCAGACGATTGCCAGAGCGAACAGCCCGATCAGGCCCAGCATGTCAAAGGGCTCGGGCAGCGTGTGGGCAAACCGCCCGGCCACCAGCGCCAGCACCCCGCCGCCGATCAGGTGCAGCGGGCGGGCGCTCTCGACTCCAAAGGCGTTTGCATTACGCTCCAGCCAGCGCGCCAGCACGATTGCGAACAGCGCCATGCCGCCCGCGCCCGCCGCCGCCCAGGGACTGTCGATCAGCGCCGCCAGCAGGCCGCGCGGGCTGAGCCCCTCGACCTGATAAAACGCATCGGGGCTCAGCCCGCGGATGCTCAGGAAAACCGAGACGATTGCAAAGGTCGTGACCGGCGAGACGAGCCCCGCCAACGTGAAACGGAAAAGATAGGCCAGCATCCCGATGGCAGCGACCCCGGCGACCACGGCAATCGAGCGATCAGGCGGCAGGGCGCGCAGCTCGGGCGTCGAGAAGGCGACCGCAAAGCCGAAACAGATGGGCCCCAACAGGCCCAGCATGGTCGCGGGCCACAGGAAATCATACTTTTCCACCATGATCTTGGCGCAGGGCCAGGCCATGATCGAGAGCCCCACCAGCGGCGGCACAGCAGCCGCCGAGGGATTGCGGCTGTCGCCAAAGGTCACAAAGATCAGATTGATCGCGGTCAGCCAGAAAACCATGAAGCCAAGCGTCAGCCCGGCCTGCTTCCACCAGGAATGCATGGGCCGCACGAGGGCCGGGTCTGACCCCATCACGCTCATGCGTCGATCACCTCCACAACGGCATTTCCGTTGGTAAAGACACAGATTTCCGCGGCAATATCGAGCGAGCGGCGCGCAATCTGCTCGGCACTTGCGTCGCCATCCATCAGCCCCTTGGCCGCGGCGAGGGCAAAATTGCCGCCGGAGCCGATCGCCGTAACGCCCCCATCGGGCTCCAAAACATCCCCTACTCCGGTCACCACAAGCAATGTACTTCCGTCGGTCACAATCAGCATTGCTTCCAGATTACGCAGATATTTATCCGTGCGCCAGTCCTTTGCGAGCTCGACGGCGGCGCGCATCAGCTGGCCGGGCGCGCTTTCGAGCTTGGCCTCCAGCCGCTCGAGCAGGGTAAAGGCGTCGGCCGTGGCCCCTGCAAAGCCCACCACCACATCGTGGCCGCCCGGCGAAATGCGCCGCACCTTGCGCGCGTTCCCCTTGATCACCGTGTTGCCGAGGCTCACCTGCCCGTCGCCGGCAACCGCGACCTGATCGCCGCGTTTGACCGCGACAATGGTGGTCCCGTGCCACCGAGGGGTGTCGGATTGGCTCATTTCAGTCTCCTCGAACATCAGAGTTAACCCTATATAACCGGACCGGTGGCGATTGCTACTGCCCGGCACGCTGGGTATACGGGGGCCGCAAAGACGAAGGAAACCCGATGCGTAAAGCTCACATTTCCCGCAAAACGGCCGAGACCGAGATCACCGTCGGCGTCGATCTCGACGGGACCGGCCGCTATGACAACCTCACTGGCGTGGGGTTCTTTGACCACATGATGGACCAGCTGGCGCGGCATTCGCTGATCGACATCACGGTCGCGGCCAAGGGGGATCTGCATATCGACGACCACCACACGGTCGAGGATGTGGGCATCGCGCTGGGCAAGGCATTGGCCGAGGCGCTGGGGGACAAGCGCGGGATCCGGCGTTATGGCGCCTGCCTGTTGCCGATGGACGAGGCGCTGGTGCGGGCGGCACTCGACCTTTCCGGGCGGCCGTTTCTGGTGTGGAAGGTGGCGCTGCCCTCGCAAAAGATCGGCACCTTCGATACCGAGCTGGTGCGCGAATTCTTTACCGCGTTCGCGATGAACTCCGGCACCACGCTGCATGTGGAATGCCTGGCCGGGACCAACAGCCACCACATTGCCGAGGCGGCGTTCAAGGCCGTGGCCCAGGCGCTGCGCGCCGCGGTCGAGCCTGATGCGCGCAAGGCGGATGCGATCCCCTCGACCAAGGGAACGCTATGACCCGGGGCACCTCGTGACGACCGCCATCATCGACTATGGCTCGGGCAATCTGCGCTCGGCCGAAAAGTCGTTCCAACGCATGGCGGCGCGCGACAGCGATATCGTGGTCACCGCCGATCCCGAGATTGTCGCCCGGGCCGAGCGCGTGGTGCTGCCCGGGGTCGGCGCGTTTGCCGATTGCCGCCGCGGGTTGATGGCGGTCGAGGGCATGTTCGAGGCCCTGGCCGACCGGGTCGCGGCCGGGCATCCCTGTCTGGGGATCTGTGTCGGCATGCAGCTGATGGCGACGCGCGGGCTGGAGCATGGCGAGACGCCGGGCTTTGACTGGGTGCCGGGCGATGTGGTCCATCTCGCGCCCAATGACCCGGACCTGAAGATCCCGCATATGGGCTGGAACGAGCTCACCGTCGGCGATCACCCGCTGTTTGCCGGGATCGAAACCGGCGAGCATGCCTATTTCGTGCACTCATATCACCTGCATGCGCGGGTGCCCGACCACAGGATTGCACACACAGCCCATGGAGAAATGGTGACAGCGGCGGTTGCGCGTGCCAATATGGCCGGTACACAGTTCCACCCGGAAAAGAGCCAAAAGGTGGGGTTGCGCCTGATCGCCAACTTTCTGGAGTGGACGCCCTGACCGATCAGGGCTGGATGGACAAGGATAGTGAGGATTCCGACGATGATCCGTATGCTGCTCGCCCTTATGCTGGTCGTGACCGCCCTGCCGGCGGATGCGAAAGAACTGCGCCGGGCCGAGATCTACACCGACTTTCAGGGCCACGCGATAAAGGGCTATGACACGGTCGCCTATTTCACCGAGCGCAAGCCGGTGAAGGGGACGACGGCCTATTCCCATGACTGGAAGGGGTCTACCTGGCTGTTCGCCAGCCAGGAACACCGCGACATGTTTGCCGCGAACCCCGAGAAGTATGCGCCCCAATACGGCGGGTACTGTGCCTATGCGGTGACGCTGGGCAACACGCTGCCGATCGACCCGACGATTTTCCGGATTGTCGACGACAAGCTTTATCTCAACCTGAACATGGGCGTTCACAAGAAGTGGCTGAACAAGATGCCGCAGATGATCGCCCGCGGGAACGAGCAATGGCCGGACGCTCTGGTGCTGGCCAACTGAGGCCGATCCAGCTTGCGCCACCGGGGCAGGCGCCGCGCCTGCCCTTTTTCTTTGCGGCTGGCCGGTTTTCGAGGCTGGGCCGCGCTCAGTCGCCCAACAGCACCGGCTCCAGCGCCTGACCCATGGCGAGCAGGCGGTCTTCCTCGTCGGGGGCCGCAAACAGCATGACGCCGACCATGGGCGTCGCGGTCGGGATCGTCAGCGCCGAGAGGCCCAGCAGGTTGCCCTGCCGCGTGTTGCGCAGGCCCAAGAGGTTCTTTTCGATGTAATAGTCCTCGTCCCCCAGCAGGCGCGAAATCAACGGGGGCAGGATCGGGCTGGCGGGCATCACCATCACCCCGCCCTCGGCAATGCGCGCCGAGATCGATGTGCACAGGCGTCGCTGAACCTCGCGCGAGTGGGCCGCGTCCGCGTCGGTATAGGCGGCACCACCGCGAAAGCGTTGCTCGATCTGATGGAACATGGTGTCGGGGTTGGCCTCGATGGTATCCTTCCACTCGTTCCAGGCATCGGTGATCACCAGCCCGCCATGGGTCGAGAGCACTTCGGCGCTTTCGGTGAATTCGGGCACCTCGGCATGGGCAAGCGCAATGCCTGCATTCTCGAGCTGTGCCAGCGCGGAGTCAAAGGCGCGGGCGACCTCGGGCTCGATCTGGTCGAGCATCATTGTTTCGGGCACCACCAGCCGGTCGGGCAGGGCCGGGGCGGGCACGGTGGCCGGTCGGCCGGTCATCGCGGCAAAGAGCAGCGCGCAATCCTCGACCGTTCGGGCCAGCGGCCCCGGCGTGTCAAAGCTGACCGCCAGCGGGATCACCCCGTCGCACGAGACCGCGCCGATGGTGGTCTTGAGCCCCGCCAGACCGTTCCAGGCCGCCGGTATGCGCACCGAGCCGCCGGTATCCGAGCCGATGCCCGCCGCCGCCAGCCCCAGTTTCGTCGAGACCGCCGCACCCGAGGACGAGCCCCCGGGCACCCGGCGCCGGTCATAGACATTGGGCGGGGTCGCAGTCATCGGGTTGAGCCCGAGGCCCGAGAAGGCCAGCTCGCTCAGATGCGTCTTGCCAAGGCAGACCAGACCCGCCTGGGTCGCCCGTGTCAGCGCGGGCGCGTCGCGCTCCGGCACACGGCCCGTCAACAGGCGCGAGCCGCCCTCGGTCGCCACACCGGCTGTGTCGAAATTGTCCTTCCACGAGATCGGCACGCCATCGAGCGGGCCGACCCGGCTGCCCGCCTGCTGGCGCGCATGCGCAGCGGTGGCTTCGATCCGGGCGCGCTCCGGCGTGGTACGCGCATAGATCAGCCCCGCATCGGGATGCGCGGCGATGGCCTCGAGAAACCGTTCGGTCAACTCGCGCGGGTCGAGCGCACTTTCACCTATGGCGCGGCCCAGTTCCGCCGCGCTTGCCGTTTGCCAGTTGTCCATGAAAGTCTCCCGCCGATCTGTCGCATGCCGCTCGACATGGACATTCGGACAGTGCGACCCGATAGTAAACCCATGGAACGCATCGAGATTGCAATCGTTGGTGGTGGTCTGATCGGCCCGGCCCTCGCCCTCGCGCTAACCAGCGCGGGGTTCGAGGTGATCGTGCTGGAGTCGCAGCCCGTCGAGACCCGTGCAGCCCCCGATTTCGATGGCCGCGCCTATGCCGTGGCATTGGCGTCGCAGCGGCTGCTCGAGACCCTTGGCGTCTGGGACGCCCTCGAGAAGGCCGCCCAGCCGATCCTCGATATCCATGTGGGCGAAGGCGTGGGGCCGCGGCCCCTGATCCACTTCGACCCGCGCGAACTGGATGAGGGCCGCTTTGGCTGGATGGTCGAAGACCGCCACCTGCGCGGCGCCCTGCTGAGCCGGACCGACAAGGCGGGGATCCGCCACGAGGCCCCTGCCGTGGTCGACACCGTCGCATGCGATGGCGGCGGCGCGGTTCTGACCCTCGCCGACGGGCGCCGGATTCACGCGGGCCTGGTGGTGGGGGCTGACGGGCGGCGCTCGGCCATTGCCCGGTCGGCGGGCCTTCGCCGGATCGGCTGGAGCTATCGTCAGACCGGCCTTGTGAACGCGATCAGCCACGAACTGCCACATCACGGCCTGGCGCATCAGAGCTTTTTTGCGGGCGGCCCCTTTGCGGTGCTGCCCCTGACCGGCAACCGGAGCTCGCTGGTCTGGTCTGAGCGCCGCGCCGAGGCCGACAGGCTGGCCGGGCTCTCGGACGATCTCTTCATCGCCGAGGTCGCCGCCCGGGTCGGTGACCGGCTGGGCCCGATCACGCTTGCGGGCAAACGCTGGGCCTATCCGCTCGACCTCACGCTCTCCACCAGCTATGTGGCACCGCGTCTGGCACTGGTGGGTGATGCTGCCCATGGGGTGCATCCCATCGCCGGTCAGGGCATGAATATGGGCCTGCGCGATGTGGCCGCGCTCGCCGAGGTGCTGACCGATGCCGCGCGGATCGGCGAGGATATCGGCGCGCTGCCGGTGCTGGAGCGGTATCAGCAGTGGCGCCGGTTCGATGCAACCGTCATGGCGCTGGGCATGGACGGGTTGAACCGGCTGTTCTCGAACGACGTCACCCCGCTCGCGCTGCTGCGCCAGGCGGGCCTGCGCGCGGTTGCGGGGCTGGGCGAGGTGCGGCGGGGTCTGATGCGCGAGGCGATCGGCACCGCGGGCGAGGTGCCGAAACTGCTGCGGGGCGAGGCGCTCTGAGCCATGGTACACCATGTCAGCCATCACTTTGACCGGGCCGCGACCACCTATGATTCCGAGCGGCGGCAGCTGTTACCCGATTTCGACGCCTTTTACGGCGCCGCGATTGCGGCCACCGGCCCGCTGCAGCCGGATGCCCATGTGCTGGATATCGGCGCGGGGACCGGCCTGTTCGCCGCCCTGGTCTCTGCCCACTGGCCCGCCACGCGGTTCACCTTGACCGATCTCGCGCCCGCGATGCTGGCCGAGGCGCAGGCGCGGTTTCTCTCGATGGGGGTCGAGGCGCCCGCGACCGTGGTTCTCGACACGGCCCATGGCCTGCCCGAGGGGCCGTTTGATGCGGTCATCTCGGCCCTCTCAATCCACCATCTGAGCCATGCGGAGAAACGCGACACCTTTGCGCGGATTGCAACAAGCCTGAAGCCGGGCGCCGTCTTTGTGAATGCCGAGCAGATCCTGGGCGCGACCGAGGCGGAACACGCGGATTTTGTCGAGCGCTGGCACCGCGAGACCCGGGCGCTGGGCGCCAGCGAGGCAATGATCGAGGCGGCGCTGGAACGCATGGCCCATGACCAGTGCGCGCCGCTGGAGGATCAGCTGAGCTGGATGCAGGAGGCCGGTTTCACCGATGTCGCCTGTGTCTGGCAGCGGGGCAATTTCGCCGTGCTCACAGGTCGATCTTGCGCGCCTCGTCGATCAGCATGATCGGGATGCCCGAGCGGATCGGATAGGCAAGCGCCGCGCGTTTGGAGACCAGTTCCGCCCGCTCGCGATCATAGAGCAGGCGCCCGCCCGATGCCGGGCAGATCAATGCCTCGACCAGTTTCGGGCTGATCCATTCCGGTTTCTCCTCGGCCGCGTCTTCGCTCATTGGATTGCCCCGCTATCCCCGCTGCCCGACGCGATCGAGAACTCCATCAGCGCGATCAGCGTCTCGCGCCTGTCGGCGAGTTTCGGGGCCTCGAGCAGGGCCTGTTTCTCCTCGGGCGAGAAGGGGCACATCATCGAGAGGGAGTTGATCAAGAGCTCGGTCTCGGCGGATTTCAGGCTGTCCCAGTCCGACGATAGCTCACGCGAGTCGAAAAACCGTTTGAGCAGCGCGAAAAAGGTATCCCGCTGCAAGGCGTCGTCTTCCTCCTCCGCGCCGAGATCACCGTGAAAATCGCGCCAATTGGCGGTAACCCGGCGATAGGGGGTGAACCCGTCCAGCTCACCTGCGACCCGAAACCGGCAGACCCCGTTGAGCGCGATCAGATAACGCCCGTCTTCGGTTTCGCTCAGCGAGGTGACGCGGCCCGCACAGCCGACCTGGTGCAGCCTGGGCGGCGTTTCCTTGCGCTCCATCGGCTGGATCATGCCGATCAGCCGGTGCTCGGACTTGAGCGCGTCGTCGAGCATGGCGAGGTAGCGCGGCTCGAAGATATTCAGCGGCAGCAGGCCGCGCGGCAACAGCAAAGCCCCGGGCAGCGGAAAGACCGGGACAACCTCGGGCAGATCGGCGGGGGAGAAACGGCGCGCCATCAGCCCTCCATCAGGCGAAGATCATCGAGGACAGGCGGCGGCGTCCGGCAAGCGTCAGCGGGTCCTTGGGGCCGAGGCTTTCAAAGAGCTTGAACAGCTGTTCCTTGGCCGCGCTCTCATTCCATTCCCGGTCGCGGCGGAAAAGCTCGAGCAATTCCTCGACCGCACCCGCATTGTCACCCGAGCCCATCAGCGCCAGCGCGAGGTCGAAGCGGCTTTGATGATCGTCGGGATTGGCGTCGAGCTTCGCACGAAGCTCGCCCGCTTCACCAGCACCGGAGGCCTGCTCCTGCAACTCGATCGCCGAGCGGATCGCGCCAATCGCCGGATCCTCGGCAATCTCGGCGGGCACCTGGGCGAGAATCGCCTTGGCCTTTTCAAGATCACCGGAAATGAGCTGAACCCGCACCAGCCCCGCAAAGGCGCGGGCATTGTGCGGGTCTTCCTGGATCACCGAGCCAAAGATCTGGGTCGCATCCGCCAGCGCGCCCTGTTCGAGCATCTGGTCGGCGGCGTCCAGCGCCTCCGCCAGCCCGTCGCCCGGCCCTTGCTCGGTCAGGCGTTTGACGAATGCCTGCGCCTCGGAGCCCGTGACCGCGCCCATGAACCCGTCGACCGGCTGGCCACCGACAAAGCCGAACACCGCCGGGATCGACTGGACCCGCAGCTGCCCCGCGATCTGCTGGTTCTCGTCGATATTGACCTTGACCATCTTGACCTTGCCGCCCGCCGCCTGCACGGCGGCTTCCAGCGTCGGGGTCAATTGTTTGCACGGTCCGCACCACGGCGCCCAGAAATCCACGATCACCGGAACCTCGCGCGAGGCTTCGATGACATCCTGCATAAAGGCTGCATCGGTGGTGTCCTTGATCAGGTCGCCCGATGCAGGCTGGCCGTCGAGTTCGATCATCGTCTTAGTCCCCAGATTGCGAGTCTTTGGCAGAGGCCATAAGGGGTTCTGCTGCGCGCCGCAATCACGATGGCGCCACATGCGCCTGTTCAAGCGCCTCGAGCGCGTCGAAATCCACCACGATGGGATCATGCCCGGTAATCTCGAAGAACCGGCGGAAATCGGCGGATGACAGGCTTGTCGTCGCCTCGTTATGCAGCGGATGGGCGTTGATCGGATCAATGGCGAGCATCTGCTGGTCGAGGACCACCCGCACCTGGTGGCCGGGATCGTTGATCAGCCCAAAGGGCGAAACCGCCCCGGGGCGGATGCCGAGCGTCTCCCACAAAAGCTCCGGCTTGCCGAAACTCGCCTTTCGCGCGCCGATCTGCTTTTCGAGATCGCGAATACGGATCCGCCGATGCTCGAGGCAGGTCACGAGCCAGAGCCCGCCTTTCTTGTCTTTCAGGAACATGTTCTTGACATGGGCGCCGGGCAGATCGCCCCTGAGCGCCTTGCTGTCCTCGACGGTAAAGAGCGGCGGGTGCGTGTTGTGCGTCCACACGATGCCGTGCGCGTGCAACAGCGCATAAAGCTCTGCCTCGCCGGCCATCTGTTTCTCGGCATGGTCCATCATGCCTTCATAGCTAGCCGGACGGGCCGCGAGTACAAGCTCTTTCGCGCGCCGTTGGGCGCGATTGATCGAATTATCTCGCTCGGCCGCCCAGCACCTCCGGTCTGCCCCGCGCCGCCGCAGCGCCCTGCCCGGTCTCGCCAGACGAACTGGCCGCCGAACTGGCCGCGCCGTGCCCGGGTGTCGCCAGAACCGTCAGGGGTGTTCCCGGCGGGTCCCGGTGGGGCTTTCGCCGTTCAGGCGGCGATAGGCACGGGCAAAGCCGGCGGGCGAGGCAAACCCGGTGGCCGCCGCAATCTCGAGCACCGGCATCCGGGTTTCGATCAGCAGGCGCCGCGCTTCACCCAGGCGCAGGCCCAGATAATGCGCCTGTGGCCCCGTGCCCAGTGCGGCGTTGAACCGGCTCTGCAATTGCCGAGGGCTCAGACCCGCATGGCGCGCGATGGTGCCGATCGGCAAAGGGTCGTCGAGATGCTGATCCATCAGCGCCGCCGCGCGCGCCACCTGGGGGTCGCGCAACACGGCGCCACTCCCCCCAGGGGCGAGCGCGCGGCCCCCGGGCGCATGGTTCAGCAGCCGCGCCACATCCAGCGCCCTGGCATCGCCCTGGCGGCGCGAGATCAGCTCGAGCATCAGATCAAGCGTGGGGATCGACCCGGCCGTGGTCAGCCGCGTCGCATCGCGGACAAAGCGCCGGCTCACCACATCGATATCGGGAAACCGGGTGGCAAAGGTGTCGAGGTCTTCCCAATGGGTGGTCGCGCGATGACCGTTCAACAGGCCCGCATGGCCCAATAGCCAGGCCCCCGCCTCGGCGCCGCCGATCATCCGCCCCGGCTGTGCCGCCCGCACGAGGCGCATGATCAACCCCCGGTCGATATGGCGGTGGATGTTGTAGCTGCCGGTGACAAGCAGCGGATGGCGCCCTGCCGGGTCAAAGCTGCCGGCAACCGGGATCGGCAGGCCCGAGGCGGTCGCCACCGGCGCCCCGTCAAACGACGTCGCCCGCCAGCGATACAGGCGCCGCCCCATCACCCTGTTCAACGCCCGCAACGGCTCGACGATCGCGGCATAGAGGATCAGCGTCGTCTCCGGCATCACCAGCACTTCGATTTCCAGTTCTGTGGGGTCCGGGTCGAACATTTCGCCGATTATGTATCATTCATTTCCGTTTGAGCAAAGCATGGCGGTCTGAACTTTCGCGAAGCTGGTGGTTGATCAACCGGGAGAATCGCCATGCCGCTCGCCATGAACCGTGAAGTCTTCGTCACCTGCGCCGTCACCGGATCGGGCGGCACCCAGGACAAGAGCCCGCATGTGCCGCGCTCGCCCCAGGAGATCGCGACCAGCGCCATCGAGGCGGCCAAGGCTGGCGCCGCGATTGTCCATTGCCATGTGCGCGACCCCGAAACCGGCAAACCCGCGCGAGACCCCAGGCTCTACCGAGAAGTGACCGAGCGCATTCGCGACAGCGACACGGATGTGGTGCTGAACCTGACTGCCGGCATGGGCGGCGATATCATCGTGGGCCCGCCCACGGCCCCGCTGCCGCTGGCAGGCTCGACCGACATGATCCCCGCCGCCGAGCGGGTCGCCCATGTGATCGAAAGCCGGCCCGAGATCTGCACCCTCGATTGCGGCACCATGAACTTTGCCGAAGCCGACTACATCATGGCCAACACGCCCGGCATGCTGGAAGACATGGCCAAGCGGATGACCGACAGCGGCGTGCGGATCGAGATCGAGGCCTTCGACACCGGCCATCTTTGGCTGGCCAAGCATCTTGTCGACCAGGGGCTGATCCCGGCCCCGGTGCTGGTCCAGCTCTGCATGGGCGTGCCCTGGGGGCGCCCGACGACCTGAACACCTTCATGGCCATGGTTAACAACGTGCCCAAGGACTGGATCTTCTCGGCCTTTTCGCTGGGCCGAAACGAGATGCCCTTTGTCGCCGCAGCCGTGCTTACCGGCGGCAATGTCCGGGTCGGGCTGGAAGACAACCTCT
>JBCCHW010000054.1:0-17672 GCA_039028555.1 Pseudomonadota bacterium | reverse complement strand
CTCACTATTGCCTGTGCAGGTCCCTATCTTCGTGAACGCTCCGCTCGCCCCGCACCGGGAGATCGGCGTCGGGGCGGGGTCGGCGGGCTGCGTGCTCGCGAACCGGCTAACCGAGGACGGCAGGTACAGCGTTCTGGTCCTGGAAGCCGGACCCATGGATCGCAACCTTCTGATCCACGTTCCCGCTGGAGTTTACAGCGTCTTTCGCGATCCGAAACTCAACTGGAACTATGAAACCGAGGCCGAGCCGGAATTGTCAGATCGCCACATTCCCGTGCCGCGTGGGCGGGTGGTTGGCGGGTCTTCCTCGATCAACTCGATGGTCTATATGCGGGGGCATCCGCTGGACTATGACCGTTGGGCAGAAGATTTCGATCTGTCGAAATGGAGCTATGCCCAGTGCCTGCCTTACTTCAAAGCGGGCGAGACAAGTGATCGGGGCGCGAGCGACTGGCGCGGAGGCGAGGGGCCGTTGGGCGTGTCGCGCGGCAGATACGACAATCTGCTCTTTGACGCCTTTGTCGACGCCGGTGAGCAGGCCGGGCAGGGACGCAGTGACGATTTGAACGGGTTTCAGCCTGAGGGGGTCAGCCGCCTTGATGCGACCAAGAAGAACGGTCGCCGTTGCAGTGCTGCCGTCGCGCATCTGCATCCCGCCCTGAAACGGAGGAACCTGACCCTAGAAGTTCACGCGGATGTGCGCGAGATCGTCCTGGACGGCAATCGCGCACGGGGAATTCGTTACCGTGTGCACGGCGAGGAAAAAACAGTCGATGCGCGGCGCGAGGTGATCCTTGCGGGTGGGGCGATCAACTCGCCCAAACTGTTGATGCTGTCAGGCATCGGCCCTGCGGATGACCTGCGCGAGATTGGACTCACAGTGCAGCATCACCTGCCCGGCGTTGGTCAGAACCTGCAGGATCATCCGGCGGTCGTCCTGACCTATCAGTGCAGGGAACCGGTCAGCATCGACTGGGTCGAAAACCCGATCGCAAAGCTTGCCGTCGGCGCACGTTGGATGGTGGATCGTGGTGGGATAGCGGCCTCGAACATCTGGGAAGCGGGGGGCCTGATCCGGGGAAATGACCGCGTTCCCTATCCGAACCTGCAGTATCACTTTGGCCCGTTCGGTGTTGAATACTCTGCCGACAGCTTGCGCCTGAGCCAGGCGTTCTGTCTGCAGATAGATCAGTTGCGCCCCACCAGCCGGGGCGTGTTGCGCCTGAACCCCTCGGATCCGCGTGGGAAACCGTCCATCAGGCTGAACTTCTTTTCCACCGAACATGACCGGCGCGAATTGGTCGAAGGTGTCCGGCGTGCCCGGGACCTGGTGGCGCAACCTGCCTTTGACCGGTATCGCGGCGAGGACCAGGGGGCAATCTCGGGGGCGGAAACGGATGGCGAGATCGAGGCGGCGATCCGAGAAATGGCCGAGACCGATTATCACCCCTGCAGCACGTGCAGAATGGGAACCGATGTGATGGCGGTGGTCGACGAGGAGATGCGGGTGCATGGGGTCGAGGCGCTGCGCATCGTCGATGCATCCGTGATGCCGCGGATCACCAGCGCCAATCTGAACGCGCCCGTTCAGATGATTGCCGCCCGCGCCGCCGATTTCATCCTTGGACGCGCGCAAAAGCCGGCCTTTCACGCCCGGTTCCACTTTCAATCTGACGGCGCGGCGTCCCTCAGGTGAAGTTGAACATCAGGAAGGCGCACAGGATGACCGTCATCCAAAGCGCGGTCATGCCCGAGGGCCTGGTACGCGCGAGAGTGCCCTCGGCACCATGGGTGCGCGTCAGTTCATCGCGCAGTTGCTTCCAGGTGTTCTCGACCCAATCGAGGAAATTGTCCCAGGCGAGCGCCCATTCCAGCCCGAACCAGCCCGAGATCACCCGCGGGAAGCCGCGCCAGAACCAATCCACATCAAGCGTGATGGTCGTTGTCCGCTTCATCCAGTCGAGCAACAGGAAGAACGCAAGGCCCGAGAAGAACAACAGCTGCAACTGTTCGACGATCTTCGCCGCCTTCATGGCGGTGTATTGCTCGGTCACGCCATGGTGGGTGACCATCGCCTTGTTGGGGAGCAGCTCATAAAGCGGCTGATACCAGATGCCGAGCCCGATGCAGGCAGCGGAAAAGATGATCATTGCCGCCTGCATGTTCCAGGGTGGGTCTTTTGGCGTGCCCTCATGCAGGTAGAGATAATCCTTGCGGTTAAAAAAGACGAACCAGGGAAACTTGATGCCCGCATGGAAGAAAACCCCGGCCGAGGCGGCCGTCAGCGCCATCCAGACCCAGAAGAGATGCGCGTCGCCCGCCGCCGACGAGATCAGCGACTTTGACACGAATCCCGATGTGAGCGGCAAGGACGAGATCGCCAGGGCGCCGATGATCCCGCAGATGCAGCTGACCGGCATATAGCGGTAGAGCCCGCCCACCTCGGTACACTTGCTGCGCCCCGTTGCATAAAGCACCGAGCCTGCGCTCATCAGCAGCAGCGCCTTGTAGATGATATGGGCAAAGGCGTGGGCCGCCGCCCCGTCCAGCGCCAGCGGTGTGCCGATGCCGACAGCCGTGACCATGAAGCCCACCTGGTTCACGATGGAATAGGCCAGGATCCGGCGCATGTCGTTCTCGAGCAGCGCCATGATGATGCCGTAGAACACCATGAAGAGACCAAAGCCGATCAGCACCTCTTCGCCCGGGAAACCGCGGATCAGGGTGTAGACCGATGTCTTGGTCGTGAAGGCCGACAGAAAGACCATGCCCGACCAACTCGATGCCGGATAGGCATCGGGCAGCCAGGCGGCAAGCGGCGGGGCGCCCGCATTGATCAGGAACGCCGCGAGGATCGCCCAGGTGGCCCAGTTGTCGGCCTCCATGGCGGTGAAGGCCGTCGATCCCGTTTGCAGAATCTGACCCGTGATGCCGACCATCAGGATCACGCCGCCAAGGAAGTGAATGACCGCATAGCGCAGGCTGGAGCCCTTGGCATTGGGCCCCATCGCCACCACGATGGTCGAGGCAATGGCCATGATCTCCCAAAAGATGAAGAGGGTGATAAGATCCCCGGCAAAGGCGACCGAAACCGCGCCTCCGGCATAGATGAACGCCGCTGCAAGCTCGAAAACCCGATCCTGGCGCAGCGCAAAGAGCGCCCCGATAAAGGCCATGATGGCGAAGATCGTCGCGAAAACACGCGACAGGGCATCTCCCTGCAACGGGATCAGTTCCATGCCCAGATAGGTCGTGGTGATCTGGGGCCCGTCGCCGATCGTCCAAACCATCGCCAGCGTCAAAAGCGGCGCGATCAACAGGGCTGCATAACGCAAAGCGGCCGGCAGGAATGGCAGGATCAGGCCTGCAACGATCAGCGACAGGCCGGGATGATGCAGCAGGTCAGTCATCATAAAAGTCATCCCGGACCTTGAGCGCCATGCCGATCAGCTTTGAGACGAAAACCAGGCCGGTACAGACCAGAAATCCGTACCAGGCCCCAAAGCCAAAGATCTGCTGGATCTCGAAGTAAGTTCCCTTTTTCGGGATGACGAAATCGAGCAGCAAAAGGATGACCAGAACCGTGATCGAGACGACCCAGATCCCCTTGATCGTGCCGGGGCGGACCAGCCAGGGGTCCTCCGGCGTCTCGGGTTTGCGTTTGGTGGGCTCTGCCATCACGGCGCCTCCATCATGTCGGTGGCGAGTTGCAGCGGGATCTCGGGGAAGAAGAACAGCGCAAGCGTGCCCGCAGCGGTCAGGGTCAGGGCCAGGACCGCGGGAACCGGCCCTTCGCCATGGGCGGGATGTTCGGGATCATCCGCCGGCGGCTCGAGCCAGAATGCCCGGTAGATGATGGGCAGGAAGTATGCCGCGTTCAGGCAGGTCGAGAGGATGATGACGCCCAGGGCCACCCAGTTCTCCCCCTCCCAGGAGCCGCTCAGCATGAACCACTTTGAGAGGAAACCCGCGGTCGGCGGCAATCCGATCATGCTGAGTGCCCCGATGGCGAAAGCCCCCATGGTCCACGGCATCCGGCGACCGATCCCGTTGAGCTGGCTGATCTCGGTATAATGGGCTGAGGTATAGATCGACCCCGCCGCGAAAAAGAGGGTGATCTTGGAAATGGCATGGGCAGCGATATGCATCGCCGCGCCGATCAACGCCAGCGGTGTCAGGATCGCGGCGGCCAGCACGACATAAGACAGCTGACTGATCGTTGAAAACGCCAGCCGTTTCTTGAGATTGTCCTGCATGATCGCAATGATCGAGGCACAGATCACCGTGAAACCGGCCACATAGGTGAGCCAATCCCCGGCCCCGGATTGGGCCAGATAGTCCACACCGAATACATAGACAATGACCTTCACCACCGTGAAGACCCCGGCCTTGACCACTGCCACCGCGTGCAGCAGGGCCGAGACCGGCGTGGGTGCGACCATCGCGGCGGGCAGCCAGAAATGCACCGGCATCACCGCCGCCTTGCCGATCCCGAAGATATAGAGCGCCAGCAGGAAGCCGAGCGCGCCCGTCGAGAGCCCGGCGCCCGCGAGGATCCCACCCTGGGCAAATGTCAGCGTCCCGGTTGCCACCTGCGTCCAGATGATCGCCGGCAGCAGCAGGATCATCGATGTCGCCATCAAGAGCACGAGATAGACCCGGCCCGACCTTCGCGCGTCGTCGTTGGCCTTGTGCGTGACGAGCGGGTAGGTCGAAATGGTCAGAATCTCGTAGTACAGGAACAGCGTGAAGAGATTGCCCGCAAACGCGATGCCGAGCGCCGCCGAGATCGCCACGGCAAAGCAGATGTAGAACGGCGTCTGCCGCGGCTCGCGATTGCCGCGCATGTAGCCGATCGAATAGATCGAATTCACGATCCAAAGCGTCGAGGCAACGGTGGCGAACAGCATCCCCAAAGGCTCGACAGCAAAGCCTAACTCGATACCACCCATAACCTGGATCGGCTCGGTCGCGGGGCGGGCTCCCGCCAGAACGCGCGGCAGCAGGTTCAGCACCACGACAACAAAAGTCGCGACGGCGGTGATCAGTGTCACCGCCTCGCGCAAATTCGGGATCCGGCCCGTCAGCGCGATCCCGCAGGCGCCCAGAACCGGCAGCCCCAGCGCGATCCAGATCAGCCCGGCATCGGAGAGCGATTCAATCATTGGCTCCCTCCCACGGCCCAGCCCTGTAACAAAAGCTCAGCCGCACGTGCCGGCACGCCCGCCGAAAGATCGGTGTTGAAGCCGAAATAGATGACGGCAAGCACCAACAGCCAGGTCATCGCCTGCATCTCGATCGGTACCGCCTGCGGCGTCTGGGTTGCTTCCGTGGGGGGGCGGAACCAGGCCACCTCGATGACACGGCCAATGTAGAAGATCGCCAGCGCCGAGGAGACTACGATGACCACGACCAGCCACCACATCCCCGCGTCGGCAGCACCCTGGATCAGCAGCCATTTCGACACGAAGCCCGCTGTGCCCGGGACGCCGATCAGCGCCAAGCCCGCGATTACAAAAGCTGCCATTGTCAACGGCATGGTGCGCCCCAACCCCGCCATCTGTTCGATGCGCCTGATCCCGGTGGTAAAGAAGACCGAGCCGATGGCGAGGAACAGGCATGCCTTGATGATCGCATGGTTGAACATATGCGAGATGCCGCCGGTCAACCCGGCCTCGTTCGCGATTCCGATGCCGAGGATCATGTATCCGACCTGGCTGACCGAGGAATAGGCCAGCATCCGTTTGACGTTCACCTGGAAGATCGCGATCAGCGACGGCAGGATCATCCCCAGGCAGGCCAGCAACAGCAAGCCGCCCTGTATCCCCGGACTGCTAAAGGTAAACTGGATGCCAAAGATCGAATAGGCAAACCGGATCAACAGATAGATGGCGACCTTGGTCGCTGTGGCGGCCAGAAAGGCCGTTGCGGCCGAGGGCGCAAAGGCATAGGCGTTGGGCAGCCACAGATGCAGCGGGAACAGCGCGATCTTGAGGCTGAGGCCGACCGCGATGAAGCCCAGGCCCGCATAGATCGGCGTCTTCGTCTCGACCCCCGGTAGAATCTGCGCGATGTCATAAAGGTTGAGCGAGCCCGTCAGGGCAAAGATCAGCCCGATGCCGATAACATAAAAGGTCGCGCCCACCGTTCCGATCACCAGATACTGGAATGCGGCCACGAGGGCGCGGCGATCCGGCCCCATGGCGATCATGCCATACATGGCGAGCGACGAAATCTCCATAAAGACAAAGATGTTAAAGGCATCACCGGTGATCGCCATCCCGAGCAGACCGCACAGCGCCATCAGATACATGGTGTAGAACCAGCCCTGACGTTCGGGTGGGATCTCGTTGCCGATTGAACGGGGCATATAGGCGGCGACAATGGCCGACATGATGGACACGAGCAGCAGAATGAATGCGTTGATCTCGTCGATCCGGTACTCGATCCCGATCGGCGGTTCCCACGATCCCATGGCATAGGAAATAGTGCCACTCACAAGGGTCTGATGCAGCAGCATCGCGGCGATCACCGGCATCGAGAGGCAGACGGCCAGTGTGATCAGCCAGCTGATTCCAGGGCGCCTGACCAGGGCAACCATCACCGCCCCCAACATGGGTACGACGACCTGCAGGGCGGGAAGGTTTGCGCCCCAGTCTACCGACGTTGCCGCGCTCATTCGGCGTGATCCTCTCGGTCGACCGTGGCAACAACTTCGTCTTCCTCGATCGTGCCATAGGCTTCGTTGATACGTACGACCAGCGCGAGGCCGAGCGCCAGGGTCGCGACGCCGACCACAATCGCGGTCAGGATCAGAACATGGGGCAGCGGGTTGGCATAGATCACATCACCATGCCCTTTGTCCGGGCCCAGAATGGGGGGCGTCCCCCCCAATATCTTGCCCGGGCTCAGATAAAGCAGATAGACTGATGTCTGGAAAATTCCCAGGCCCACCAATGTCTTGATCATATTCGACTTTGCGACCACGATATAAAGACCGGCGCACATCAGAAAGATGGTGATCCAGTAGTTATAGTGCGCGGCGATTTCGATCGCGAGGTTCATTCCTTCCCCCTGCCGGCAAAGGCGTAGAAAATCGCAATCATCGTGGCGGTGACAGTGACGAGCACGCCGATTTCGACCAGGAACACACCCCAATGCTGGCCGTGAACCGCCTCATCATGGGTGGGTGGGCTGTGGACCAGGCCGTTATAGTCGAGATAGGTGCCGCCGGTCATGATCCCGTAGATCCCGACGCCTGCGTAGATCAGGACCCCCATCGGCACCAACAGTTCGACAAGCCATTGCGGCACCACACGCTCGGCGGCGTCTTTGCCCCAGACGATTGCGTAGAAAATCACGGCAGCCGCGATGATCACGCCGGCCTGAAAACCACCCCCCGGGCCGAAATCGCCATGCAGTTGGACATAGAGTCCGAACAGAATGGTCACCGGGATGAAAAACTTGGCGGTAACCCGCAGAATGACGTCCATCCGCATGGCTTATCCTTTCTGCCGGAAACGTTTCAGCAGCGCGAGGATCGCGATACCCGCGGTGAAGATAACCGTCACCTCGCCCAGCGTATCAAAGCCCCGATAGCTGGCCAGAACCGAGGTCACGATGTTCGGGATATGCGTGTCGTCATAGTTCCGGGCGATGTACTCCGCACCGACATGGGTGTTGACGGGCGAGTCCGCGATCCCAAATGCCGGGAGCTCCCATGTGCCATAAACGAGCATTGCCCCTGTGCCGATCGCGACGATCATCGGAATTGTGTTTGAGTATCTGGGCTCTGCTTCGGTGACCTTGGTCAGGAACAGCGCCCCGAGCAGCAGCACGGTCGAGATCCCGGCGCCCACCGACGCTTCGGTCATGGCGACATCGACCGCGTCCAGCACCATCATCACGGATGCCATCAGGAAGCTGTAAGCGCTGCCCAGCACCACGACCGCGAACAGGTTGCGGGCCCGGGTAATGCCGACGACCACGCAGGCCAGCAGGGTCAGCAGAACCATGTTGATCAGGAGTTCGATGGGGTGTCCTCCGTGTCTTGTCGTTCCGCCTCTGCTGGTTCTGGCTCCTCTTCGATCACGGTCTCGGAGGTCAGCGGTTGTGCGAGGCGCACGCCCAACTCCGGGAACAGGTCGACAGGGTCGGTCTCGATCAGCGCACCTTTTTTATTCTTTAGAATTGGCATCTCACCGTCATGCAGGGCGGCGCGCGCCAGGGCGTGAGTGGCGACGGCACCGGTGAACATGACCACCGCGAGAATGAAGATCAGCTTGACGGTCACCAGGCTGAGCCCTGCCTGCAAGCACATGCCGATCACCATCAGCCCGACGCCCAGCGTATCCGAGACCGAGGTGGCGTGCATTCGTGTGAAGACATCGGGCATCCGGTTCAGGCCGATTGCACCAACCACAAAGAAAAACCCACCCAGAACAAGGCAAACGATGCTGGCAATATCGAGCGCCATTTCCATCATTCGGGATCCCGATAGGTTTCCGGGTCCTGAGCGTGACCCAGCGCGCCGTAGCGGAAAAACTTCAGCACCGCCAGAGTCCCGATCACGTTGAGGAGGGAATAGACGATACCGATATCAAGAAAAGCCGGCCGCCCGGTCAGGAACCCGAACAGCGCCAAAAGCATGATCGCCCCATTGCCGATCACGTTCGCCGCCAGCAGACGGTCAAAGGCGGTGGGCCCGGCAAGGGCCCGCGCAACCGCAAGAGACAGGGCCGCGAGGACCGCGAGGATCGGCGGGATCCACATCCAATAGTCGATCTGGCTCAGCTCCATCAGGCGCCGTCCACCCAGGCGATCTTGTCGTTCATCGGATCGTCATCCATGCCCTCGGCGTTCTCCTCGGTGATCGCGTGAACCCAGATTGCCTTGCCCCGCTCGGAGACCTCCATCGAGATCGTGCCAGGTGTCAGGGTGATCGAGTTTGCATATGTGGTGAGGCCGACGGCGGTTTTCTGTTTCGCCCTTACCTTGACCATGCGCGGTGAAATCGGCAGCGCAGGATTCAGGATCAGCCATGTGACCGACAGACCCGACAGCACGATCTGCCAGACCAGCCAGGGCCAATAGAGGATCGCACGGGGAAGTTTCTCGATCGGAAACCCCTCCTCGTCGGTCAGGCCCTTCATCAGGCAGAATCCGACCACGGCGATGGACAGGATCCCACCGGACCAAATCAGCCACTCGTGCCCCCACTCCCCCGACATGAGAAGCCAGACACCGAACAGCGTTGCGGAGATCATCACGAGACGTAAGGCGATCTGTCTTCTCCCCCCTGATTCCAGGCGATTGATCACTCAACCGCATAGCCGCTCCGCCTTTCTGGTTCAACCTAATCCGGGCCATGCGCCGCACAGGTCGAGAGGCAGAATCATTTCTGGTTCTTGGTATACCAGGTATAGGATGACTTGATGACCCTCCGCAAGTCGGGCAAGGCAATGCGATGAACCCGGAGGCGTCACTGATTACCGAGATTCGCTCATGCAGGCTTTGTTCCGATCGATTTGCCGGAACGGCGACCGGTCATGCGCCACGCCCGGTTCTGGTGCTCTCGAACCAGGCGCGGGTGCTGGTGGTCGGGCAGGCGCCCGGCGCCCGGGTCCATGCCAGCGGAATCCCCTTTGACGATCCCTCCGGCGCGCGGTTGCGGGGGTGGATGGGCATCGGGCGCACGGCCTTTTATGACCCGGCAAAGCTCGCGATCGTGCCGATGGGGTTTTGCTTTCCCGGCTATGATGCGAAGGGCGCGGATCTGCCGCCGCCGCGGATTTGTGCCGAGACCTGGCGAGGCCGGGTCATGGACATGCTGCCGCAAATCGAATTGACGCTGGTGATCGGGCAGTATGCGCAGGCCTGGCATTTGGGAAAGGATCGAGGGCGCAATGTCACCGAGACGGTGCGCAACTGGCGGGACTATGCCGCCGCGGGCCGGCTGCCGCTGCCGCATCCGAGCTGGCGCAATACCGGGTGGCTCAGAAAAAACCCGTGGTTTGAAGAGGATGTCGTCCCTTGGTTACGCGCCGAAATCTCGCGCCTGTTTTTCTAGTCGCCGCCCTGCTGGGGTGCAGCGCGGGCGGGCCGCTCGAGGCGCCGGGGCCGCGCGAGGGCAATTCGGACGGATTGCAGGCGGCGGATGGAACAACCCTTGCTGTCTCGCGATGGCCCGCAGCGCGGCCCGAAGCCATTCTGATCGCTGTCCATGGATTTGGGGATTACGGGCCCAGTACCTTTGCCCGGGCGGCGCAATACTGGGCCGATGCGGGGATCACGACCATTGCCTATGACCAGCGCGGCTTTGGCCGAAATCAGTCGCGCGGATACTGGCCGGGGGCAGAGGCGCTCGTCAATGATCTGCGCGGTGTCGTCGGCCAGGTTCGTGCGCAACAGCGGTGTTTGCCGGTGATGGTGCTCGGCCATTCCATGGGCGGCGGCGTGGCGCTGGCGGCCGCGCCGGATCTGGAGGTCGACGGCCTGATCCTGGCGGCGCCGGCAATCTGGGGAGGGACGGAGTTCAACCCCTTGCATCGGATCGCGGCCTGGACCGCCGCGTCCCTCGTGCCCGAGCGGCGCTTTACCGGCGAAGGTGTTGTCAAGATTCAGGCGAGCGACAATATCGACATGTTGCGCGGGCTGGGGCGCGACCCTTTGTACCTGAGACCGCCGTCGGCGCGGGAGATATGGGGCCTGGTTCGGGTCACCGATCTGGCGGCAACCGCCAGTGCCAGGGTGCAGCAACCATCGTTGTTACTGCTGGGCGCAAAGGATCAGATCCTGCCGCAAGCCGCCGTTCTGCGTGTTTATGATCGTCTTTCCGGACCCGGCGAAGAGATCATCTATGAGGATGGGTGGCATCTGTTGTTTCGCGATCTGCAGGCGGAGCGTGTCTGGCGCGATGTGCGCGATTGGGTCCGGGCACGCCCGGACGGGAAGCCTTGCGCCTCGTAACAGCGACCGACCCGCCAAGCGGAGTCCCGCCCGCAGGCGGGCGCGACACACGATCCCCTTTGCCAGCGCGTCCCGCGCCGGCAAAGGCGGTGACGCCTGGTTGCGGAGCAAAGGCTATTTCGGCACAGGGCCGTGGCGGGGGGCACGGTCGAGTTTGAGAGCTTCGGGCCAAAGGCCCGCCGCATCGGTAATGGCGATCAGAGCGAGGACGGCGATGATGGCGAAGACCATCTTCACGCGGCGTTCCGATGGTGGTCGATGGGCCCATCTGGCGGCGCGGAGAAGCCAGTTGATCATCGTTTGAGGCCGGGCAGGGGCGATGGCGCGGCGAAGGGGTTTTCGTATAGATCACTGTGGCTTTCGACGCCAACCTCCAGCACCACGTCAGAACGAGGCCGGGCGACACAAAGAAGAATGTAGCCGGCTTTGGACTGGCGTTTGTTCAACGCGGTCCCTTTGGGCTGGACGACCTTGCCTGAGGATTTGCGCGCAGCACAGGTGATACAACCGCCATAGGCGCAGGCGATTGGCAGTTGGATGCCGACCTTCAGGGCCGCCTGGTAGATCGTCTGATCCTCGGGCACGACAAGAACCTGATCGTCCCGGTTTGTGAGCGTCACACGGTGGGATTTCATCGGGGTGAGCTCAGGACAGTTTGGCCAGGGCGCGGGCGAAGACGCCGGGGTCGACATTGCCGCCCGAAATCACGCAGATCACAGTGTCACCGGTGATCTCGTCGGCCCTGGATAGGGCGGCGGCGAGGGCGATCGCGCCACCGGGTTCGGCCACGAGCTTCAGATGGAGGAACGCCTGAGCCATTGCCGCCAGCGCCGCATCATCGTCGACCGCGAGGCCTGCGCCGGCGAGCCTGTTGAGGATCGGGAAGGTAAGCTCGCCCGGTGTCGGCGTCACGATCGCGTCGCAGATCGAGGTGGCGTGGCCTTGATTTGCCACGCGGTGGCCGGCCGCGAGGGATCGGGCATAGTCGTCGAAATCAGCGGGTTCGGCGGTGCGCAGCACCATCCCCGGCGCCTCGCTCTCGAGTGCCAGCGCGATGCCCGAAGCGAGCCCGCCGCCGCCGCAACAGACCAGCACCTCGGCCTCGCGGATACCGGCGGCCTGTGCCTGTTCGGCGATCTCGAGACCGGTGGTTCCCTGGCCGGCGATGACCATGGGTTCGTCATAGGGGCGGATCACGGTGAGGCCGCGTTCAGCGGCGATCGCGGCGCCCTTTTCCTCGCGACTCTCTCCACCGGCCCGGTCGTAGAGAATCACTTCCGCGCCGTAGGCCCTGGTGTTGCGAACCTTGAGTGCCGGGGCATCCTGCGGCATCACGATCACGGCGGGAACGCCAAAGAGCTGGGCGGCATGGGCCACTCCCTGGGCATGGTTCCCGGAGGAATAGGCGAGAACCCCGCGTCGCCGCGTCTGTTCCCCGAGCGCCGAGAGGGCCGACCACGCGCCGCGGAACTTGAAGCTGCCGGTGCGCTGCAGGCATTCCGCCTTGATCAGCAGACGTCGGCCCGCCTGTTCATTGAGGAGCGGGCTTTCCAAAAGAGGCGTCTGGCGCACAACCGGGTCCAGCCTTGCCCGGGCAGCGTGGATGTCGTGGATCGTTGCGGCCTCGTCGGCGTGGTCTTTCATGCTTGCCTCGCAAGAAAAGTGTCTATGGCCGCGAGGGCCTCGGGCTCGTCAAGGAAGGGACAGTGCCCGCGATCCGGTACGATCGTGGCCGTTAGCGCCGGTTTGCGGCGTTGCATTTCGTCCAGAGTCGCCGCCGAAAACAGATTGGAATTGGCGCCGCGCAGAACGAGAAGCGGACAACTTATCGCGTCATAGACGGGCCAGAGATCGATCTGGGGCCCTTCGATCGCGGCGGCGACGGAATCTCGCAGTTTGGGATCGTAGGACAGGATAGGGTGCCCCTGGTCGTCGTGAAACGTATTCCGGGCATAGGAGAGCCATTGAGCATCTGTGACGGTCGGCGCGTCACCGGCATAGGCGGCCTTGAGCCCCTGTGCAGCGGCTTCGAAATTCGCGTAAGGCAGCGGGCGACCCAGATAGCTCATGATCCGCCGGATCCCTGCGTCGTCGATCACGGGGCCGATATCGTTCAGGATCAGCGCCCTGACGAGCGCGGGGGCCTGTGCGGCCAGACCCATTCCGATCAGGCCGCCGCGGGAGGTGCCGAGCAACGTCACGTCAGGGATGGCGAGATGGGCCAGAAGCTCGACCGCGTCGCGGCCTTCAACTGGCGGTGTGTACTCACCCAGCGGATTTTCGGCCCATTCGGACTGACCGCGCCCCCGGTAGTCCATTGCAATGACGCGATACGCGGCACCGAGATGCGCCGCGAGGTCGATGAAATCTCGCTGATCCCTCGTGAGGCCCGCGAGGCAGAGCACGACGGGGCCATCACCCCCGGTGTCGCTATAGGCGATCCGACGCCCGTCGCTTGCCGTGAAGCTGTTCATGATGCGCTCGCGATCGCGGGGATGCCTGTCAGATCCGCGACGACATGGTGCGGTTGGAACGCGAGCCTGTCCATCGGCTCGCCCTTGCGGTTGGCCCAGGCGACGGTAAAACCCTGAGCGGCGGCAAAGCAGGCGTCCCAGCAGTTTGACGAGACAAACAGAACGTCGCCTTGCGGTACGCCGAAGTGGTGCCCGATCAGATCATAGACGCTTTTGGCAGGCTTGAAGACGCCCACGGTTTCCACCGAGATCACGGCATCGAGCACATCCCCGATGCCGGCACTCTCGACGGCGCCGTTCAACATTGCCGGGCTGCCATTCGAGAGGATCGCCGTGCGCATACCGTCATGTTTCAATGCGGCAAGCATTCCCGGCACCTCGGGATAGGCGGAAAGCTCCCAGTAGAGTTGCAACAGCCGCTCTCGCAGCTCGCGCCGCCCCAGAGCATGGGTTTCGAGCGCATAGTCGAGGCCGTCGCAGGTCACTTTCCAAAAGTCCGTATGAACGCCGCCGGCCGCGCGAAGCCAGGTGTATTGGAGCTGTTTCTGGCGCCAGGTTTCGGCCACCTGCATCCAGGTATCGCTCAACTCGCTGAACTCCGGCTCGCTTGCGGCTTCGCGCGCGGCGGCGGCAACATCGAAAAGAGTCCCATAGGCGTCAAAGACACAGGTGGATATCGTCATTCTGCCACTCTTTCTGCTCGTTGCGTCGTTCGGAGAATGGCGAATGGGGGCACGAATAGAAAGAAGATTTCCGGCAGGCCTTTCCAAGGCCCTGGCGAAAGGTATCCAGCGTCAGTGCCAAGAGAGACGGGGGCGCAAGGGCGGCAACCGCCCAAGACCTTGGTCAGCCTGTGCCGTCAGCCCGCTGATTTCTGGCGAAACACCATCGGTCGCGAACTGGGGCGGGAACCGTCATCAGAACCTGCCGTGTCGACATCGGCGGGCGGCGGTGGTGGAGTCCCCGAACCGGAAAGCGGGGCCGGGCCCGATCCGTCACGGGATGTCTGCTCCTGAACCAGCGATTCCGCCATCCTGATAAAGTCGTCGAGACGCGAAAGCTCTGCACTGAGCTGCGCCCGGCGGTCGAGCGCAATCTTGATCACATCGGTCATGTTTACCCTTCCTTACATACCGAGAAAAGTATTGTCCGAGAAAGACTTCTTATTCAATCAGTTTGGGGACAATCGGGGCATTTCTGAGAGCGGCATTATGGCGATCGTGCCATGATGTGACATCCGCCCTGGCGGCTCTCCATGAATGCAATCGTTGACAAATGGACAGCCCTGTACAGTGTGGAGGTGAGGGCAACGAATGAGGCATGTCATGGTCGAAATTTCGCGTGACAAACCCCGCAGACGAAGCCGCGCAAATCGCGCTGACAGTCGGGGTAACGAGACAGCATCACCGCCCTATATCAAAAGGAAAGTTCCGTTTTACGAGTTTTTGGATGAAGAAAATCTGGTCCGGATCGAAGCGCAGGCGGATTGGTTGATCCAGGAGGTCGGGCTCGAGTTTCGCGAGGACCCCAAAGCGCTCGACCTCTGGCGCGCGGCGGGCGCCGATATCACGGGCACCCGCGTGCGCCTGCCTCGGGGGATGGCCCGCGAGCTATGTCGCACGGCACCAAGCGAATTCACCCAACATGCCCGCAATCCGGCCCGCACCGTGCGAATCGGTGGTCTCAACCAGGTCTTTGCGCCCGTTTACGGCCCGCCATTCGTGCGCGATCTGGAAGGTGGGCGTCGTTACGGCACGATTGAAGACTTCGAACGCCTGGTGAAGCTGACCTACATGCTGCCGAGCCTGCATCACGGGGGGTTCGTCACATGCGAACCCTGCGATGTGCCGGTGAACAAGCGCCATTTCGATATGCTGCTCGCGCATATGCGCTATTCGGACAAGCCGCATCTGGGGGCGATTGTCGAGAAATCGCGCGCCGAAGATTCGGTTGCCATGGCTGAAATCCTGCACGGCGATATCAGCGAACGCTGTGTGATCGTCGGCAATGTGAACACCAACTCGCCGCTGTTGGTTGACAAGGTCGTGACCGAGGCAATCCAGGTCTATTGCGGCGCGGGTCAGGGCATTGTCGTTGCGCCCTTTATACTGGGCGGTGCCATGGGTCCGGTGACGACAGCGGGCTCGATCGCGCAGGCGCTGGCCGAGGCGATGATGTGCTGTGCCTTCAGCCAGCTCGTTCAGCCCGGCGCGCCGTTTGTGCTCGGCAATTTTCTCAGCTCGATGAGCCTGAAATCCGGCGCGCCTACCTTTGGGATGCCCGAACCGGTGATGTCGAACTTTGTCATCGGGCAGCTCGCACGGCGGCTGGGTGTGCCGCTCAGATGCGGCGGCTCCTTGACCGCGTCAAAGATCGCTGATGCGCAGGCCGCGGCCGAGAGCGCTGACTCGATGCTCTCAACCGTTCTCGGAGGCTCGAACTTCACCCTGCATGCCGCCGGCTGGCTCGAGGGCGGGCTGGCCACCGGGTATGAAAAGCTGATCCTCGATGCCGACCGGCTGGGCGCCTATCAGGTAATGCTCGCGGGCCTGCCGATGGACGACAATGCCCTTGCCGCCAGTGCTTATGACGATGTGGAACCTGCGGGGCATTTCCTGGGGTCTGGCCATACGATGGCGAATTATGAAACGGCCTATTACGATGCGGCCCTGTCAGATTCGGAAAGCTGCGAACAGTGGGAGGAACGCGGCGCCAAGGATAGCCAGCGGCGCGCCTATGAACGCTGGAACCACATGTTGGACACGTACACGCCACCTCCGTTGGATCCCGCGATCGAGGACGCGCTGAAGGACTATGTCGACAGGCGCAAATCTGCAATGGACGATGCCTGGTACTAGCCGGGTGTGACCCAAGGCAAACTTATTGTGGCCGCTTTGGGCGTGTAGGTTAGTCTGATGTAATGGCCCGTAACCTGATCTACATCTCGGACGGAACGCTGTCGTCGCTGAGGCGCGGGCATGAGACCAATGCCGGGCAGCTCCTGCGTCTTCTGGAAGAGGTCGGGCAGCGCCCCGGTCAGCTCTTTGACTATGACCGCGGGGTGCAGGGCAGGGGCCTGCGAAAGTGGATCAATGCCGCGTCGGGCAAGGGCGTCAATCTCTCCGTCCTGCGCGGCTATGCATTCCTCTGCCAGCGGTATCGACCTGGCGATAGGATCTATCTCTTCGGCTATTCGCGCGGCGCCTATGCGGTGCGCTCGCTGGGTGGCATGATCGGCCATCTGGGGCTTTTGAAGCCCGAAGAGGCAGGCGAGCGGCGCCTGCGCGAGGCCTTCGTCCTCTATATGAGCCGCGACCACCGAGCCATGGCGACCTTTGCTGGCCGCTACAGCATCCGCGATGTTCCAATCAGGATGATCGGCGTCTGGGACACGGTTCGCGCGCTGGGTCTGCCCGTTCCACTGTTCGCACCTCTTTCCCCCGTGGCGACGCAGTTTCACGACCACTCGCTGGGGGCTCACATCTCCTATGGCTTCCATGCGCTGGCGATCGACGAGGATCGGGTCGCCTTTCGCCCGATCCTCTGGCGGCAAAGCCCCGAATGGCACGGACGGCTCGAACAGGCCTGGTTCCCCGGGGCGCATGGAGACGTGGGCGGGCATCTGCACCAGTTGCAGTCGGCGAGACCGCTTTCAAACATTCCGCTGAACTGGATGCTCGCTCATGCAGATCGCCACGGGGTCTTGTTGCCCGACGGCTGGGACCAACGTTTCGCCGAAGACGCCGCCGCCCCCATGCAGGGCTGTCACCGCGGCATCGCCGGCGCGTTCCTCTCGCGTGCGCCCCGCGACGCCGAGGATGCCGACGGCGCCGTGCTGCACCTGTCGATTGCCGAGCGCATGCGGGCTGATCCATCCTACAGGCCGCGCGGGGCGGTCGGGCTCGACTACATGACACAAGCACCAGCAGAGGTTTCATGAAAATCACCCGTATAGAAACCCTGCGCCCGGCCCGGCCCGCAACCCTGCTGTTCGTGCTGGTTCATACCGAGGCTGGCCTCACCGGCCTCGGTGAAACCTGGTTCGGGCCGGAAACGGTCGAGGCCGACATCCACACCCGCCTCGCGCCCCTCGTTCTGGGTCAGGACAGCCGCCGCATCGCCGAGCTTGCCGCCGGGATGAAACCCTATGTGGGGGCCTGGGGAACCGGGGCGGAAATGCGTGCGCTCTCCGCGATCGAGGTCGCGCTCTGGGATCTGGCCGGCAAACGT